>NZ_JBFAWH010000050.1:0-37498 GCF_040680235.1 Streptomyces sp. NPDC052101
GCTCTGCCTCGGAAAGGCAATGCCGGCCCGAACCGTCTGAGATGACAAGCGAATCGGACCAGATCACCTGAGACGGGGGCCAAATCGATTGAGACAGGAAATCACGGAACTGATGCTGTTGGTGATCTCCACTCGGTGGAGTGAAGTCTGCCGACCGTGCCTCTGTTGATGTCTTTGTGGTGCTGCTCTGGTGGGAGCGGGGCGGTTTCGGCGGTCGGAGGGGTGGCCGCGGTGGCGATGGGGTTGCTCGGCCCGGTCCGCGACGACCCGCAGTCCGCCCAGCGGCCGGGCTTCACGAAGGAGAACTTCCACATCGACTGGGACACCCGCACCGTCACCTGCCCCAACGGCATCACCAGCCCGCCCTGGAAACCCGCCCTGGGCGACGGGCATCGCCGGTTGTCCGTCCTCTTCCCACGCAGGGCATGCCGGGAATGCGACGACCGCATGAAGTGCGGGGGCAATGTCGATGGCAAAGGACGCCACATCCTCCTCCTGCCAGAAGCCCAGCAGAAGATCCAGACACACGTCTGGAGAGACCAGAAGACCAGCAACTGGCAGCAGAGGTATGCCATCCGGGCGGGCTGCGAAGCAACGGTGTCTGAAACGGTCCACGCTCACGGCCTGCGTCATTGCCTCTACCGCGGCCTGGCGAAGACACACGTCCAACACGTGCTCACAGCTGCCGGAACCAACATCGTCCGTCTCAGCGAATGCTTCCCGCCCGGCACAACACCGACCTCTCCACCCCGACCACGCACCCACTTCCAGCGGCTCTGCCAAAGACTGACGGCCTGAAGATCACCAACAGCATCCGGAACTTGTGCCAGACCCCGACTCGAACGTTAAGAGGCCCTAACAGAAGCCTTTGATCATATGACTTTCGGTTCGGGTGGTCGTTGGCCTGGCCGTGGGGAAACGTCAGCCGCGGCCGTGGATCGTGTCGGATGAACTGTGGTCGCTGATCGAGCCGGTGTTGCCAGAGCCGGCGCCGAAAGCAGGCGGAGGGCGGCCGAGGGTACCGGACCGGCAGGCGCTTGCGGGATCCTGTGCGTCTTGCATACCGGGATGCAGTGGGAGTACCTGCCGCAGGAGCTGGGCTTCGGTTGACGGCCCGAGCGGCGGGGCCGTCGTGTGCTGTGGTTTCGCGGTATCGGGTGCGGTCACAGCGGTGGCAGGGACCGGTGGGCGGCGGACGGTGGCTGTAGGGGCCGTGGCGGAGCCGGGTCGGATGTGGGGCGGAGTGCAGACGCTGGGGACGGGGATGGGTTCGGGGTGGTCGTGTCCAGGGTCGGGGCCTACCGGACGGTGCTCACTCACCTCCTGATGGCACTGCTCGTATGGCTGCCGCTCGTGAACTCGTAGCAGGGGTGAGCGTCCAACACACGCCTCTACGCCTGACTCACCGGCTCGCCCTGCCGGTCAAAACCCTGACGCGCCGGTCGCGGAAGAAGCTCACGACGCCGATCGTCGACACGAGGATGGCGATTCCCCAGGATTCCGGGTCGTACGGTGGCCGGCCCGCCCAGTCCCAGGGCAGGTGATGGCCTGTGGTGTCCTGGGCGAGATACGTCATTGGAAAGATGCTGCACGCGGGCAGTATCCATGACAGCCCCCAGCCGAACAGGCGACCCGAAACCAGAGCTATGCCTATGTCCCCGAGCATGGCCCGGAGGTGCTGAGCGGCAAGCGCATTTCCAGCGATTCCAAAGATCGCGGCGGATGTGGCCAAGGCCAGCAGGCAGGCCGAGAGTAGATGTCGGGTTCTGTAGTGCTGAAAGCCGATCGCGCCTGCTTCTTCGAATGACCCCATATGACTGCTGAAGCTCTGCCCGACAAGTACAGCAATGATCAGGGCCACTTCGTGTTCGAGCGGGAAGCTCAACGATCCGCCGGGCCGGACCGATGGGAAATCGACGGTCTGGGTGCCGAGAGTGAGATCCGCCAGGAGAGCGATGGCAAAGAGCGTCGCGGACGAACGGATGGCATGCGCGCGGAGATACAGCGCGGTCGTCGTCAGCGCGCTAGCAGAGCGCATCGCGTACCACGGCCCACTGCGACAACGCCCATGCGTCCTGGCGCTCGGCCGGAAGTCTGAGGATTTGCTCTACTGCCGCCATATCGACACCCGGCGGCTCGCCATGCATCCCGGCCGGCCGGACTCCGCCGTAGATCCGCATGGCCAGCCACATGGTGACATTACCGGAAGCGACCATTGCAGGTTCCGACAAGTTGCCCGTTTTGGTGCATTTAGGCGGTCGAGTGTGAGTCAGAATCGCACCGGCCATCGATTCCGCAGGATCCCACATCGATCCCTCAAGGACGTAGAAAGAGGTGACGCTCGTCTTCTCTCCGGTCAGACCCTGTTCCGTGAGGAGCGGCGGACTGACGAATGGAGCCGGTAGCGCCGCTGCGCGGTCCGCCATCGCCGTGGCAGTGCTGAGATACTTCGAGTCCTCTGACCAGAAACAGAGCTTCGGCACGGTCTTCGTGCACACTTGCCGCGCTTCCGCCGGATCTCGCTCGCCCTGTACCGGACCTGCCACCAGGAGGAGTCCCAGAACGGGAAGCATGGCAGCGAAGAACACACCTCCAGGGCGAATAGCTCTGGCCGCACGATGCGTATAGGAGTAATGCAGTGCCAGGCCACCTGCGCCAATGATCACCAGGGCACAGGCAAAACGGGCCAGCAGCGGCACTGTCCGCACTCGCAGAAATGGCGCACCCGATATTGTGAACAGACCCAGCGAGTTCTGGTCGCCTAGCCACGTTACGCACGCAAGGCATGCCAGCCCTGCAATCGCGGAACCGCCGTAAGGGGCTGAAACGATGCGACCGATTGTATGCCCGATGGCGGCAAAAGAAACCACCAGTGCGAGCCCGAGTGCAATGTAGCTGGGCCAGAGGAACCCAGAGCCGTGCACCCCAAGTTCCGACGCCGTAGCCGCTGTGAGACATCCAGCAAGGTAAACGCCGACCAAGTAGCACAAGGTCGAGGCTAGTTGCACGACGTTCGGTTGCCAGATCTTTCTGGCCGCCCCTCTCATGAGATCATCGGCACCTCGCCTCCGGGAGCGCCCCGAAGCCCACGCGCTTGCGGCCGCCGCGGCAGGCCCGAAATAGAAGGCAGGAATCTGCGCCTGAACGCTCGTCTGCGGCCATTCGCCTATCCAGTAACGGCTGCGGCCAAATATCGCCAGAAGATCGACGGCCAGGAGTGCGGGAAGCCACCAACGCAAGGGGGAACGTCTGATCTCTGTCATGAAGATCCTCATACGAGGTGCTCCATCCCGGGCTTGAGAAGCCCTAGGTATCCGCGTTCAAGCTGGGTATCCCCCGGCGACCGCCCATGGGCGAAACCGCACAACTCGGCCTGCGTACCGCGGAATCGGATGCGCCCCTCGGCCATCACAGCGATCTCGGAGCAGATTGAGGCAACATCCTCGATGAGATGCGTGCTCACGATGACCGCGGTTTCCTCAAGGTCCCTTATCAGCTCTCGGAATTCCACACGCTGCGCCGGATCCAGCCCTACCGTCGGTTCATCCATGATGACCAGCTTGGGTGTTCCGACAATTGACGCGGCAATGCCGGCCCGTCGGATCATGCCGCCGGAGAGTGCACCCATCTTCTCTTTCGCGCGGCCCATGAGGCCGACCCGCTCGATCGCGTCAGCCGTATCCTTCGGCCTGCGTCCGGCAGGTGTGTCGCGAAGCCATGCACAGTATTCGACGAATTCGGTGACCGTGAAGCTGGGATAGTAACCGAAGTCCTGCGGCAGGAATCCGATGTTCCGGCGCGCCTCGCGAGCGGCACGTGGTGAATCGATGACCTCGCCGAGGATCTCGATCCTCCCTTTTCGTGGAGGCAGCACCGTTGCCAGGCTTCGCAAAAACGTGGTCTTGCCCGCGCCGTTCGGTCCCAGAAGTCCCAGAACTCCAGCCTCGATCTCGATCGTAAGCCCTGCTATGACCGGATTCTTGGAGTACCCTTGAACCAGATCGGTCACTCTCGCCACCACATCGGATTCTGCTGCTTCCCGAACGGGACCCATAGTTTCCTACTCACAGTTCAGACGACGACGATGGGCGCGGCAGGCCCGGGTCATCACGACCCCGGGCCTGCCGCTGTCTGGGATATCAGGTGGTGTACTCAACACGTGAGCGGCTGATGTTCCAAGCGCAGTCGAGCTGCCCCCAGTTGTCGAAAACCGACCCCTTGGTGGTCCAAATCCATTCGGAGACCTTGTCCGGCTGGAAGTCACACGACGCATGGTTCCGGACGGCGCCATCCATCTGAATGCTCGGATTCGTGCAGTGCGCGTTGGTGCCCGTGCTGCCCCACGTCGAGTAGCAGCCGTTCGTCGTCCCACTCGTGCCCGACGCGATGGCGACCGGGGCTATCCCTGCGATAGCAAGGACAGAAAGTCCGCCGATCGCGACGGATCTGCGTATTCCACTGAATGTCACCTTGGGGTTGCGCATCATGGTTTCCTCCGTTGATGGTGGATGAATCCCTTGCCGGGCCGTCAGTGATCGCACCGGCCTCCCGGCAAGGGCGTGAGGGGACCTTCCCCTTTCTTGTCAGGTGCCGGTGGCCATCCGTGAAATTGATGCTCCTGGCGGTTGGCAGACCGTCTGGGTGGACCCGGCGTGAAACGGCGGACGATGGTGGGGCAGTGCACCGTGGAGAGGCCCCGATCCGGTGCCGTCAAGTTGTCTCGGGCCACGAGATGATCTTGGTGGGGATAGGCTGCCGGCGGCACAGCGCGGCGGCCTGACGCGGAAGCCTGCCACGACACCCGCACACCACCAGCCTCCTCGACGCGCCGACCCCACCCACAACTTGAAGACACCCTCTTGTGGACTCCACTCAGCTGGGCGACGGGATTCGCGGCCCGCCGGCGACGGCTGACCACCCCGTGGGAGACGCTACGTACGAGGGTCCTTCGACCGTCCTGGACCCGTCCTGGATTCGTCCTAGGCTGTCCCGCAGAAGTTCTTCGAGCCAGGTTGGATGGGGCGGCGCTGTGGAGTCCGTTCGTTCACGCCGCCAGGTTGAGGTTGCGTTACTGGACGTCAAGAGGTCCTGACAAAGGCGTTGGACGTGCCGGTGTGTGATGAGACAGGTGGCGAGGCCGAGGACTGCTTCGTGGATGTCATCCCGTCGTTCCCAGCGGATGCGTAGGCGCCGGAAGCCGTGGAACCAGGCGATGGTGCGTTCAACCACCCAGCGGTCCACGCCGAGGCCGGAGCCGTGTGGGACACGACGGCGGCCGTTTCCACCGCTTACGTGCCGTTCCGGGAATCCTGCACGCGGCGGCGGGCCGCCAAGACCGTGCGACACCGAACGGAGCTGTCGCGACTCATCTCCTCGCAGAGCAGGGCGGGCCGATCGTCAGGGGGCGCGTGAGGGGACGCGTGCTGCGAATTCGGCGGCGAAGTGGCGGGCCTGGGCGCCCCAGTCGTGGTCGGTCGTGCCGAAGTGCTGCAGGGCGTCCAGCAGTTGGTGCGCCTCGGTGAGGGTGAGCAGCGGCAGGCGCGGCTCGTACAGCTCCGGCATGCCGAAGGCGGGATCGAGAAGTTCGTCCATGCAGGGCGCAACGGACACACCCCCTGCCGGTCACGCTCGCCCCGGCTCTCGCCGATCCGCCCGCGCCGCCGCCTGTGGCGATCGCCCGCGCGGAGCTGGCCGCGCTCACCATCGCCCCACCGCATTCCCTGGACGGCTACGCCCGCGACAAGTCCGACATCTGGTCCACCCAGCCGGACGGCTCCACCACCCGCCAGGACGTCCTTGCCCGCGACGGCAAGAACGTCCAGGACGAACCCGACCACTGCCAGCCCGTCTTCGGCACGTGGTACTCCGTCTACGACGACACCAGCGTCACCGACGTCGCCAAGGCCACCATCGACCACATGGTCCCCCTCGCCGAAGGCTGGCGCTCCGGCGCCGACACCTGGAGTGCCGGTCAGCGCAAGGCCTTTGGCAACAACCTGAAGGACCCCCAGCTGCTCATCGCCTCGGAGTCCGCGAACTCCTCGAAGTCCGACAGCGGGCCGGCCGACTGGAAGCCCACGAACCACGCCTTCTGGTGCACGTACGCCAAGGACTACACGCACATCAAGTCGGTCTGGAAGCTGACCACCACCGACAAGGAGAAGCCAGCGCTGTCCTCGATGCTCGACACCTGCACCAACCCGAACGGTCCCCTCGGTATCGCACTGCGCTCGCCGGCCAGCGCGTCGGTCAAGTGGGCGGCGATCACTGCGCGCGTGGCGGCGGGAGCCATCAGCGGGTACCTCCCGAGGTGTGGCGGGCGCGGGTCTACGCGCCGTCGAGTCATCGGAGGCTCTCTGCCACCCGGGTTGTAGGCATGACACTTCCTTGCTTTGGGCGTGACGGAGCCACGCGTGGATGAACGCAACGGTCGAACTCTGGATCGCGGAGGGGTTGGCCCCGCAAGCCCTGGTCCGTCCGGGGGCGCCGCCCTGACAGGAGGAGCGTGCACCGCGGTTCGTGCCGATGCGAGATCTCGCGAATGGGCAGAACGCGAACAGGCCTGGCAGGAGGCCGCACCCATCGGGGGGAAACTCCTGAAAGAACGCGGCCCGCGCCGCTCACAGCGGCTAGAACCAGCCTTCGAGGGCGTCACGGAGGTGGTTGTCGTCGTCACGCAGGAACAGGGCCTCGATCTCGTCGGCGGGGCAGAGGACGGCCAGCTCCTCTTCCTCGCCCTCGTCATCCGCCCCGATACCTCCGGTGCCTCCGGCCTGGATGACGAAGGGCAGATCTTCCGGGTCGCCTCCGGGGCGCTGCTGCCACTCCATGCCGTGAGCGCGGGCGAACACCTCCCCGAGGTACCAGTGGGCGCCCTGGACGAACGCGGTGTCCTGGGCGGCCTCGATCTCGCCGGACGAGGAGAAAAGGGACCGGATCAGGGCCTCAAGCCGGTCCACGGACTCCATGGTGAAGTCCCAGCTGCCACCCGCTTGGGCCGCCCACAGCTCGAAGGCGTCCTGCCGCTCGCTCAGCCACTGCTTCAGCAGTGGGTTGCCCGTCCACTCGTTCTCGTCGCCAGTGCTCATGGCGCCCGAGCATACGCAGCACGTCTGGTGGTCCAGTAACGATCGTGTGTGGACTGCCAGTTGAGGCCCGGCGCGCCGTGAAACAGTCATGACCTGAACATGGTGAGTCCTTTAGGGTGTGGGCTTCGGCGGCGCCACCGACCACGGGGGCCCCTGGCGCCCCGGGATTCTGAGCATCTCTCACCATTTCTGGGCCCCTCACGGGAGAAGCTACGTGAGCCACCCCATACCCCGCCGCAGGCGCAATCTGATGCGCGTTGCGGTCTCTCTCGCCTGCGCCGGCATCATGGCGTTCAGCGGACTGCCGCAGCTGACCGGGCAGGCCGAGGCGGCACGCCGGCCGCCGAGTCCGGGCAAGCCCTGCGACCAGAAGTTCGGCACCTCCGGCACACCGGCGGCGCCGGGCTCCCAGCCGTGGGAGACCGACGGCAGCGTGCGCCCCGCGATCGACTGGGACTCCTACGGCTACGACAACCCCCGCGAGTCCTTCGACGGCCTCACGCTGCCCGACGATCCGCAGGAGCGCGACGCCTTTCTCAAGAAGATCGGACGCAACTACCGGAAGTACAAGGAGGACGACCCGCGCCGCGTCTACGCCCGCTACAACCTCAACCAGCGCTCCGGCAAGCGCAAGGCGCCGTCGTTCGACGCGTACCTGAGGAACGACTACATCGGCACCTACGGCAACAACCGCCGCGGTGACGCCTTCCACCGCAAGCTCGTGAACGATCTCGGTCTGCACGGCCCGGAATGGCTGTGCGAGGTCGAGATCGATGTCAAGGACCCCGACACCGGCAAGGTGTACCGGCGGCGCCTGGACGCGGTCAACCACAAGACGGGCGAGTTCGTCGAGGCGAAGGCCGGCGGCCAGCACGACGACAAGCAGAACGCCGCCACCCGGGCCCTGATGAAGGACCCGAAGTACAAGAACTACCGCATGCGGTACGTGTTCGGCGATGAGCAGTCCAAAGAGACGAATTCGCTGATGAACAAGTTCCGGCAGGAGTTCGGCCGCAACAACCTCGGCCAGCGCCGCCTGACCACCTACGAGCACCGCGCGCTGGGGCTCCCGCAGTACCAGCGCACCAAGTACTCGCGCGTGGACACCAACCTTGCCCCGCCCGGACGGTACTCCTATGCCGGCGGTGCGGCGAAGATCGTGGACGGCTCTCCGCCCACCCGTGAGATCGCCAAGCGGGAGAACGCCTACGTCCGCTCCCTCGACCCGGGCGGCAACCGCGGCCGGGGCCCGGGCGGCGTCGACTTCACCAGCCTCGAACTCAAGTACGTGGGCAGGCCCGTGAAGGGCAAGGGCATCGACTACGCGTTCTCCGCGAGGAAGAACCCCGACCCCGACGGCAACCCGTCCTTCGGCGGCAAGGCCAAGGCCAAGCTGATCTCGGACTCCTTCTTCACCTGGCTGGCACTCACGCCGGACAAGTTCTGGGTCAACCTCAACCCGGACCAGCCCGACCGGATCATGGACTCCAAGTTCGCCTCCACCGACGCCGGCCGCGTGCTACTGGAGGCTGACCTCCAGATGAAGCACGACTTCTTCAAGGCCATGGACCCGGGGACCGACCTCGGCAAACGCTTCTGGGCCCAACTCCCCAGGGTCGACGGCCGCCCGTGCTTCACCACGATCCGCAACTGGATCGAACCCAAGCCCGCGAAGGTCCGCGAGCAGGACGGCGGGATCTACATCCTGGACGCCCCGCTGCGCCTGAAGTCGGTCGAGCAGGACTTCACCACCCAGCCCGGCGGCGGTGAAGCAGCCTGCCACCCCACTAAGGCCCAGCGTGACCAGGCGCAGGCGGTCATCAACCGGATGATCGTCCCGGCGGTCGAGAAGACCGTCAACACCGCACCCCAGTACGCGGACCTGCGGCGCGTCTACACCTCCCGCGTCGCGGCCGAGTGGATCCGCATCCAGGACGCCAAGACGCCCACCGACTACCACAGCATCATCAACAGCAACGATGTGAAGCGGTGGCCGCTGCGCGCCCCGAACCAGAAGTGGGACAAGAACGAGCTGTTCCAGCGGTACCGGAAGATCTACCTGAACGGCGAGTTCAAGTACAACGTCGACACCGACCAGGGCGTGATGGTGTACATAGTCGGCGGCGTCGACTTCTCCAAGGCACCCAAGCGCAACATCACCGAGCTCCGCTTCCAGGCGCAGCACCGCAACCTGCCGCGCACCACGAAGAACAGCGTCAAGGCGATGACGAACGACGCGGACGACCCGAGCATGCTCTACCTCGGAGGCACCACCGACACCTCCACTACCCCGCCCTCCCCGAAGCCGACGCCGACGAAGCCGACCCCGGCCCCGTCAGGCAGCACCGGGCACCCGACCACCCCGGCACCCACCCCGTCCGGCAGCCACACACCGAGCCAGCCGCCCGCCACACCGCCCACCAGCGACGACGGCGACAAGGGCGGAGGCCTCGCCGACACCGGCGCCCAGGTGCTCACCGTCGCCGCCATCGCCGCAGCACTGCTCGCGGCCGGCGTGGCACTCGTCTGGTTCCGACGCCGCCGCGCCCCGGGCAGCTAGCCGGACCGTGTGGTGACCGAAGCGCTGTAGTGGCGCACGACCCCCGTATACCCCGCGTCTCCGGGGTGTGCGGGGGCCGTCGCGTATCCGGCCGAACCGGCCCCGTCGACCGCGTCTTGGAGGCGGCCAAGCCCCTCGAACTGCCCGTCATCCGCTCGACTGGCCATCGCTTGTGATGGTCTCGTCCGGGAGGGAGCGGTGTCCGTCACTCCCAGGAGGGTTGTCGGTGTCCTTTCCAGTCGTCTTGGCGCGGGTGCCGGCGCGGATGGCGATCCGGGCGACGCCGTCGTCCCACCAGTGGGGGGCGGTGCGGACATCTCCCGCAACTCCGTAGTGCAGGATGTGTTTTATGCATGTCTAGAGACCGCATAGTTGAAGTATGCGTTTCGGTGGGTGTGGCCCCCACCTTCCTGTCGACGAGTGTCCGTTCCCTGTCTATCTGCGGTTTCCCGACGAGTCCGCAGTGTGAATTGAACGGATCCTGGACGACCTGCGCAGCGAATTGCCCTACCGGCCCGCGAAGCCGTGGCGAGCTGTTGGTGCTGGTGCTCTCGCACTTGGCAGTCAGGATGGCTGGACTTGGTCGAAGAGGGCGAGGGCTTCGGCGGGGTCCGGGCTCACGAGGCGTTCCAGACCGGCCGTCGTGATCTTCGCCCACCTGCCGGCCCGTGCCCACATCTGTTCCTCGAAGGCGCGGACGGCCTCGTCCAGATCTCCAGGGCCGGTGGCGATGGACTCGGCGAGTTCGGCGCCTTCCAGCATGGCGAGGTTCGCACCCGCCCCCAAGGGTGGCATCAGGTGGGCGGCGTCGCCCAGCAGTGTCACCCCGGGGACGTGGGTCCAGGTGTGGGACACGGGCAGGACGTAGAGGGGGCGGTGGACGAAAGCGGTGCCGTGGCGGAGGAGGTCGAGGACGGGAGCGGCCCAGCCGTCGAACAGAGCCAGCAGGCTCGATCGCACGGCATCGGCGTCGGCCAGGTCCAGGTTCGTGTGCCAGTCCAGCGGCGCGCGGAACTGGGCGTGCACCTTGACGTGGCCGCCGCTGTTGCGCTGGGCGACGAGGGAGCGGTTCACGCCGTACACGGCCACGGAACCGTCGCCGATCAGCCGGGCGAGGTCGGGGTGGCGGGTGTCGACGTCGTCCAGGGAGGTCTCGACCGAGGTTACGCCGGTGTAGTGCGGCGTCACCGATGAGACTGCCGGGCGGGTCCGGGACCAGGCGCCGTCCGCGCCGACCACGAGGTCGAACGTCTCCCGTCGCCCGTTCGCGAATTGGACTAGTGCGCCATCCCGGGTCCCCGGCACTACCTGCGTCACGGCCCGCCCCCACTGGACGTCGAGAGGGCCGAGCAGCAGGTCACGGAGTTGCCCGCGGTCGATCTCGGGATTGGCCCGGTCATCTGGACGAGGTCGCCAGTCGCGCAGGATGGTCCCGTCCGTGTCCAGGATGCGCATGGCCTGCCCCTCGGGGCGGGACAGCGCCTGGAACTCCGTCAGCAGCCCTGCCTTGTCCAGTGCGAGCTGGCCCAGCCCTTCGTGCAGGTCCAGCGTGCCGCCCGGGGGGCGGGCGTCGGGGGCGGGATCGCGTTCGAGGACGGTGACGGGGTAGCCATGGCGGTGCAGGACACGGGCGAAGGTGAGGCCGGCAGGGCCGCTCCCGACCACAGCGATACGATGTCTCATGTCGATACACTGTATTTCCCCGATATGATGCATCGCAACAGAACGGTGTGATCATGACTGTGTGGGACCGGCCGGAGCCGCCGACTCGCCCCGTGCCGCTCGACCGGGAGCGGATCGTCGCCGCCGCCATCGCGCTGGCCGACGAGGGCGGGCTGGAGGCAGTGTCGTTGCGCAAGGTCGCCGCCCGGCTGAACGCCGGCCCGATGCGGCTGTACGGATACATCTCCACCAAGGAGGAGCTGTTCGACCTCATGGTGAACGAGGTCCAGGCCGAGATTCTCCCCGAGGAGCAGGCCGGTGACTGGCGGGAGGCGCTGCGCATCCTCGCCCACCGCACCAGGCAGGCCGCACTCCGGCACGAATGGCTGGCCGACCTGCTCGGCGGCCGCCCGACCCTGGGCCCGAACGGCCTCGCCGTGACCGAGGCCACGCTGGCCGCCCTCGACGGCCTCGCCGACATCGACACCGTCATGCGTGCCGTGGAGACTGTCAGCGCCTACTTCACCGGCGCGATCAGGCGCGAGATCGCGAACCTGCGCGCCGAGCGTGCCACGGGCCTGTCCAAACGCGACTGGCAGCGCGCCTCCGGCCCGCATGTGACGAGGATGCTGGCCACAGGTCGCTTCCCGGCGCTGGCCAAGGCCGTGTACGACGGCACGGACGTGGACGCCGAGACATCCTTCGCGACCGGCCTGGACTGGGTCCTCGACGCCGTGGCCGCCAAACTCACCCGGCCGTCGGCGTGACGCTCAGCTCTTGCCCGAATGTGAGCGAGGTCGGGCTCGGCGGGGACCAGGACTTCGAGTTCCTCGCGGAGCGCGGGGACGAGGACGAAGCGCGGGGTGTGCTACTTCGCGGCGGTCTTGCCGCCCCGGGTGCGGCAGGCGCTGCCGGCGGGCGCGTCACAGTTCGGGCAGTCGTGACGTTCTACCGCCAATGCGGTCTGATCGGGCGTCAACTCCATGGCGGCAGCCTCTCGGAAGTACCTCGCACAACACGCGGGTTTCGAGAGGACTTTCGCGAACGGCGACCTGCGGAAACGTGATCGACTTCGAAGCTCTCGCAGACCTCTCGCATCTGGTCGTTCATGAGAGACCGTCATCAAGGCTGCCACGAGCTACTGGGACCTCGCTCCTGGGGGCACACTCACACGTCGCGGCGTTTCACGACGAGAACGGCGAGTGCGACCGTGATCAGCGGCCAGAGCGTGTACACGATCCAGGAGCCTGGGACCGTGGCGGTGTAGCCCAGGGATCCGGGCTCCGGCCCCCAGGTTTGGATCAGGCGGTTCCAGGCGGCCGACACCAGCGCGTGTTTGATCTCCGCCGACCAGCGGCTGCTCTCCGAGAACATGGGGGGCAGCATCACCAGGGTGAAGACGCTGGTGACCATGGTCCCGGCGGCATGCCGGAGCAGAACACCGAGACCCAGACCGACCAGGGCGCAGACCGGAGCCAGCAATGCGGATGCCACCAGCGCCCGGAACACACCGGGGTGGGTGATCGGAAGGTCGGCATGGTGCCCGTCCAGGATGGCCTGGGAGACCAGGAAGGAACCGGTGGAGGCGGCCGTGCCGACCGCGGTCCACAGTGCGGCGGTGACGGCTGCCTTGGCCACCACGACCGAGCCGCGGGCCGGGACGGCCACGGTGGTGGTGCGGATCAGCCCGCTGCTGTATTCGCTCACGACGGTGAGGGCGCCCATGCTGCTGGCGACGAGGATCAGCGTCCAGTAGCCGGCCGGCGGATAGGCGTCGTAGGGCCGGAAGTCAGCGGGGCCGGAGGGCGCGGCTTTGTCCGCCAGCGTGGCCACGGCGGTGGACCCGAGGACGAACAGGAGGGTGAGTGCGATCGTCCACGGTGTGGACCGCAGGGATTGTGTCTTGATCCACTCGGCGGCGAGCAGGTCGCGGAAGCGGGTGGGCGGCGCGGTGACGGGGGTGGTCAGGGGGGCGGAGGTGAGCGTGGTCATCGGGGCTGTCCTGCCTGGTATTCGGTGCTGTCGGCGGTGAGTTCCATGAAGGCCGCCTCCAGTGAGGCGGTGCGGGTGGTCAGCTCGTTCAGCTGGATACTGTTCTCAAAGGCGAGCGCCCCGATCCGGCCGGCCGGGAGCCCGGTCACGGCGAGTTTCTCTGCGCCGGTCGAGCCCTCCGGCTCGACCGAGGCGCCCGCAGCGGTCAGCACGGCTGCCAGCTCGGCTGCCTGCGGTGTCCCCACCACAACGCTGCTACGGGGGCTACGGGCTGCGAAATCCCGTACCGACTCGGCGGCGATGAGGCGGCCCCGGCCGATGACGACCAGCTGGTCGGCGGTGTTCTCCATCTCCGACATCAGGTGGCTGGAAAGGAAGACCGTGCGTCCCTCGGCGGCCAGGCGCCGGAAGAGCCGGCGCACCCAGAGGACGCCTTCCGGGTCCATGCCGTTGATCGGCTCGTCGAACATGAGCACAGGCGGATCGCCGAGCAAGGCGGTGGCGATGCCGAGGCGCTGCTTCATGCCGAGGGAGAATCCGCCGATGCGGCGGTGTGCCACCTCAGCCAGCCCCACCTCATGAAGCACCTCGCCCACCCGGCGCCGCGGGATGCCGTTGCTGCGGGCCAGAGCGGACAGGTAGGCCGCAGCGCTACGGCCGCCGTGGACCTGTCCGGCTTCCAGGAGGGCGCCGACGTGCCGCAGTCCGCGCGGGTGGCGGTGGAAGGGGACGCCGCTGACGGTGGCGGAGCCGGTGGTGGGCGCGTCCAGGCCGAGGATCATCCGCAGGGTGGTGGACTTGCCGGCTCCGTTGGGGCCGAGGAATCCGGTGACCTGGCCCGGCCGCACGGTGAAGGACAGATGGTCGACGGCCGTCTTGCTGCCGTAGCGCTTGGTTAGTTCGCTGACTTCGATCACGGCACCCACACTGCCGAGGGGAGCCCCTTCCGGGCATGGGGCCGTGGGCGGCAATCGTGCGGCCGGATTGAACCGTGGGCGTACGTCCCCGGGCTGATGCCGCGCTGCTGGTGGCCCGGTTAGTCTCGCGGCGTGAACCCCATGACGACCATTCCGTTGCCTGCGCGCGTCGCGCACCCGGGCCTTGTTCCCGGGAGGGCACACTGCCGATGACGAGAACCAAGGCCGTGGCCTGGGCGGGGGGCGCCTCCTACCTCCTCGTGGTGGGTCTGTTGGTGGGGGCCGCACCGCGGGCGTCGGGCACGGTCCACGGTGTCGGGGCGCTGCTGGCTGTGAGCCTGCTCGTCGGCGTGGTGCGACGGATGCCGCTGCTGGCTCTGGCCATGGCACTCTTCGGATCCACTGCTGCGGTGGTGGGCCCCCCGAGTTCCGCCCATCAGAGCCCGGCAGCGTCGTACCAGGGCCAGTTCCTGTCGTATCTGGCGGTGGACGTCGTGCTGGGCTTCATCGTCGCCACTTGCGCACGGCGCGCTTCGACTGCTGCCGTGGCCGTGTCTTTCACCGTGCAACTCCTGGTGATCGGCGGCTTCGCGCACGGGGACAGTCTGGCTGTCAACGGGGTGATCGGCCTCCTGGCGTTGGCTGCATCCTGCATGGCCGGTCTGCTGAGCCGCGAGCGTCGAGAGCACGCGGTGGCGCTGCGGGCACAGGAGGTGGCCGAGGCGGTGACCGCCGAACGGCTGCGGATCGCACGGGAGTTGCACGACATGGTCGCGCACAGCATCGGCATCATCGCGATCCAGGCCGGTGTGGGCAGCCGGGTCATTCAGACCCAGCCTGCGGAGGCGCGCGAGGCCCTGCGCGCGATCGAGGCCACCAGCAGAGAGACCCTGTCGGGCCTTCGGCGCACGCTGGTGTCGCTCCGTCAGGCCGACCGGGGCGCGACCGCCTCGGAGCAGTCACCGCTCTCACCGTCGCCGGGGCTGGCGGACATCGAACGGTTGGCGGCAGCGACCGCGGCCGCGGGGGTACGCGTCGACGTACGCTGCAGCGGGGAGCAGCGTCCCGTGCCGGCCGACATCGACCTGTCCGCCTACCGCATCGTGCAGGAGGCGCTGACCAACGTGGTCCGGCACGCGGGCACCGGGCGTTGCCGGGTGGCCATCGACTACGGAGACGAGGAACTGTCCGTGGAAGTCGTCGACGACGGGCGCGGCGCCTCCGGGGACGGCCCGGACCACGGCTTCGGCCTCATCGGGATGCGGGAGCGAGTCGGTCTGCTGGGCGGCCACCTCACCATCGGGCCGCGCCCTGAAGGCGGCTTCCGGGTGACGGCCCGGCTGCCGCTGCCCGCGCCCGTCGCAGTTCCGGTGGAGGCCCGATGACCGTCCGTGTGGTGCTCGCCGACGACCAGCCGTTGGTTCGGTCCGGTCTACGCGTGATCATGGCCGACTACCCCGATCTGGAGGTCGTCGGTGAAGCCGCCACTGGCGCCGAGGCAGTCCAACTGGTCAGGGACGCCAGCCCCGACGTCGTGGTCATGGACATCCGGATGCCCGGTATGGACGGCATCGAGGCCACCCGCCTGATCACGGCCGGTCCGGCAACCACACGCGTCCTCGTCCTCACCACCTTCGACGAGGACGACCATGTCTACGGCGCCCTCCGGGCCGGTGCGAGCGGCTTCGTGGTCAAGGACATGGCGCTGGACGACATCCTCGCGGCCATCCGCGTGGTCGCCGCCGGCGACGCACTGATCGCGCCGGGTGTGACGCGCCGTCTGATCGCGGACTTCATCGGGCGGCCAGAGACTGTCCCGGAGCGCTCCCCACGGCCGGTCGAGGGCATCACCGAGCGGGAAAGGGAAGTGCTGACCCTGGTCGGACGCGGCAGGTCGAACACCGAGATCGCCGCAGACCTCTTCATCACCGTGGCCACCGCCAAGTCGCACGTTTCACGGCTGCTCACCAAACTGGGCGCCCGGGACCGGGTCCAGCTCGTCATCACCGCCTATGAGATGGGGCTCGTCACCCTGCCTCGCTGAGGGCGTCCCCCGGCCCGCATAGTGAAGCCGGAAGTACCCCCGTCGCTCACCTCTTGTGTACGAGCCGCCGAAGGAACAGCCGGTACCACGCCACCCACTACGGCTGTACACAGAACTGGCCAGCCCCGGGCTGGCTCAGTCCTCTTCGTCTTCGTCATCGTCTTCGTCATCGTCGAGGTCGACGGTATCCGGGTCGCGCAGGGGGCGCAGCCCGTGGACCAGCTGGGAGGCTGTGAAGCTGTAGCCGCCCAGGCAGTTGAGATTCTTGTGCTTGAGCGGGGGCAGGCGCCCGATGTCCTCGTCCCTGATCTCGTGGCCCCTCGGCTCGGAGCTGGGCGACAGCGGCGTCGATGTAGCGCGTCGTCCATGGGATCGACGGCGGCCAGCAGATGCAGGGTCTTGGCGATCTGCCCGTACTCCGCGAACGCCTGCCCCAGCGGGGTCGGGTGGCCCTCACGGCCGAACATCCGCAGCCGATGCGCCTCCTGGCGCAAATCCTCCAAGAGGAGCCGCCACCGCACGGTGACCGCTTCGGCCGGCCCGTGTTCATGTGCTTCGGCCAGTTCGCTCACCTTGATGAAGGGGGCGACCTTCTGGATCTCGCGGAGCCGGGCCCCGGTTCGCCAACCTGCTGCGGCTCGGGCCAGCTCTTCCAGATCGGAGGTCGAGCCCGAGAGCAGCTGAACGCCTTGACGCAGGCCATTGATGTTGAACCAACGGCTCTCCGACCCGATGAAGCTCCAACAGGGTTCCCGATCAGCAGCTGTGCTGGTGACGCCAGCTGTCCGGAGCGGGTCCGAATCGTTTACTCGGGCAGGAGGTTGGCGACGGCGGTCCGGATGGCGCCGCGGCTGACGCTGTCGTCGCGGGTGAGGGCGGCGATGGATCGGCCCTCCAGGTACGCGGCACGCACGTCGTCGGTCTTCCCTGCCGGGACGGCGGGGCGGCGCCCGCCCTTGTTGCCCTTCGCCTCGGCGGCTCGCAGCCCGTCGTACGTCAGCTCGCGCTGGAGGTCGCGCTGGAGTTCACCGGCGGCGGCGAGGGTCTGCACCATGAACTTCACGGGTGGACAGCAGCTCGCCGGTGCGGGGGTGGCGGGCGGTGAAGTCCATCTCGGAGAACGCGCCGTCGTGGATGCGCAGCGCCACTTGGTCGCGGTGCAGGACGTCGAGCACGTCGAGGATGTGTCCGGTGCCGCTTACGAGGCGGAACATCCCAGAGATGTGTACGGTGTCGCCCGGCCGCGCGTAGGCGAGCAATTCGCCGAACTTCGGGCGTTCCAGCGGGTGGAGGCGGCTGGAGGTGCCGGCCTGTTCCTCGAAGACAATCGACTGCTGGTCGGTCGACACCCGCTTGTAGACCAGGTTGGCCATGCCGCTCCCCGTGTCCGTGGTCGCATTCGACCCTGACTGTCAGCAAACCCTGTCGTCATCCGCCATCGGATCTGATTGGATCGGCGGCGCTCTGGAGTCCCGGAAAGTCCGGGTTCATTGGATGCCTGCCGTACCTGTCGTCATTCATTCGATTGGCGACAGGCGCTGGGGGTCATGCGGCGGACCCGTCGGTCGTCGGCGTTGCGGTGCGAGCTGCTGGCTCGATACGGCGGCTTCTGGGTGTGGGGATGACGATGTTGCGCATGAGGAGGAGTGACGCGAGGGCGAGCAGCCCGGCGATGGTTCCGCTCCAGGCGATGGTGGATCCGATCGCAGCGGTGGGCGTGGCGTGGTAGCTCATCAGGGACTGGCCGCAAGCCAGGCCGAACGCGCCGCCGATCTGCTTGGTGAGGGCGGAGCCCGCGGTGGCGGTGCCCATGTCGGCGTGTGGGACGCAGTTCTGGGTCGCGATGGTGATGCCGCCCATGGCCGGTCCGGTGCCCAGTCCGGCGATCAGCAGCCATACGCACGTCCATGCCGGCGGCGTCGCAGCGTCCAGAGTGAAGAAGGCGGCGGTGCCGAGGGTGAGCAGTCCGGCGCCGGCCAGGAGTGCGGGCTTTGCGTGTCCGCTGCGCAGGACGGCGGTCGCGGTGAGCCGGTTGCCCAGTGTCATGCCGATGAGCAGGGGGAGGAGCAGGAGGCCGGAGACGGTGGCCGAGTGGCCGCGGACGTACTGGAAGTACAGGGGAAGGAAGACTCCGACCGGCAGTGCGGCGGCCTGAAAGAAGAACCCGGCGGCCAGGAGGGCGCTGTAGGTGCGGTGTTGGAACAGCCGCATGGGCAGGACGGGCACGGCCGCGCGCCGCTCGACGGGCACGAGCAGGGCGAGGAGAGCCAGGCCGCCGAGCAGGCAGCCCGCGACGGTGGGATCGGTCCAGGACAGGGGTTGCCCGGCCGTGGTGTTGCCCTTGAGACTGAGGCCGGTCAGCGCCAGGGAGAGACCGGCGGCGAGCAGTGCGATCCCCGCGGTGTCGAGGCGGCCGGATGGTGCTGTGGCGGGACGGTGGTCGGGCAGGAACCGGGCAAGGACGGCCAAGGCAGCGAGTCCGATGGGGAGGTTGAGCCAGAACGCCCAGCGCCAGCCCGCGTGGTCGGCCAGCAGACCGCCGATGATCGGGCCGCCCACCATGCCGAGCACCATCATCGTGGCCAGGACCGTCTGCATCCGGATGAGACCCTGCGTCCGGGAGGGCGGGTAGAGGTCGCGGATGAGGGCCATGCCGAGGGTGAGCAGGGCTCCGGCCCCCAGACCCTGCAGGGCGCGGGAGGCGATCAGCACCGCCAGGGGGCCGGCCAGCCCGCAGGCGAGTGAGCCGACCAGGAAGACGGTGAGTCCGCCGAGTAGTAACCGGCGGCGGCCGTACAGGTCGGAGAAGCGGCCGTAGAGCGGGACGCTGACCGAGGAGGTGAGCAGGTAGGCGGTGACGAGCCAGACATACCAGGAACCGTCTCCGCCGATCCGTTCGACGATACGCGGCAGGGCGGTGCCGACCACGGTGCCATCCAGCATGGCCAGGAAGGCGCAGCCGAGCAGGGCGAAGGTGATCACCGCCCGGCGGCGGGGGACGAGCGCGGCGTACACGTCAGGTGTGGTCATCGCGCCTCCCCGGGCGTGGTGAGCGCGCCGTTAAGGAAGAGACCCACCAGTTCTTCGGTGGTCAGCGGGTCCGGGGCGCCAGGGCGGCCTGCGGACATGAGCATGAGCTGGAAGGCGTCGGCAAGGCGTTCCGGCGCCAGTCGCAGGGCGTCCCGATCGGGTTCGAACAGGGCGGCCAGGGCCGCGCGCGGCGCAGCAAGGCCGGCCTCGCGATCCGGGGAGCGGCCGTCCTTGCCAGAAGGGGATGGGGCGGGGCGTTCCAGCCGCCCGGTCGCAGCGAGGGCTCCGGCGACGGCGCCCATGCGTGTCATGTAGCCGTGCATCACCTCGGCCGCCTCGGTGAGCCGTGCCGTCAGTGGCTGGTCCAGTGCGATCGATTCCAGGTGGGCGACGGTGTCATCGGGGCGTACTGCCTCGGCCATGCAGGCCGCGAGCAGGGCGTCCTTGTCGACGAAAGCCCGGAAGATGGTGCCCTCTCCGATGCCCGCGGCGCGGGCGATCTTCGCGGTGGACACCGAGGAGCCGTACTCGACGACGAGGGGAAGGGCCGCAGCGACGATCATCGCGCGGCGCTGGTCGGGTTCCATGGGCGCCGCACGGCGCCGGGAGGGAGTGGGAGAGGTCTCTGTCATGCCTCCGACTCTACGGAGTGAGTACTCACTCCGTCAATTGTCTGTGGCCGACGGAACGTGGGTCATTCGTCGACGCCGTCGTCGTCCTCATCGAGACCGGCGGCCCCTGGGTCGCCGGTGCGCGGTCCCGCTGCCGCTGCCGGAGAGCGAAGGCCTCGGCGGTCCCAAGGCCGCGTGCGACATCGCGCCCGTCGACCAGTTCGAGGCACCGCAGAAGCTGCTCTGACAGCAGCACGGAGGTGACGCCTCCCGCGGGTCTGCCAAGGGCGCAGCACCTGCTCTTTCCTTTTGGAGGGTGGGGACGGCCCCGCCTGGACGCGTGCCGGTCGGCGGTGCGGCACGCTCCGCGCGTCGTACCGCCTTGCCGCGTGCCGGGCAGCCGCTCGGCGTCCGCCCGGACCGAGCGCTGCGCGCTCTCACACGTTGCGGGAGCTGGCAGCCGGTCCCAGCGCGCCCCGCGACCTTCCGCGGCGGATCGCGTTGATCTACCGGGGCCGCGTCTCGCAGACCCTCAAAGGATCAACGAATGGGAGGACCCCAGCATGACCTTGCGTAGCGGGCGCCGGTACGGCATCCAGCTGCTCCTCGCAGCCCTTACCGTCACCATGCCGCTGATCACCGCGGGGGAGGCATCGGCGAGCATGCAGGCCCGTGAGGACGCCCCTTTGACCCACGCCTGCAAGGAGATCTACAAGGACCCAGAGGTGATCGGCACGCCGCTTAGCATCCTCGGCAAATTCGTTTCCACGGAGGCCGTGTGCGAGTTCCCGGACGGCCGCAAGGTCGTCCACAAGATCCCTGAGGGCGACCCCTGCCCAATGGACAAGCACCAGTGGGGTGTCATCCACGGCCTGTGGTGCGTTCGCAGTAGGTGACGTCGACGGCCGTGCCCCGCCCAGCGTGCCAAGCTCGCCGCCGACCGACACCGCCACGATGGCCGGCAGCCCTGCTGTCTCGGACACCAGCTCGTGCCCGACGGCGAGCGGCGGCGTGCTCTCAGAGTGAGACCCACTGGGGCACAGCTTCAGCAAGGTGCAGTCGGCGATCCAGACGGCGAGCCATCGTACAGAGCGTCATGCGCATGGTCAGCCTGGAGGCCACCGCCGCGAACACACGGGTCGTCATCGACTGACTAGACGGTATGTAGGTGCCGGTCGTGGGTCCGGGCCTCGCTCGCAAGTTGTCGTGGGTTGCCGGCCGGGCGCAGCCTGTCCGGTAGTGCCTACATTTGCGGGAGGCCCGGTGTTTTCTGAGCGTACGAGCGTCGGGTTGGATGTGCACGTCCGCAGCGTGGTGGTGTGCGCGATCGGCACGGTGCCCGGGGAGTTGATCCGCTGTCGGCTCACGCCGCAGCATGCTGAAGTCCTCGGGTGGATCAATTGCCTGCCCGGTCCGGCCGCGGTGGCCTACGAAGCCGGGCCGACCGGGCTCGGCCTGGTCCGGGCGCTTTCGGCAGCGGGGATTCGCTGCGAGGTAATCGCGCCCTCAAGGCTGCAGCGTCCGGCCGGTGAGCGGGTGAAAACCGATGCCCGCGACGCTCTGCACCTGGCGAAGCTGCTGCGCCTGGACGAGTTCACCGCGGTGCGGGTGCCGTCGCCGGCCGAAGAAGCCGCCCGGGATCTGGTGCGGGCCCGCGAGGATGTGCGCGCAGATTTGATGCGCGCCCGCCATCGGGTGAGCAAACTGCTGCTGCGCCAGGGGCTCGTGTGGAGCGGCGGGGTCACGTGGAGGCCGGCGCACCATGCGTGGCTCGGCGCGCAACGCTTCGACGACGTGGCGCTGCAGGCCGCCTACGACAGCGCGTACGAGGCGGTGGTCCTGGCCGAGGGACGCCGGGCCCGACTCGATTAAGCGATCGCCGCGATGGCCGCAGACTCACCGTGGTCTGCGGTGGTCGCCCGGCTCGGGTGCCTGCGCGGAATCGACACTCTCACCGCCTTCGCCCTGGCCGTGGAAATCGGCGACTGGGAGCGATTCACCGGCGCGAGCATCGGCGATCACCAAGACCGGCAACTCCCATGCCCGCAGGCTGTTGGTCGAAGCCGCCTGGCACCACCGCAAGCACTACCGGGCGGGGCCACGATCCAAGCCCGCTGGCAACGCGCACCGGCCGCAGCGCGCGCCCGCGGACACCTGGGCAACCAGCGGCTCAACCAGCGCTGGAAGACCTTCATCGCCCACCACAAGCGGCCGGTGGTCGCGAACGTGGCCGTCGCCCGCGAGCTGGCCGGCTGGTGCTGGTCGCTGGCCACCCTGCCCGACTGAGACGGGCCCACAGACCGGACGCCCGGCGACCCGGTCACGGCAGCGTGAGGAGCGACCCGCGACAGCACTATGAGCAGCGGTGACAGCCGCCACGCTCGGTCTCCAGACCCGCGGAAGCGCTCCCGCCGAACAGCCCGTCCTGCGGTGACCAACCCGCGTATATCAGCATGGACCACGCGTCGAGACCGACACGCGCGCCACCAGGCACCAACCGGCCCCATGCACACACGCGGCGCCCGAGACCCGTGTCCCGGACGCAGCTGAAGACTGCCCCTTGACAGATCGGCCCCACATATCAGTGCTGTGGCCACAAAGGTTGGCCGTGTTGGGCGGCCTGCCTTCTCCGTTGGGGGGACTGATGCTTTTGATGCTCGCGCAGGAGGACCGTGTCACGACGACACGAAGGAGTCACCGGCGGTCTGGTGAGACTTGTCGTCGAGAGAGGGTCAACCTCCGTCGCTCGGCATCAATGGCGGTGACGACGACCGTGATCTCGTCGCCTACCTGGACCACATCCGACGGAGCTTCCACGGGCACTGATACGAGCTCTAGTAGGTGGACCAGTCCCTCGATTTCATCCGCGACACGAACGAACACGCCGAACGGGACCAGCTTGGTGACCTGTCCATGCAGTGTCTGGCCCACGGCAATGCGGTCGGCGAACTGCTGGAAGGGGTCTGGCTGCGTCGCACGCAAGGACAGCCTGGCCTCGAGGTTCCACGTGTCGAACTGGAGGAACTCGCACGAAACGCGCTGCCCGACGTGAACGACGTCCGAAGCCGCTTCGAAGCGCCGCCAGGACAGTTCGGGAATGGTGATGAACCCCACGCCGGGGAAGACGGGGTGGTCGGGGCCCTCGTCCAGGGCTACGAACACGCCGAATCGTTCGATCGCGGTGACGGTGCCGGAAAGCATTTCACCGCAGTGCAGTGATTCCAGGAACGCCCATAGTTCTGGATTCTCAGAAGGTCCGTCCATACCGCCCAGCCTTTCAGTCGGCGCCGTCGCCGCCGTGATCAAGTGGGCAGTTGACGCCGTCTCCGGCCTCTGCCGAGCCACCCCCACCGGTCCCGCGCCGGGTTTCACGGTGCCCATGTCGGCGAGCGCAGGCCCGCCGGTTTGGATGCGATCGCCGCCCGTCATGCTGGTGAGCCGTCATGTTGTCGGCTCGACTTCGTCAGGTACCGCTGCTCTCTCCCCTGGCGGAAGACCTTCACGTGCGCGCACCATGTCGGCACGCGCGTGAACAAGGAGAGCGAGTGCTTTCAGAACGCCTGCGATGCTGAGGCCGACGGCTGTCGTCAGTCCACCGATCGCAGTGATGATCTGCGCTGTGTCTGAGGGGCTGAACTGCCCGTGCTGGATGCTTTCCAGCACGCTGCGTGTGGCCACAGCGGAGATGACGTACCCGACCACCGCCAGGGCAATGAGCCCAGCCACAGCGTAGGCTTCCGCCCTCCTGACGGCCTTGCGTGCTCGTCCAAGGCGCCGCACCCGCTCACGCTGCCTGGTCTGCTCCTCCTCCCGCTGTGCTTCACGATATTGGCGGGCTACAACGGCAGACCACACGAGATCGCCTGAACCTGACGGAAAGCTGAGCCATGTCATGCCTTTTGACGATGCATCACCTTGAGCACGGTCCATCTCCAACTCGACCTCCGTGCCGCCCTCCGGCACCGCGCGCAGCCGTGCCGTGCCGCCGTTGCGCTGCATCCGGCCGATGATCGATTCTCTGACGCCCATGCGGTCGGCGGGTATCGAGTCGAGGTCGAAGCCCGGGCCGCGGTCACGGACGGACACGAAGACCGTCCTACCCTCGACCTCGGCGTAGACCTGCACGGCGCCGCCCTCGCCACCGTACTTGGCGGCGTTCACCATCGCCTCGCACGTAGCCTGCATCTGTGCATTGAGCTTCTCGTCCAGGTCGCAGTCACCGACGACTACGACCTCGATGGGGACGTCGTAGTGGCCCTCGACTTCGGCGGCGAGCAGCCGCACCGCCTCGGCCATCGTTGCCGGCCCCTCGTCCCGGCTTCCCATGCCCCCATCATGCCGCTTGACCGTGACTGGTGGTAGTGGCCTTGAGCACTGTGAAGCGAGGGCTCTGTACCGGGGCGATGCTGCTGCGCCGGTGCGCGGACCGCACGGGGCTGACCGACGCGCCGGCGAAGGTGCTGCCACGGCACAGCCTCCTGTGGCGTGCCGGTGATCATGGTGGGTGGAGTCCGGCTGCGTGCAGGCGTTGTGCGGTTTGGCTGAGTGGTACGTCGCTGGCGTTGTGGCGTGAGTGTGGTTCCCCCTGGGGCTGTCGGCGGCTTGGAGTCGGCTTTCAAGGGTTTTGACTTGGGGTTTTCGTCCCTGCTCAGTTGGGCTGGGTGGAGTGGTCGTTGGTGTGCAGTTGTTTTGGCGCGCCTTGATGTACCGGGGACGTTGATCACGTGTAGCCGATAGGCGCAGAACGTCGGAGTGCCTCGTCGCGGATGAGTGCGGGGAGGGCGCTGCCGGGGCGTGTGTAGGCGTACCGGCGGGCGGCTTTGAGCTGCAGCATGTTCATGCGGTCGACCATGTGCTTGGGGATGCGGCCGTGGATGTCGGTTGGCCCGAGGGCGAGCATGTGGCGGGGGCCGATGGGGAGCACGGTGGTGTGTGAGTCGCCGAGTGCCATGTTGTAGACGAGGTCTGGGCCCTCGTAGCGTACGGTCAGCGCCGGGTTGTCCCCGATCAGGAACTCGCCTTCGTCGGGCACCAGGATTTCCAGGGCGTACTAGGCCATGAGCTCGCGAGCTCTTTGGAATGAGTCCTCGATGCGTACGTGGAGCAGGGCTCCGCTGTGATAGGCGGTCACCATCGGTCGGACGGCCCAGGGACGGCCCGGCGGCTCGGGGGCAGCTCTCGCTGGGCTTGACGACGTTGAAGGTGACCGTGACGTACCTCAGTACAGGCCGCACAGATAGGTACGGCCAGCGAGAGCACGGGAAGGTGGCCAAGAAGCGCTAACTCCTTGCCTCGCAACACTACGCCGCGAGGCAGGGAGTATGAGTTGGCGATCGGCTCGTCTATGTCTAGATGCGCCGGGTCTCCTCGCCTGTCACAACAAGCCCAGCTTCTCTTCAATTTCCTTCACCATCAGAGTGACACTAAGGAAGGCTCCACCACCAGAGGCAAGGGCCTTGATGGCCTCTCCACTGAGGTGCAACACCAGTTCAAAGGAGATCAGGCCACCGACCGTTCCACTCAAGAGCGCAATCAACAGCGCCATGACCCTCACAGTTTTCGTCGCCACTACAGTCCCCTGCCCTTCTCCGCACGGGGATGTTCTTATCGCCCGTAGTCCGAATGCCTGTCAATACACTCTTGGAACCTGTCCGTTCACTTCTAGGAGAGACCCGTGGCAAGACGTTCCTGTGCGGCAACGGGGGCATCTGTGCAGGTGAGACGGCCATGTTGACATAGCCCTGAATGCTCTTGGGACGATGGTGTACAACATGCGTAGCGGCCGAAGTGCGTTGGCAGCAGCGGGGGAGGCGGTCTAGACATGGGCAGTGGATGGCTGGAAGTTCCGTCTTCCACAGAGTCAGGGGATTGGTGTTCATACAGGCGCGCGCTGGCTATGTTCCGATCGTCAGGGCCGCCTTTTGATCAGCTCACGAAACTCGGGCAAAGTCTGTATGACAGAATTCCGGGACTCTCTGCTCCGCCATCGAAAGGAACTTGGGCTAATTCAGTCCAGGAAGTAAATCGTCCAGTCAAATGGCAGTATGTCGAACTCCTCGTTCATGTCTGGTCAAATTATCACCAGCTCCCGGGGGAGAAGACGCTAGAACTTCTGCAGGTGTGGTCGCATGCCTTCAGGGAATGCGGCGGAGATCCAGGGCCGCGTTTCCTTCCTAAGGGGATGGCTGGCGCTCGTGGCGAATTCACAAGAAGCGAGGAAGCGTCAGGCGAGACACTTAATAGTGTTCTGCATTCGCGATCAGAGATGCCCTTCACGGAGCTCTTGAATCAGTTGGTATCCGCACAGGAGCGCACAATTCTAGCTCTGGAAGAGGTCAATAGGCTTAAGGACGCGTACGTTACTAGCGAGAAAGCCCGACAGAAGGCGGTTCACGTTGGATCGGCGGCTCTGGCTCTACTTGGCCAAGCTCGGGCAGAAATTACGCGACTTAACCGGAAAATCGACTACCTTGAATCTGCATCCACTCAGCCGGAGAGTCGCGAGCTCAATTTCATGTTAAGTAAACTCAGAAAAGCCGAGTCTCGGGAGCGTGAACTGAGTGCACAATTGGAGCGGGCGGAGCGCGACAGAGACAGATATCAGCAAATCGCAGACTTTGCTGCTCGAAGGCTTGGCTTCATGGAGCGCGAGCTGAATCGCGTAAGTGCTCGTGACTCTTCCGGGTATTCGGATTCTTTCGAAATTGATGCACTGGACTCGTTTGATGACGATGTGACGCCGAATAAAATTGACGATGTTATAGCGCAGCTCCATGGCCACCTCAATCAACAGTATGAGGTGATGCAGGAATCCGCCGGCACGATCGGCTGGGACCCTATGTTCGCTGCTGATGGGGGCCGTGTCGTAGAGGCGAGGCCGAATACGGGCGAATCCGCCGTACGGGTTGACGCTGCGGCGCGCGTTCTTTCATTGGCGCAACAGACGGCGGATCAGTACCTAGCCGAGGCAAAAGCCGAAGCTGATCTCATCGTCGAAGGGGCACAGAAAAGAGCTAATGAAATTGAGGGGAGGGCTAATCGCGATAACTCGGAGATTTGAATCAACTCTGTGTGAGAAGTACCGCGGCCCGTCCAACTCTACCCAGGCGGGCCCACCGTCGGAGTCTGGGAGATTCAGGGGAGGGTGGTTTCTAGTGCCGAAATCACGGCTGCAGGATCACCGTCATACGTGAGATGTGTTTCGTCTGCATTTGGGGGCACGAAGCGAGTGCGGTACGTCGTGTCCCGCTTTGAGGTGTTCGCGAAGCTCAACCGCCACATCCTCAAGGACCGGACGCTCAAGGGTGGGGAAGGTGCCGCGTGGGAAGTCCACCCCGTACACGCCGTGGCGGCGATACATCTCCTCATCCGGGCACATGCGCACGAACCCGCGAGCGGTGAGAGCGCGGGAGAGCGTGGTCTTGCCGGAACCGGGGAGCCCGGCCATAAGGACGCAGAACGGCGGTCGTGGGGGCATCGGTCTCGTCGGGGTCCGGGAGATGGCAGACATCTCCGCTTTGGCTTCGGGCGTGAGCGGGCCAGTGCGGCGAGCGGCAAGCAGAGTACCCATGCGGTCTTCAAGCACACTCAAGAGCGTGTCGTCCATGGTCGTCACTGAGAGACCTCCGATTCCGTCCGCCAAGTGCGACCAGGGCCTCCGAGGCCGACGCCGTACTCCACGATGTTGCCCTCGATGTCGATGAACTTGGCTGTCATCACGACCACGGGTTCCGTCGGCGTGCTTTCCGGGTCCAACTCCAAGAGCTGCGCGTCCTCCGCTGTCAACAGGCGCGCTGAGGCGGACGGAGTTCACCGAGCAGCACCGCCTCTCCGCGGAAGAACGCGCCCAGGACGCCCGCGCGGGCGGACGCCGAGGTCGAGCGGATCGCAGCCGAACTCGCCGAGAATCCGGATTTCCGGGCGGCAACCAAGCGATCCCACTATCACGGCATCGCCGGTGGCGCTTACCCGCCGTCCGTCGGGGCCGACGATGAGGAACTGCACGAACACCAGCGCATCGTGCGCTGGGCCACGAACAAGGCCATGGAACTCGTCGAGGAAGCGTCCCGTCGCATCTACGCAGGCTATGAGCGGGACCTTGAGGCCCTGGCCGACGAGATCACCCAGCAGAACGCCCTCGTCGGTACCACCACGGTGACCGCACGAACCTTGCTCGTCGGTGAGTTCCCCACGGCGAAGTCGGGCGGCTACCCGCCGCCGAAGCGGTTCATGGACCTGTTGATGCTCAGGCCGCAGCTCCGGCGCCCGCAGAAGACACAGATAGCGAAGGCTGAACTACTGCCGTTCGACTGAGCCGGCAAGGTCTCGCCAAAGGCCGCGCAGAACGCCAGGCTGAGCCGGCCCTGCCCGTTCGGCAGGAGCAGGACCAGGAGGCCGTGGGCCGCACAGACTCCTCCGGGCGGCCCACCGCCGTCTCATTGGGCCCCGCTTGATCCGGCCGGGGAAGCTCATCGCGTCACCTGCCCCCGCGCAACGTGCAGTTGGTCGACTGGGTCTGGCGCAGGACGCTAGCGCCGCTTGCGTTTCTTCTTGCTCCGGTTGTCGGCGCTGGGCTTGGCACCGCTCGGCCGGCCGGGCGCCGTCGGGTTCGCCGCGGCCTCGCGCAGGCCGATCCGGCGAGTCTGCCAGGCAGTCAGCTCCCACAACCCGATCGCGACGCCGACTCCCACGACGCCGACGGGGAGGGGGCTGAAGTCGGTATCGGCGGGCTGCGGGGCCAGCCAGCCGCTCGGGTCCACCAGCAGGTCCTCGGTGGTGCCCGCGTCCTGCGTGCCGTTGCAGCCCATGTCGATGATGTCGGCGTGGTCCATCGGCCTGCCGTCGGTCCGCTTCAGCCTGCAGTGGTAGATCGGGCCGGTCTTGCCCTTGGTGGTGTACACCGAGGTGATCCGCACCTCGGTACGCTGCCCCTGGCTCTGCATCAGCGCGGCCTGGAAGACCAGCCCGGAGCCGAGCACGACGGCCAGTCCGATGATCAACCCGGCGAAGAACACCCACCCCTTGGTCGCGGTCGCCATGAGCACCGCGATCGCGAGGGCCACGGTCAGCACACCGAGGATCAGCGCCGCCGGAAACCAGTCCGGGCTGGTGCCGAGCACGCCGATGCCCACCATCAGCAGGGGGACGAGCGCGGTTATGCGGGCGAGCCGCCGCACCACGTGCGGGGGCCAGGCCACGTTCTTCCGGGACCCGGGCGCCATCAGCGGCCCCCGAACCGGCGCAGCCCGACCCGCCGGGACAGCCAGACCAGCAGCTCGAAGAGCACCAGTACCACCGGCAGGGCCCACGCGGCGATGTCGATCCCGCTGTAGTCCGTCTCGGCCAGCTGCGGCGCCGTCCAGCCGTGCGGGTCGATGAGCACGTCCTCGGTCTGCCCGACTTCCATCGGTCCGTCGCAGGAGTCGTTGCCCAGCTCGGCGTGGTTGAGCGGCTTGCGGTCCACCCGCTCCAGAAGGCAGGTGTACTCCGGCCCGTGCTTGCCCTGGTACGTCTTCACCGAGGTGACCCGCACCTCCACCCGCTGCCCTTGGTGCGCCATCACCTCTGCCTGCAGCACCGGCCCTGACCCGGACAGCACGGCGATCCCCGCGATCACCCCGCCGACGATCAACCACCCGTTCGGCGCTG
Source organism: Streptomyces sp. NPDC052101 (assembly GCF_040680235.1). Classification (NCBI taxonomy): domain Bacteria; kingdom Bacillati; phylum Actinomycetota; class Actinomycetes; order Kitasatosporales; family Streptomycetaceae; genus Streptomyces; species Streptomyces sp. NPDC052101. The sequence continues at coordinate 29,553 of NZ_JBFAWH010000050.1, forward strand.
CGATGATCATCAGGGAGAGAGTCGCGATCAGCGCGATGGTCCCGAGCACCAGTCCGAGCCCGCTCCAGTCCGGATTGGCGGCCAGCAACGACAGCCCGACGATCACCGGTGGACCGAAAAACGCCATCGTGGTGAGGCGGCGGACCTGCCGGGACGATGTGGCGGTGGCTATTCGAGGCACGGCGTCAGTGTGACGAACGGGGTTGTCAGGCTGAAGAGCGGGGTGCCTTACTACAGTCGTCGCTCTCGATGAGTAGCACGTATTCGGAGGTGACGTATTCCTCTGGGGCGGTGGAGCTTTACTGATGGTGTCCCGTCGGGTGGTGTAGGTCGTGAGGATCCGCGTAGCGGGTCTGGCATGGATGAGCACCGTAGGGGTCGACATATCTGATCGACACCTTGATCTTGATCGGGTTGGCTGGGTGGCATGCCAGAGCTGCGAACCGATCGTCTTCTGCTCCGCCGGTGGCGGGAGTCCGACCTCGAACCGTGGGCGGCTATGAATGCCGATCCTGAAGTCCGAGAACACCTGGGGGAACTGCTGACGCGGGAGCAAAGCGATGCCTCGGTGGCACTCATGCAGGCCGAGTTTGACGAGCGAGGTTTCGGGTGGTGGGCGCTCGAAGCACGGGAGACTGGTGAGTTCATCGGCCGTGTCGGCTTGGACGAGGTGGGCGGGGACATGCCGTTCGCGGGAGTGGATGTCGGTTGGCGGTTGATGCGTTCGGCGTGGGGTCACGGTTACGCCACCGAGGCCGCCCTGGCCTGCCTGGCTTTCGGCTTCGAGGCCCTCGGGCTGCCGGAAGTGGTGGCGTCGACGACCGTCCACAACCTTCGTTCCCAGGCAGTGATGCGCCGGATAGGCATGACCCGGGATCCGGCCGACGACTTCGAGGATCCGAGCGTGCCCGAGGGGCCGCTTCGCCAGTGTGTGCTGTACCGGATCCGATCGTGCCCCCGCGAAGTGGTGTAGTCACTGGCCGAGCTGATTCGGTTCTGGCGGGGGAAGCTGCCGGTCGCTCTCGGCGGGTGTGGCGGTGAAGAGTTCAGGAGTTCAGCCATGGAGCCTTCGAAGAGGTAGCGGCGGTCGAAAACCTGCCACTCGTCGTGGAGCTCGGCCAGGACTGCGGCTGCGAGGCGGTCCAGGGCAGGCCAGGCCGGGGCGGGCTGCAGAGCGGCGAGCGGGGACCTCCGGCCTTTCCCGACCGTGCGCAGCTGGTCCCCATCAACCTCGGGTGCGCGGCGACCACCACGTCGACCGACTCCGTGGTGTAGAGCGCGACGTCGACGGCCCCGGCCCGGCTCGTGCCGAAGCGGACCTCGATCGACTGCGCCGAGCGGATCCATCGGAGCCGCACCATGTGATCGGAGTCGGCCCGGCGCACCCGGAGTCGGGCGGCGGCCCGCTCCGGTCCGAGCGGGGGGTCGGCGACGACCAGCTCCGCCAGGTCCTCAGGCCGACAGACCTCCGCGACCTGGCCGGGGGGTGCAGCGTCCCGTCCGGGTTCGCGCTCAGGTCGACCAGCAGCCCGCGGTCGACGAACCGCAGGACCACGAAGGCCGTCACGTTCGCCTTCTCGCCGGTCACGTTCGGGGCGCCCAGGGCTTCGGCGATCCGGTCCGCCGCCGCGCCCCCGGAGATCGGCGGAGAGGGCATCGCAGCCCGGATCGTGTCAGCGTCCAGCGCCTCCACAGCGGCTCGCGACCACTGCCAGGAAGACGTCCGGGTCTGATGGCGAGGTTACGCAGGCTGGCCATGGTGCGGGGCAGTCTTCCGGTGCGGATCTTGGAGTCGTCCTCGCGGAAGGCCCGGTCGCGGACGTGGTGGAGGAGGTTCTCGATGCCCCGGTGGCCTCGGATCAGCTCTCACCGGCGGGCAGCGGTGACCTTCACGCTGCACTGCAGATCAGCGAGGTAGACCTGGGAGTGTCCGCTCGGGTCGAGCTTGAGCGGGCCGCCGCCTTTGGAAACTGTGCCCAGGTCGACGGCCTCTCCGTTTGCAGCGTCGCGTAGATCAAGCCTGCAGTCGCCGGCGCCGTTGAAGTCCATCACTCTCACGGATATCGGCCCCCGCGGACTGAAGGCTTCGGTGTCGCCCGTGCCGTACTCGCGGGTGAAGGGCGGCACCGCCGCTCCCGCTCCGGATCGGTGGACCACCTGGCAGCCCGAGTTGTTGGCCGCCCAGCGAAACGGTCCTGAGGTGTGTGCCAGGAACGACTTGGTGCCGTAGTTCTCAAATACCTGCTGCTGACCGGTTTCGGTGTTGGTCAGCGTAACGGTGCAGCCATTGTCCCGGCCCCCGATCTGGTCGCTGACGATGAGCCGCCACGGTGACGCGGCCGTGAAGCCTCCGGATGCCTGGCTGCTTCGCTCCCCGGGCGGCTTGCTCTGCGAAACCTTGGCGGGCCCGGTGTGGTCCGGCAAGAGCTGGGCCGCGGCCGTTGCACCGGCCGCGAAGACCACGGCCACACCGGCGGCAAATGCGACACGTCGGCGCCGCGGGTGTTTCACTGGTGTGACACCCGTGAGGCCCGGCACCGCTCCGTGCGGCGACTTCACGCCGCTCTGCAGGCCGGAGAGCACCCTCTCCACCTCATCCCGCATCGCCTCGGCGGTAGGGAAGCGGAGCGCCGGGTCCTTGCTCAGCGCCCGGGCCACCAGCGCGTCCACCGCCGAGCTGAGCGCCTGGTTGATGCTGGATGGCGCCGGCGGCTGCTCCTGGATGTGCTTGTAGGCGACGGAGAAGGCGGTGTCCCCGTCGAACGGCGGCCGCCCGGTGAGAAGTTCGAACAGCATGCACCCCACCGAGTACAGGTCGGTTCGGGCGTCGACGCTCCTGCCCAGCGCCTGCTCCGGTGCAAGATACTGGGGCGTGCCCACCACCGCACCCGTCCGCGTCATGGACGTGACACCGGGCTGCAGCGCGCGGGCGATGCCGAAGTCCATCACCTTCACCACCCCGCGCGGGGTGACCATCACATTGCCCGGCTTGATGTCCCTGTGGACCAGTCCCTGTTCATGGGAGGCGGCCAGCGCCGCGAGTACATCCGCGGTGATCCTCAGAGCACGGTCGCAGGGCATCGCGTCGTGCTTGTCGACCTCCTCTCGGAGCAGTGCGGACAGCGACGCGCCCTCGACGTACTCCATGACGATGTACGGCACCGGGCCGACGTCCGGAACGACGTCTTCACCGCTGTCGAACACCGCCACGATGTTGGTGTGGCTCAGCCGCGCCACAGCCTGTGCCTCGCGGCGGAACCGTTCGCGGGACGACGGCTCGTGGCCCAGGCCGGTGTGGAGCGTCTTGACTGCCACCGGGCGCTCCAGCACGGAGTCGTGTGCGAGGTGGACGGTCGCCATCCCGCCCTGGCCCAGTAGCTGCTGCAGCATGTACCTGCCGTGGCCCACCGTGCGCAATCCGGCGCCCGCCTCACCCGTAGTGTCATCACCCATCGGCCTCAACATCCCCTCGCCCGCCGGGCCGCGTTCGCTGCGTGCCCGTGGTCCGCAGACCACCGGGCGGCCCCGCTCGGCCCCCAAACGAGCACAAGATTATCGGCACGGACAACCGGACCACCGGCCGCGGTGACCGACGGGTCGGCGCCGCGGACACCGCAGGTCTGTGCGTCGGGGTAACTCATTCCGGAGCGGGGCCCTGTGGGAGGTCGCTGAGCCCGCAGTGCGAGGAAGTGGCCCGTGCGTAGGCGTACGTTACGTAGTGAGTCGCGCGCGGTTCCCCGGGACCGGGCATCCGTCGTCGCTCCTGTGCGCCTGTTTCCGGGCGGGGCTTCCACCTTGGTCGTGGACACCGGTTGTCATGCAGCGATGGCCAGCGTAGTTGATCTCTGTTCGAAGGCGACCGGCGCGAGGTAGCCGATCGTGGGGTGCCTGCGCCGGTGGTTGTGGATGCCGAGCCAGCGGAAGACTGGGAGCCGGGCGGTCGCATGGGGCTGCACGTCGCCTCCCACCATCAGGCCTGGGTCGGGCGCACGTGACAACGCTCCGACCACAGTGCGTACACTGCCAGCGCCCTCGAGGAAGAGCTGCGGATGACTGACAACCCGTCTGTACCCGGACCCCGCCGGGACTTGGCAATGCACAACGACTGGTGGGCATCGGGCTGGGACCACGTCTTGCCCCGGCAGGGCTTCCCGCTGACGATGCTGATCGGGACCGCGAGCCAGCCCGGTTTCACCGGCTCACTGGACGACCTCCTGCAGGAGATCTTCGACGGTCACTGGGACATGATCGGGGGCGACCTCGACGGCGCGCTCACGTTCTCGTGGCCCGACGAGCAATGGGACTACGAGGAGGCGCCGGAGGGACGCGAAGCGAACGAGGCACATCGCTGGGAGAAGTTCGGCGCCATGCTCACGGCCGCCGGCTATCCGGTGCCCAAGACCGTGTGGGACCTGTCCGAGCTCTACCTGACGTGGGGCCTGGCGCGCCGCGAGGAGACCCCGGACGGCACCCGGTGGTCGATGCCCGCTGCGCTGCCGTTGCCTGGTGACCTGCTGCCCCTGGACGCCGACCTCGCCAAGCGGCTCGACCGGATTCGCTGGACGATGCGCACCGGCCCGCTCGTCGACGGGCTCATCAACCACTTGGTTGACGATTTGAGTGAACCGCAGGAGATCCTCACTTCCCTGGACCGACTGGCGGCCGCCACCAGCCAGGATGCCGACGACGTCCGCATCGCCCTCACCGAACTCGTGGCCTCCGGCGACGCCCAGGTGCAGCGTGGCCGGGAGCCAGCCGACGCGGAACGCCTCGAGGCGCACCAGCGCTTTCGCCTGATCATGAACTGGAACCACTTCCACGAGCACCGCGTGCAGCTGAGTATCAAGGGCGACGACGCGTGACGGAGAGCGTGCCGGGCGCGGTGGGAACGGAAGACACGCGGCTGATCGTGATCAGGGGCAACAGTGCCTCGGGGAAGTCGTCCGTCGCATCCGGCCTGCGCGAGAAGTTCGGCCGCAACCTCGCGATCGTCGGCCAAGACAACCTGCGCCGCATCGTGCTGCGCGAACGCGATCGGCCCGGCGGCGCCAACATCGGCCTGCGCATGGACAGCGCCCGGACCTGTCCCAGACCGGCCACGGGTCGCTGGTAGCGGCCGGTGTCGACGTAGGAGGTGTCCAGCACTATGGAGAGTTCGCCTGCGTTCAGGTAGCGCCACGTGCGACGTGCCGGTAGCCGCTTGCGCACGAACCAGCGCACCAGGGTGCCGATGCCGGTGAGCACGGCGGCCACCACTGCACTGAGAATCTGCGAGCCTACGGCTCCCGCAACGACATCCATGGCGATCTCTCTCCCCCCCCCCGCGGCCAGAACCCGGCGTGCGCGGGTTGCCTGAGTCGCCCTTATTGGATCATGGGCCGTGCACTCGGCGGGGGGCTTGAGGTTCAGGTGGTGTGCCAGGGCGTTGAACCCCCAGGTGGCATGGGCCGGCAGCGACGGTCATGCGACCCACCGGACAGGCCCTACCCCATGACGGCGCGGGCCGTGTCGAGAAACGCCGACCGGTTGCCCTCCAGGTAGTCACGCACGCTCTCGCCATCGGGCAAGCCGTCCCACACGGTTCGGTTGAGGTCGAGGAAGTGTGCGTGTGCGGCGTCATGCACGGGTGGGGGGAACTGGATGCGGATGAGCCGGTCCGCGACCCAGAAGCGGTACATCACATCCCGGGTCGCGAGGTACCAGGCGTCGGTGTCCTCCCAGTCGGAAGGCCGGGTGTACGCGCAGCGTTCCGCCTCTGCCGACACCTCGATGAACCGCTCCAGCAGTGCCAGCCGTTCCGCGCGCCGGGTTTCCGACAACGCGATCTGCTGCCGTTGCTGTTCAGCACGTTCCGCTGACCGCTGAGTTCTGTGCTGGACGAGGTAGGACAACACGCCGCCGAGGACAACGCCGCCCAACGATATGAGTGACACCCAGACCTGACCTGACATGACGATCATCGTCCCACGACGTCGGTCTTTGAGACGATCTTGCTGTGGCTGGTGTGGGCACGGCGCCGGAGCCGTCCTGGATGGCCCCGTTCTGGCTATGGCGGCGTCATTTGCGACCACCGAGGCGGCTCGAATCGGCCCCACTTTGTGAACATCGCTGCTCGTGAAGGCGGCCTGCAGTCATACCGGTCTCGCCTGCCTCGGTGACAAGATCGGCTCGTCACGCCGTAGCACTTCTCCTGGCGAGAATGGTCCCGTTGACGCAGGTGGCGCGGGTGGGATGGGGACGTGCTCGGTGCAGCAGTTGGCCATCAGCGGATGGAGCTGAAAGTTTCAGATCAGCACACGCGAGCTACCCGCCCTCGTGGTTGGTGGCCCTGAGCTGTGGTGATGAGCTGGGTCCAGGAGCACCGGTGCCTGTTTCAGGTATGCCAGCAGTGCTCTGCGACTTGGATGAAGCCACGTACCAGTGGGCTGCGTGCTGTCCTGGGCCAGGCCACGACGAGATCGCTGGGCGGGCGATCACTGAGCGGGACGACGACCAGGCCGGCGGGCATCGGTTGGTCGATGGGAGCGAGAGCCGATGTGCCGTTCCACAGGACCGCTTGCAGGCACTCCTGGATCGTTCGCATGACCGGCGATGCGTCGTTGTCGTTGTCCCCACCGCCGGTCCAATACGACGTCCACGCCGGATCGGCGCCGTCCGGCAGCCGGACCCACCGGCGGCCGGCGAGGTCGGTCGACGAGACCGAGGCATGACCGGCGAACGGATCATCGCCACGCACGACTACGCCGACGGGTACCGAGCGCAGGACGTGGGTGCTGATGCCGGTGTCATCGAAGGGAGTTCGGGTAATTGCCACGTCGACCAGCCCGGCGCGGAGTCCGGCTGTCGGGTCGCCGAGATCGGATTCGTGGATGGTGACGTGGACGTGCGGATAGCGGGCCCGGAAGAGTGAGACCAGTTGGCCGCCGACCTGTTCGGCCGCGTCCGCCAGGGTCCCGACAGCGAGGGGCGCTGTACCCGCCGCAGCGGCCACTCGCCTGCGAATCCCGTCCACTCGCGCCAGCAACGCCCCCGTTTCGCCGTACAGAACCTCTCCAGCGGGCGTGAGAGTGACGCCCTTAGGAGTGCGTTCGAACAGCAGGACGCCGAGTTCGTCCTCAAGCTGCCGGATCGCGCGGCTCAGTGGCGGCTGCGTCATGTGCAGGCGGTTCGCCGCCCGGCCGATGTGGCACTCCTCGGCGACGGCGACGAAATACCGCAGTGAGCGAAGGTCCACCTGAAGCACGATACCCGTGCGGTATCGGACGTTCCCAACGGGTCTTGGACAGCGGACAGCGCGACGGCCAACGATGGAAGCAGCAGAGCCGACGAGGAGGAGTATTCATGGCCGCCCCTGCCCTCACGGTCGGGTGCTTCCCGTATGACACGACGCGGGCACTGTTCAGTGGGACCGTAAGCACCGACGGCATCGACGTCACAATGAAAACCGCAGCGACCCTGCCGGAGCTCTTCGACCGGCTGATCCGCGGAGACGAGTTCGACGTCGCCGAGCTTGGTCTCACGTTCTACCTGCGGTTGCTGGAGACCGGCCTGCCGTTCGTAGCGTTGCCGGTCTTCCCGAACCGCGTGTTCCGTCACTCGTGCATCTTCATCAACATCCACAGCGGGATCAGGGAACCGAGCGATCTCGCGGGCAGGACCATCGGCGAGTTCGGCGTCTACGGTCAGGACTCCGGTGTGTGGGCCAAGGGGATCCTGATGGACGAGTACGGATTCAAACCCGAGGAGAGCCGCTGGGTGATCGGCGGCCTCGAACATCCCGCGCCCCCCTTCGACTTCATCCCCCATCCGCACCCGGCCGACGTCGACGTGCGCGTCGCGCCCGAGGGAGAGACACTGAGCTCTTTCAGCGTTGCCGCTCCAGCGTGAGGACGGCAGCGGCGATTGACGTCATTCGATTCGGGCTGCACCGGGATCGGCGGAAGATG
>NZ_JBFAWH010000051.1:0-37370 GCF_040680235.1 Streptomyces sp. NPDC052101
ACCTGCCCAAGACCGTCCCACGCATGCCGCACCCCCGCTACACTCCCCACCGCCAAGCCGTTGACCAGCAGAAATACAGAAGTCCGGCTGGAGTACTAACCTCGCGCTTTCATGAAACGGGCTGTCCAATGGGGGAACGAGCAAGCGAAGGTGCCCCTGACCAGCGAGAATTAGGATTGCTGAGGTTCCTTATCCCGACCTTGTCGGAGGCACTTTCCAGGTGAAGCCGCCCATCGGGCTCTACCCGCGTGTGCGCGTATGGGCTGACGGCCGTCAGGCCGTCTCGGTCCTGCTGGTGGAGACGGTCCGCAAGGTTGGGCTTGACCAGGCGCGCCCTGCGCATATGCCCGATGATGGGCAGCAGCTCGAAGGCTCCGGGGGCGGCGAGCCCCGTCCGGGCGTGTGCCTGGGAACTACGTCCCCGGGCACGCCCGGGCAGCCTGTGCGGCGAGCTTGTTGGCCTCCGCTTTGAGCTGGGCGAGATGGTCTCTCTCCGCCGTGCCCGGATGGCCGCCAGCGTTGATCTGGGCAAGGTAGTCGCGGGCCGCTGCGTGATAGTCGGCTCCGGCCTTCTCCGCCGCCTGCTGCGCGACGGTACACGAATCCTGCATCAGCGCACTTGGGGCGGCATTGGCCGGGCCGGCGAGCAGGCCCGCACTCAGAGTTCCGACTGTAAAGGCGGTAGCGAAGCGCATGCGCGAACCTCCAGGTCGTGGCTGTCCTTGCACACAGCCGCATTACGGCCGCTTCTCCCAGTACAGCTGACGGCGCCACCCTGCGCACCCCGGAGTCGAACCGCCTGTCATGCCCGGTCGGCACAGGCCCCGCAGGGACCGGTCGGACGGGAAAGCCTCTGCCCACGACGGTGAGCAATTCACCGGCTCTCCACGGTCAATGACCCAGGGGGTCGGCGCTACGGCATCGGACCCCTTGCTGACCGGAGGGGTTTGGGTGCCTCGCCAAGTGCCAGTCGCCGCCCGGTGCTGTCGTAGTACTTCGGGTGCGACTACCTCGCGAGCCGTCGGCCACTGGGCGAACCGGAGTCACAGCGTGCTGTACGCCCGCCGAGCAGGCCAGCTCCCCCGCCGCCACCGTCACGGCTCGTAGCCGGTTCAGGACCGGAACGCCTGGCGGGCCGCGAGGCAACCGGCCCAGCTGTCCTGTGCGTATCCCGCCCAGGCGGTGGCCGTGTTGATGTGGATCCCGAACAGGTCGCTCACGACGACGGGCGGGAGCTCTGCCACGTTTTCGATCAACGCCGTGTGGATGACTCGATCACTGTGGCAGCCTGGCTAACAGGTCTGACCGCTCCTGCCATGGACATGTCGCCTGTCATGCGGAAGGACAATCCGCATCTCATCTGAGCTAGTCACCGCGCCCTCGATTGGGTGGCGTCCACCTACAGCAGCGGGAGGTGCTGGAGGCTCTAGGTGCACCCTTTCTCCTCGCCTGTAAGGAGTTCTTATGCGGAAACTGCCCCGGATGCTCACTGCCATTGGGCTGACTACCAGTGCCACTATGGCACTGGTCGGCCCTGCCACCGCCCAGGGCGGGAACTGGTGGGAATCCGGCGCCCTCCACGGCGAGTTGATGTACTGCTCGACGGACGTCCTCGGGGTGGCCAGCATGGACTGCGCACCCCCGCACCGGCTGCCCGCCTCACCTGAGCAAGCACGCGCCGACGCTGAGGCGATCGGCAAGAGCCCCATGGTGTGCACAACCGGCCTGGCGGGCCAAGCTGCTCTCTGCAACAACGCGCCCGGCACGGACTGAGGCGCTTCGCTCCGGGGTGCTGTCGCATCAACCGCCAACACGACAGCACCCCCAGGCGAACACCCCGCACGGGTCGCAGGTCACGGAAGGGCCGGGGCGGCGGGGGCCGTCCGAGTGGTGATCAAATAAGCGAGAAGTGCCTCTGAGCTGGGATGATAGGGCTTGTCGAAGGTCCTGTTCGTCGCCAAGAGAGAAGCACTCCCCGGGTGAAGAAGCGTAGCGGGTCGTACCCGCCTGTCCGAGTCGAGGGCAACGGCCGTGCAGTGGTCTCGCAAGCCGGGGCGGTCCTGTTGGTGGAGACGGCTCGCAAGAGTGGTGTGGATGCCGCGTTGTCGGCGGCGCTCGCGCCGTGGTGCAAGCCGCGAGCGGTGCACGATCCGGGCAAGATCCTGCTGGACCTTGCGCTGGTGACCGCCCTGGGCGGGGACTGCCTGGCCGATGTCGCGATGCTGCGGGCCGAGCCGGAGGTCTTCGGGCCGGTGGCCTCTCACCCGACCGTCTCCCGCTTGGTCGACACTCTCGCCGCAGCGGGCTCTCGGGCACTGGCCGCGATCCGCTCCGCACGGGCCGAAGCTCGCAACTGCATCTGGCAGTTGGCCGGGCCCGCCGCTCCGCACGCCGACGGGCAGGTGATCGTGGACATCGACGGCGTGCTGGTGCTAGCCCATTCCGACAAGGAAGATGCCACGCGGACCTGGAAGAAGACCTATGGCCACCACCCGCTCATGGCCTTCGTCGACCACGGGCGCGGCGGCACCGGGGAGCCGGTCGCGGGGCTGCTGCGGCCGGGCAGGGCAGGCAGCAACACCGCCACGGACCACATCGAGACCACCCGCCTGGCGCTGGCCCAGCTGCCGAGAAAGTTCAGGCGCGGCCGACGCACCCTGATCCGCACCGACTCCGCCGGCGGTACCCACAAGTTCCTCGACTGGCTCACCGCTCGCGGTCGGTGGCTGTCGTACTCGGTGGGCATGACCATCACCGAGCAGATCCATCAGACGGTGCTGCAGGTTCCCGCCCCGGCGTGGACATCGGCCGTCGAACCCGGCGGTGAGATCCGTGACGGTGCCTGGGTCGCCGAACTCGCCGGAGATGTGCTGGACGGCTGGCCGGAGGGCATGCGGCTGATCGTCCGCAAGGAACGCCCGCATCCCGGCGCCCAGTTGCGCTTCAACGATGCCGACAGCATGCGCCTGACGGCGTTCGCCACCAACGCCAAGAACGTTCCGATCGTGCACTGGAGCTGCGGCACCGCCAGCGGGCCCGCGCCGAGGACCGCATCCGCGCCGCCCGCGCCACCGGACTGCGCAACCTGCCCCTCCACGACGCGCACAGAACCAGATCTGGCTGGAGATAGTCCAGATCGCCCTCGACCTGCTGGCCTGGATGCCGATGCTCGCCCTGACCGGCCCCGCCCGGCTGTGGGAGCCCCACCGCCTGCGACTGCGGCTGTTCTGCGCCGCCGCCCAGTTGGTCACCACCGGACGGCGCCGCATCCTCCGGCTCGCGGCCCACTGGCCCTGGACCGGCGAGATCATCGACGCACTGCAACGACTCGCGTCCCTGCCGCACCCCGGCTAACCAGCGACCACCCGTCCCTACCGGCAGCACCACCCAACCGGAGCCGTGGAACCCGGCGCCCACCCGACGCGACAGCCGGGACGCTGACGTGCCCACCACCAGGCCGGACAACCGAAACGGCCCCCGAAGAAACCGGCGGGCCGTCACGAAAGATCGAGGCTAATCACTGCTAAATCCCGGCCCTCGGATTTCCGGCGCGGTTCGCAGTTCGGTCTCAATCGCCGCCCTCGAAGCGCCTGGATGAATGCGGAATAGGCACCACGATATCCCATGACCACGATTTAATCGAAGAGCGTTGCAGCCCGGAGACGGGGAGCGTCCGATAGGCGAAGACGGCAGTGTTCGAGGTACGGAACGAAAATATATTGAGCCTGACGAATCCCCTACCCCGGACTAACCCATTTGGCCAAGTATGCGCAGATCGTTGCTCGATTCCGACCCAGACGCCGAGCGATCACCGAGATCGTCCATCGCAGTCCGGCTCGGCGACCTTGAAACGGAACGAGACCGTCTCGATATGACACCGCTGCCCCCCCCATTCCCCGGCGTCATATCACGGCGGAATGAACCGCAGCAGCTTCGGCTGCGACAAACAACTCGGTCGTGCAAGCCGGGCACCCAGCCGTGCGCGGCGCCGAACCGCAGGAAATCCCCCACCACCGAGGGCGACACGGCCTGCGTAAGCACGCTCGGTGTTCGGCGAACACCCACGAGCCCGCAACGATGCCAGATATGCCGAAGCTTCCTGCTGCAAGTCGTAGGTCCGGGAATCGGCAACCACCCACCATTCCACGCCGATCACCACAGAAACAGCCCGCTCCCCCACAAAGATTCGCTCTACCCACCAAGCACAACCACCACCGGCCTGCACCCACCCCGCCCTTGCAGTCAGAGCATCCACGCAGGTGACAGCTCAAACAAACACCCCACGCACCCCACCCCCAGACAAAGGCCCGGATGGTGCGCCACAGCAGGGTGCAGGCGTCGGGGCCGAGGAGGTCGTCGAGATCTTCATCGAGGTCGACACGGGCGTTGGACAGGACGGCCGCCGCGTCGGGGCCCGCGCGGGAGGCGAATTGCAGCAAGAGGCGGCGGATCAACAGGGTGCGGCTGCCGCTGACCCAATCTGCCCACAACCCCTGGGAGCGCAGGCGTCCGGGAAGGGAAGCCGCCGTCTGCGCCAAGGCGGCGGCGAAAGCGCGAGCGTCGGCGACACGGGTCGCGTTCCAGGATCGGTTGGCGTGATGAGGGTCGGCTGACCGGATTGGGCTGCGGTGGCATCTCCGGCAGTGAGGGCCGGTTTGCGGACTCTCCGAGCCGACGAGCCCGGTCTTCAGCGCGAGCCTGGTCGCGTCTGCGCTCCGCATCCTTGCGGCAGGTCGGTGAACAGTGGATCTGGCGGTTGCTTTTCAGGGTTTCGGAGGGGTCGTCGCGGACGGGGCAGGTGCGCCTTTCCCGGATATATCACTTGACGATCTCGGCGAAAATCGAAATCGCCCACATGGCCACTTATCAAGATCGATTTCGCCTGTCAAGTCACGCATCGTCGTGACGTGACGTGGGTAGTCCGGGCAGGTTGACTTTGACGTGAAGCCGAATACGAAAGCCCACCCGAAATAATGCAGAGCTGAGCGCATATTTCACCGAGCACATCTCTTCGACTTCATTCCGCAGGACAGATCGGAGGATACCGCTATACCGGATGGAGAATCCCATGACTAAGCACTTCGGGACTCGCCGTCTCGCATTGTCACGGATTTAGCCGACGGAATTCCCTGGAACTTATTTATTCCAAGACTTCTCGAATCGGCATCACCACAGCATCTCAGGGAGGCACCCGATGATACGCAACAGCGACAAGGCTTGGCACAAACTGTTCGCCGAATACAACCGGCAACTCCAATGCGTGGGTGCGGAGTACCAGCTGTCCCGCGAGGACACCGAGGACGCCGCCCAGACCACCTGGCTGAAGCTGATCGAGACAAGCACGGACGCCGCCGGGCGCGAGGAGGTGGCGCGCCTGCTCAAGGCGACCATGCGCCGCGAGTGCCTCCGCCGGCTCGCCGGCGAATCGCAGATGCTGGGCGGTGTCGCATGAGTAGCCTGCTGTTCGTCTCGGGCAGCCTGCGCCAGGACTCGGCCAACTCGGCGGCCATCCGGGCGGCCCGTCGCTCCGCCGAACGAGACCCGCGCGTCGTCACGACCGGCCTGCTGCCGCTGGTCCTGCCCTTCTACGACGGTGACGTGGAGGCTGCCGGCACGCCGCATCCCGTCCATGCCGCCCGAGAGGCGGTACGCGTCGCGGACGCCCTGATCATCAGCACCCCCGCGTACAACGGAGCGCCGCCCGGGGTGCTGAAGAACCTGCTCGACTGGCTGTCGCGGCCCGCCGGTGCCAGCGTCCTGGACGGCAAGCTCGTCGCCACGATGAGCGCCTCCCCAGGACGGCTCGGCGCTGCGGACTCACAGCAGCAGCTGCGCATGGTGCTCGCCCGTTGCGGATGCAGCGTCGTTGAGTACGAGCCGCTCGTCGCCATTGGTGACGCGTTGCGCAAGTGCTCCCCGAGCGGCGAGCTGGCCGACGCGGAGGCACTGTTTCAGATCGAGCAACTCGTGGATACCACCGTGGCCGCCCTCGAGTCCGCGCTCCTCACGGCCGGAGCGACCGAATGACGGCCACGATGACAGGCGGGGCCATTGTCCGCGCTGCACACCTCCGCTTCGAGCCGGACGGCGACTTGCTCACCGCTCGCGCCGTCGGTCCGCACCTCGGTGCGCGGTTGGTCACCCTGGACGTGGTCCGGGTGCCCGCGCACGCGACCTGGGCGGTGAGCCGCTCAAAGACCGAGCGTGTGGCCCTCGTCGCGACCGGCACGGGGATGGGGACGGTGGACCGCGCCCAACAGTGGATGGGCCGCGCTTCGGCGCTCTACTGCCCCACTGGCAGCAGCGCCAGTATCCGCGCCGACGAGGACATGACGCTGTACGTCTGGCAACACGTGCTGGACGACGCGCGCCCCCGCAGCCGCACTCCGCGGCGCTTCGACACGCTGTGGGACGACGCAACGCAGCTCAAGGAGTTCGCCGGCACCGGTGAGGTCAGCCCAGCAGGCCGCCGCGCCACGATGAACTTCGTCTTCTGGCCGGGCACCGGCAGTGCCGCGCTATGCCTGCACTGCGGCATCCAGCAGCCCGGCGAGACGTTCAGCGTGCACCTGCACCAGCACAGCGAGGACGCGTTCGTCGCCTTCGAGGGCAGCGGGCAGATGTACTTGCGCGACCGGTGGGTGGACGTCTCGGACGGCGACATTCTGTTCGCCCCGCCCACCGTCCTGCACGGAGCCCGCAACCCGTACGACGGGCCGGGAGCCCGCCGCTTCGTCACGTGCGGCGGCCCGACGCCGTTCGACACCTTCCTCTACGACGCAGCAGGACTGTCCTGCGAGGTGATCTGACCATGTGCCGCATCTTCGGCCACTTCGGCCCACGGCCTGCGCACTACGCGACGCGTCTTGCGGCCGCAGCGCAGCGCCACGGTGGGCCGGACGCCCAGACCGTCGTCACCGGCGACGGGTGGAGCCTCGGCAACAACCGTCTCGCGATCATGGATCCCGCCCATGGGCACCAGCCGTACCGCCTTGGCGACGTCGTCGCGGTCTTCAACGGAGAGATCTACAACCACGCCGATCTGCGCCGCGACCTGCGCCGCCGCGGTTACGTCTTCGACCAGGACTGTGACGGGTCGATCATCCCGGCGCTGTACCACGAATTCGGCCTGTCGTTCGCCGACCTGCTGGACGGGATGTTCGCGATCGCCGTCGTCGACCTTCGCGCGGCGCCCACGCTCGTCCTGGCGACGGACGAGGCTGGGATGAAGTCCCTGTACTACCACTGGGACCAGCGCACCGGCGACTTCTACTTCGCCTCGGAGATCCCCGGCCTGCTGTGCTTCAGCGCGGTCGGCACGGACCTGTGGCTACCCAGCCTCGAGGAATACCTGGCCACCAAGGTGCCCTTCGGCGAGCAGACGATGTTCGCCGACATCAAGGCGCTGCCGACCTCGACCACCGCGGTGGTCAGCGTGCAGGACGGGCTGCGGATCATCCGCCGCACACGGGAGCTTCCCGAACCGACGCCGCACGCCGCGGCCGCGCCGGCCGAGGTCGTGCACGGCGAGCTGGCCCGTGCGGTGGACGCGCTCACGCATGCGGACGTCCCTGTCTGCGCGATCACCAGCGGCGGGCTGGACTCCAGTTTCGTGACGGTACTGGCCAAGCGCTCCGTGCCGGACCTGCACACCTTCAACATCGCCTACAAGGGCGTGTGGCCGGGCGAGGAGCGGCACTTCGCGCAGGAGGTCGCCGACGCCGCCGGCACCACCCACCACCAGGTCGAGATCGACCCACGCACCTTCCCCGACATGCTCCCGGACGTCGTGTGGCACCTCGGCCAGCCCAACGTCGACCCCATCACTCTCAGCACCTACGCGCTGTTCCGGGCCGTCCGGGAGGCGGGCTTCAAGGTGGCGCTGACGGGCGACGCGTCCGACGAGATGTTCGGCGGTTATGACCGGCTGCGCCAGGCGGTTCTGGCGACCGGCGAGTGGCGCATCCCTTACCTGGAAGCGCTGGCCGCGGTGAAGTCCGAGGCCCGGTTCGCGCTGTACTCCCGCGACTACCGGATGTACATCTCGTCGCTGCGCACCGGCCGGGACGACTTGGCCGACATCCTGTGCCAGAGCCGCCCGAGGATGGACGTCCTGAGCGAGGTGGAGATCGGTCACCGGCTGCCGGCCTACCACCTGCGCCGGGTGGACCACCTCAGCATGGCGCACGGCGTCGAGGCCCGGCTGCCGTTCTGCCAGCGCAACGTCGTGGACCTCGCCGCCTCCCTCCCGGTGGGGCAGAAGATCGACGCGGACGGCGTGAAGAAGGTGCTCTACCGGGCCGCCCAGGGGCAGCTGCCGGCCAGCGTGCTGAAGCGGCCCAAGCAGCCGTTCACCCTGCCTGTCAACGCGATGCTCCGCGCCGGCACCCCGCTGATGACCTACGCCGAAGACATGCTGCACGCCGACCGGATGAACCGGCGCGGCCTGCTCGACGGCCGGGCGGTGTCCCAGCTGCTCGCCACGCAGCGCCAGCGCCCGAACGACGCCGTCGCGATGGCCATCTGGTCCCTGCTCATCTTCGAGACGTGGACCGACCAGTTCTGTGTCAGGACCGCGGGCCGCCGCCCCCAGCCGGAGTTGCTGGAGGTTGCCTCGTGATCGGCCACATCGCGGCAGCGGAAGGGGCGCCGTGCCCAACGCTCGTCCTCGACAGCCGCCAGCTCCCGCAGGAACACAACGCCCTGCTCGACGTGCTCGCACACGTCCGCCCCCAGCTGGCCGCAGCCGGGCACCCGGACGTGCTGAAGATCGCGCTGCTCGCCCCAGCAGCGCACCCCATGTTCGACCTGACCTACCGGTTCGTGCAGTGCATCCCAGGCCGACGAGGCGACGCCTTCGACCTGGTCGGCAGCTGCGGACACTCCATCGTGGCCGCGACGTTCGTCGCCAACCGGCTCGGCTGGATCCCGCAGCTCGCCCCAAGTCACCGGGTGCGCGTGCACGTCGAGAACAACGCCGACACCGTGGTGTGCGAGGTGGACGAGCTTCACCGCTCGGGCGGCAATGTCACCGTCCACTTCCTCGAGGAGCCGGACGCCGATCCGGCATCCTTCCTGCCCACCGGCGCAATGCTCGACACGCTGAGAGTGGGCAGCACCCTCCACCGGGTCTCGCTGGTTTCCATGGGCAACCCCTACGTGTTCGTCCGTGCCCGCGAACTCGGGGTCACGAGCAAGGACCAGCTGTTCGCCGACGACCCGGAGCTGTTCCAGGCCCTCGTGGACATCCGCGCGGCCGCCGCAACCCGCTGGGGGTTCCCAGCGACCAGCGTCTTCCCGAAGATCGCCGCGGTCGACCACTTCACCGCCGGGCACGTCACCGTCCGGGCGATGTCAGTGCCGAAGTGGCACCCGACGCTGGCTCTCACCGGCGCCACCTGCCTCGCCGTCGCCTCGGTCATCCAAGGCACCGTCGCGCACGAGGTCGCGCAGGAGGCCGGCTGCGGCACCGGCTCAGTCGCCATGGAAACGCCCGACGGGGTCGTCGTGGGCCGTCCTGCGCTGATCGGGCCCAGCGACAACCCGCGACTGGCGTGGATCAGCGTCAGCGGCAAGCGGGCGAGCTACCTCCAGCCGATCTCACTCGACCTAGTCCTCAACGACACGATCAAGGAGGTTGCGGCATGACCGCCACCCTTCAGGAAACCGCCAGGCCCAGCGCCGAGAGCGTCGCCGCGCTGCGCGCCTCGGGCGTGCTCGGGACGGTCATCCCACGCGTGTACGGCGGGCGCGGCGGCGACGCCGTGCAGGCCAACCGCGCCGTCACCGACCTCGCCCGGCGCGATCCCTCACTCGGGATCGTCCTGTTCCAGCACCTGGCCGTCAGCGCGCGCATCACCGAGTGGGGCACGGTCGCGCAGAAGGCGGCCATCCTGCCCCGGCTCGCCTCCGGCGAGTGGCTCGCCGCCTCCGCATGGAGCGAGACGGGTGCAGGCGCGGCGAAGAAGTCGCTCACAACGACCGCCGAGCAGCACACAGGCGGGTGGGCGCTGACCGGCACCAAGGCATTCGTCACGGGAGCCGGGATCGCGGACCTCTACCTGGTACTCGCCCAGAGCGAGCAGTCCGGCGACGACGATACGGTGTACGGCTCGAGTGGCCAGACGCTGTTCCTCGTCCCGGCCGCCACGCCTGGGCTGAGCGTCGGCAGTCACGTCGACATGGACGGCATGCGCAGGTCCGCTACCGGCTCAGTGCGACTGAACGGCTGCGTGTTGCCCTCGGACAACGTGCTGGGCGGCGCGGGCATCGCGGCGACGATCATCCGGGGAGTCCGGGAGTCCGGCGCAACGCTAGGAGCCGTGTCCCTCGGCATTGCCGAGGCGGCCTGGGACTGTGTCGAGGCGCACCTCGCCAAGGCGGGCACGAGCCAGGCCACGCAGTACCGCCTCGTGGACCTCGCCGCGCGCCTGGAGGCCGTTCGCGGGTGCATCGAGCGAGCAGGGCGCCGCGACAGTGCCAACCCCGGCACGACCGTGCTCTACAGCAAGCTGTTCGCGTCCGCCGAGACGGAGGAGATCTGCGCCCAGGCGCAGCGCCTGCTCGGCAGCGCCGGCTACCTGCAGTCGCACCGGGTCAACGCGCTGGCCCGGGACGCGCGTGCCATCGCCCTCATGGGCCCCACGAATGAGCTGTGCCGGGAGTTGGTGAGCGCCGCATGGACCGCCTGAACCCCGCCGACCTCGCCGTGAGCGGCCGGCTCGTGCTGCCGCACGGCGTGGTCGAGGGCACTGTCACCGTCCGCAACGGCCGGATAGAGCAGATACTGCCCACCGGGCCGCAGCCGGCCGCGGTGCGCCGCATCGATGCCGGCGCCAAGTACGTGCTTCCCGGCCTGATCGACTCGCACGTGCACTTCCGCACGCCCGGCCTGACACACAAGGAGGACTGGGCGCATGGCAGCCGTGCGGCCGTGGCCGGCGGTGTGACCACGGTGATCGACATGCCGAACACCGTGCCGCCCCTGTTCGATCCGGCGGCGGCGGCGGCGAAGGCGAAGATGGTCGGCGAATCCTCGCTGGTGGACTTCCGCTTTCATCTGGGCGTGGACCCTGAGCGCCCGGAGTTGATGGCGACGGCGACGCCACGGGAAGCGGTCAGCGCCAAGGTCTTCATGGCCGGCCACCTCTGCGCGCCGCACGTCGCGCGCACCGAAGAGCAGCTTCGCCGGATCTTCGCCACCGCCGCCGAGGCCGGCATCCGGTTGGTGCTGCACGCCGAGCACCAGGGCGTCTTCGACCTGCTCGACCGCTGGCGGGCCGGCGCCACCGAGTACCGGGACTACGAGTCGCTGCGCCCCCGCACCGGCGGCATCGTCGCCGCGGCGTCCGTGATCCGCCACGTGGAGCAGTCCGGGGCGAACGCGCATGTCGTGCACGTCTCGACCCGCGAGGAGGCCGACCTCTATTCGGCTGCTGCCGCCGACGGCCTGCCGATCACGTTCGAGGTCACCGCCCACCACCTGTCGTTCACCGACGCCGACCTCGCCCGCTACGGCTCGCGGATCCGGCTCAGCCCGGCCATCCGCCAGATCGGCGACCAGGAGCGGCTGTGGGAAGCGGTGTTCGCCGGCGAGGCGGCCACGCTGGGCAGCGACCACGCCCCCCACTCGATGGCGGACAAGACCCGCCCCGCGGCCGACGCACCACCCGGGCTGCCAGGCGTGCAGGAACTCGCGACCGCCGTCTTCACGGGGATGCGCCGACACCGCCCGTCCCAGCCAGTGGACGAGCAGGTGCTCCTTCTCGCGACGCTGATGGGCGCCAACCCTGCGGACCTGTTCGGCATCGCGGACGTGAAGGGCCGCCTCGCCGAGGGCCTGGACGCGGACCTGGTGATCTTCGACGCCGACGCGACGTGGTCTTTCAAACCGTCAGACATCCAGGCCAAGTGCGGCTGGACCGCCTACGCCGGCTGGATGTTCACCGGTCGGGTCATGCAGACGATCGGCCGCGGCGAGGTCCTGTACGACGCCGCGACCGGCTCGTTCGCCTCGCCCGCAGGCCGCTGGCTTGACGCCCGCAACGTCGTGAAGGAGGGCATCCATGTCGGTTAGGCCCGCCGAGTTCCGCGAGGCCCTGGCCCGCCTCGCGGCACACGTTTCCATCGTCACCGGCTACGACCGGGACGGGCGGCCACGCGGGTTCACCGCCAGCGCGGTCTGCTCGCTCTCGGCCGACCCGCCGCTGATCCTGGTTTGCATCGCGCGCAAAGCGCCCTCGCACGAGGTGTTCATCCGCTCCTCATCCTTCGCGGTCAATGTCCTGCGCGACTCGCACCAGTACCTCGCCGAGCGCTTCGCCACCGCGGGCGTCGACCGCTTCGCCGGAGCCGACTTCGTCACGGGCCCGCACGCGCCGCACCTGCCCGACGCGCTCTGCACGCTGACGTGCTCCACGTACGAAACGCACCCGGGAGGCGACCACTCCATCCTCGTCGGCCGCGTCGAGCAGGTCACCACTTCGAACGGAGAGCCGCTCGTCTACTTCCACCGCCGATTCTGCGGCCTGGCCCTCGCCCCCACGATCTGACCCGGAGACACACATGCTCACAGCCCTGCACACCCTGCGCCGCCTCGCTGCCGAGGATCTGCGCATGATCGTCGAGCGGGACCCGTCCGTCCGGTCGGCCCCGGAGGCGCTGCTGCACCCGGCGCTGCCGGCCATCTGGGCGCACCGCATCGCCCACCTGCTGCACCATCGCGGCCACCGCCTGGCAGCCAAGCTGCTCGCCAACATCGCCCGCACCTGCACCGGCGTCGAGATCCACCCCGGCGCGAGGCTCGGCCGGCGCGTCTTCATCGACCACGGATCCGGCGTCGTCATCGGCGAGACCGCCGTCATCGGAGATGACGTGACGATCTTCCACCAAGTCACGCTCGGCGCCGTCGGCTGGTGGTCCGACAACGCCCGCCCGGACGGTGAGCGACGGCACCCCAAGATCAATGACCGCGTCGTGATCGGGTGCAACGCCACCGTCCTTGGCCCCGTGACCATCGGCACGGGTGCACTGGTCGGCGCCCAGGCGGTGGTGATCGCCGACGTCCCGCCCGCAGGTCGCGTCTACGCACCGGTCGGCACGCGCGCCGACCTGGCCCAGCCCACCGACAACGCGCTGGAACTCCTGCCCACCCGGTCGGCATGAAACTCGAGAGGAACACTGCAATGCATCTCGGCGTCCTGGAAAGCAACCTGTCCGGATCAGGATTCGAAGGCCTGCGGCTGGCCAAACAGCGCGGCCTGTCGGTCACCTTCTTCACTCGCGAGCTGCAGCGCTACCTGGAGGTGCCCGGCGCAGCCCACTACTTCGAGGAGTACGTCGACGACGTCGTCCTCTGCGAGACCAACGACTTCGACGTGCTCCTGCAAAAAGTGCGCGACGTGGCCGCCCGACACCCCTTCGACGCCTTCATGACGATGGGCGAGTACGACGTCGTACCGGCTGCGCGCATCGGCAACCTGCTCGGCGTGCCGGCTCCCGATCCAGAGGCGATCGCCGTGGCTCGGAACAAGGCGCGGATGCGGGCCCGCTGCGCCAGACACGGCGTGCCGATGCCGTCCTGGCGTGAGGTCGCGACGGTCGCCCAGGCGCGAAAAGCAGCGGCCGACCTGGGCCTGCCCTGCGTGGTCAAGCCGGTGGACGAGACGAGCAGCGTCGACGTGGTCCGCTGTACGACCGCCCGCGAGGTCGAGGAACACGTGCTGCACATCCTGCACAAGCAGGTCAACTCCCGCGGCCAGAAGCGGGTGCCGACGGTGCTGGTCGAGGAGTGCCTGGAGGGCTTCGAGGTCAGCGTAGAGGTGCTCGCCGAAGGCGACCGGTTCCACGTCCTCGGTGTGACGGACAAGAGCGTCACCGGACAGGTGCACTTCGTCGAGACGGGGCACGTGTTCCCGTCCCTGCTGCCGGAGGCGACGGTGTCCGACTGCGGTGCCGCCGCAGTGAGCGCTCTGCGCGCCGTCGGCTTCGACCTCGGGCTGGCGCATGTCGAACTCAAGATCACCCAGCACGGGCCCCAACTCGTGGAGATCAACCCGCGACCGGCCGGGGACAACATCACCGAGCTGGTCGACCGCGCCCTCGGCATCTCCTGCCTGGACCTGGCCATCGGGCAGTACCTCGGCGAGCAGGTAGTGGGCTCCCTGCACACCCAGGCGCGCGGCGCCGCCGCCATCCGCTACCTCACCACGACGCCCGGCACGATCACGTCGGTCGCCGGCGCAGACGTCGCGGCGCGGCTACCGGGTGTCGTCCGGCTCAGCCTCAAGGCCGAGCCCGGCCAGGTCGTGTGGCCGCTGCAACGCAACGGAGACCGTCTCGGCTACGTCCTCACGGTGGCGGGCGACTCCTGCACAGCATCCCGCCGCGCGGAGGCCGCGGGCCACGCGGTGGTCATTCGTACGGCGGTCGACCACCGCCCGACGGCGCACCCCGTCGCCGCCGGCCTGGCCGACCTGATCGGCCGCACCCCCACTGTCCGCATCCCGGTCGCCGGCGCCGCGCCACGTGCCAGCGTGGTGGCGAAGCTGGAGATGGCCAACCCGCTCTCGAGCGTCAAGGACCGCGCCGCGCTGTCCATGTTGCGCGCAGCCGAAGCGCGTGGCGACCTGGCCCCGGGCGGCACCATCGTCGAGGCGACATCGGGAAACACCGGGATCGCCCTCGCCGGCCTTGCGGCGTCAAGCGGCTACCGGTGCGTCATCGTGGTGCCGGACAGCGCCACGGTGGAGCGCATACGCCTGCTGCGCGCGCTCGGCGCCGAAGTGGTCCAGACACCGCAGGCCGCCGGTTACCTCGGCGCCATCGCCCAGGCCGAGGAGATCGCCGCGCGGACGCCGGGCGCCTGGTTCCCCCGCCAGCACGAGAACAAGGACAACGTCGCCGCGCACTATGCGACCACCGGCCCAGAGCTGTGGGCAGACCTCGAGGGGCGCATCGACGTGTTCGTCTGCGGCGTGGGCACCGGGGGCACGCTGTCCGGCATCGCCCGCTACCTGAAGGAACGCAACCCGCGGGTGCTCGTGGTCGCGGTCGAGCCGGAGCGCTCGCCGGTACTGTCCGGCGGGCCGGGCGGGCCGCACGCCATCCCCGGACTGAACGGCGGCTTCGTGGCACCCACCACCGACGTCAGCTGCATCGACGAGGTGATCACCGTCGGGGACGAGGACGCCTCGAAGGCGGCCCGTGACCTGACCCGGCACACCGGGCTGTTCGTCGGCATCTCCTCCGGCGCGGCTGCTTTCGCCGCGTCTGCGGTGGCGCGGCGGCCCGCGTCGGCCGGACTGGTGATCGCCGCCGTCTTCCCCGACTCGGGCGAGCGGTACCTCAGCATCTGGGACAGCGAGCCGGCGGCCGCGCAAGTACCGGCGGTCGTGCGATGACGGTCCTGGTGCTGGGTGAGAGCGCCGACGACCTCGAGCGTTGGGCGTCCGCGCTCCCAGGCGAGCGGATGGTCGGGGTGACCGGCGACGCCCGACGGCCCGCCCGCTACGAGCAAGTGGTGCAGGTCGGCCGTTACACCGACTCGACCGAGGTCGAACTCGCCGCGGTCCGCATCGCCCGCGAGACGCCGCTGTCCGCCATCGTGGCGAGCGGCTATGCCGACCTGCTGCGCGCGGCCTGCCTCCGTGCCTACCTGGGCGTCCCCGGCCAAGGACGGGAAGCCGCGCTGGCCTGCATCGACTTGATCTCGCTCCGGGCCGTGCTCGCCGCAGCCGACGTGGCGGTCGTCCCGGGCCGCGAGGTGCGGTCCGCGGCGGACGTCGCCCGGCACGCCAACTCGCTCGGGCTGCCGCTACGACTGCGCCGGCGGCGTGTGCCGGATTCACCCGTGGCGCACCGGATCGACTCCCGCGGGCAGCTCCTGGCCGTGCTCCGGACGACTCGTGACCTGTCCGGCCTGCTGGCCGAGCCAGTGCTGGACGGCGAGCCACTGAGGCTGCCGCTCGACACCGAGCTGGGGACAGCCGTCCTGCACGCGCTACCGGACAGTGCGGGGCCGGTAGCCGCCGTGCACGCCCTGCGCCTTCCCGACGGGCAACTCCTCGTGGACCACCTGGAACTGGAGTCATTCGCATGACGGTACTCATCCTCAATCGCGGCCCCCTGTCGCTGCGGCCCTACCACGAGTGGCTGAGCGATTACCCCGGCCCTCTGCTGCTGTTGGCCTCGGCCGAGCACCTCGGCGGCGAGCCACCGCCCCGCGCCGGCGGGCGGTACGCGTACGTCGAGGCGATCGAGGACTACGACGCCACCGGCCGCGTCGAGGCGCGCGCACTCGGGCTCGCCGACCTCTTCGACATCCGTCACGTGGTGGCCTGCCAGGAACTGGACCTGCAGCGTGCTGCCGCACTGCGCGAGCTGCTCGGCTTGCCCGGGCAGGGTGTCGCGAGCGCGGACGGCTACCGCGACAAGCTTCGGATGAAACAGCTGATGACCACCGCGGGCATCGCCGTCGCGCCGCACGCCGAGGTCGAGACGGCGACGGACGTGCTCGCCTTCGCCCGCGAACACGGCTACCCGCTCGTCCTGAAGCCGCGTGACGGCCTGTCCTCGATCGGCGTGCGCATCATCGCGGACGAGGCCGAGCTGCTCGACTGGCTGGCCGACGGGTTCGGCGACTACACCGCCGCCCCGAGGCGGCTGCTCGTCGAGGCGTTCGTTCCCGGCGACATGTACCACGTCGACGGCTTCATCCGGGACGGGAAGGTTACCGTCGCCTGGCCGTCGCAGTACCTGTACCAGCTGGCCTCGTTCGGCGACGGTCTGCCGCGATGCGACGCCACACTCGCCCCCGGGCCGCTCGCGGACCGGCTGATCACCTTCGCCACAGCGGTGATCGACGCGCTGCCGACACCGCAGTGCAGCACGTTCCATGCGGAGGTCTTCCGCACCCCGGACGACCGGCTGGTGCTCTGCGAGATCGCCAGCCGCAACGGCGGCGCGCTGATCAAGGCGCTGCTCAAGGCAATGTACGACGTGGACTTCCCGGCGGCGTGGGTGCGCGCGAGCGTCGGCCTGCCGGTGCCCGCGCCGGACGTGGTCGGCCCGCCGCGGCGGATGGCCGGGCAGGTGCTGCTGCCCAAGCGCGCCGGCGTGGTGCGGCGCATACCCAACCGGCCCGACGCCGACTGGGTGGAGCACTTCGAAGTGTTCGTCCGGCCCGGCGACGAGCTGTCCGCCGCTGCCACTTCCGGCGACTACATGGCGGGGATGGTCGTGTCCGGTCGCGACCATGCGCAGTGCGCTGCGCGGATGCGCGCGGCAGCGGACTGGCTGGCCCGTGAGCTGCACGTCGACGCCCTGATGACGACTTGAGCTGAGGGAGACATCGAAATGAAACGCGAACACGTGGTACTGCTGGACCGGTCCGGCTACAACCTGTTCCGCCACCCGGACGGACGGCCCTTCCTCGACCCGGACCGCTACCGGGTCACGCTTGTCACACTGCCCGGGAAGGTGGACCAGGTGCGTCCGGGCGAGGTCGAGACGGTTCACGCGATCAACGTCCTGGACGAGGCGGAGGTCCTCGGCCTGCTCCCGGTGGTGCGCCGCGGCAGGCCCGTGGACCGAGTGGTTGCGGTGTCCGAGCGGCTGCTGGTGATGGCCGCACAGTTCCGCGACACGCTCGGCGTGCCGGGTTTCACCACCGCGCAGATGTTGACGCTGCGCGACAAGGTGGCCATGAAACGGCACGTCGCCACCGCCGGGGTGCGCGTGCCCAAGTTCTGCGAGATAGACCGGGCCATGGATGCGGCGGACCTGCTCGCCCGGCACGGGCGGATCATCCTCAAGCCGCGGGCCGGCATGGGCTCGGTGGGCGTGCACAAGGTGAGCAGCCCGGCCGAGC
This sequence comes from Streptomyces sp. NPDC052101, assembly GCF_040680235.1. Classification (NCBI taxonomy): domain Bacteria; kingdom Bacillati; phylum Actinomycetota; class Actinomycetes; order Kitasatosporales; family Streptomycetaceae; genus Streptomyces; species Streptomyces sp. NPDC052101. Next base: position 17,870 of record NZ_JBFAWH010000051.1, read on the forward strand.
TGCGCGCCCTCGACGCGGGCGGCTTCAGCTTCGACGGCGCCTACGAAGCCGAGGAGTTCATCGACGGCGACATGTACCACATCGACAGCCTGGTGGCGGACGGCCGCCCGCTTGTCGGCATCCCGTCGCTCTACCTGGACAGCAACGAGTCGTTCCCGGTCGGCGGGCAGAACCGGACAGTCGTCATCGATCCCGGCCCGCACCGCCACATGCTCGAGGCGTTCAATCGCCAGGTGCTCGCGACACTCCCGTGGTTCTCCGGTGTCACGCACCTCGAAGTCTTCGTCGGCCGCGACGCGCAGCCGGTGTTCTGCGAGGTCGCGGGGCGACCGGGCGGAGGCGGCATCGTGCCGGCGTTCCAGCACCGGTTCGGCATCGATTTGCACCTGATGACGGCACTCCCGCAGCTCGGCCGGTCTCTTCCGGAGCTGCACGAGCGCCAGCCGGCCCAGCGTCGGCACACCGGTACCGCGGTGTTCTACCCGCCGGCGCTGGGCGAGGTGGTGTCGTTCGAGTCGATGCCCGAGCGGGACTGGATCGTCAAGTTCACCGCGCTGAAGAAGGTCGGCGACGTCTTGAAACAGGCCCTCTCGGTCGGCCAGGGCGTCGCTGAGGTGACGGTATCCGGACCGGACTTCGCCGCCGTGTGCCGCCGGATCGAGGAAGTCCAGTCGCTGCTGTCCCTCACGGTCCTGGCAAAGGCACCCGCCCAGTCAGGGGGTGCGCGGTGAAGTTCGGCACCGACTTCACCCGGCTGTGGACGGCGGGCGCGGTCTCGATGCTGGGCGACGGCATGTTCGTCGCGGCCATGCCGCTGCTGGCCGCCTCGCTGTCCAGCGACCCGCGGAAGGTTGCTCTCGTGGCCACCTTCGCCGGGCTGCCGTGGCTGTTCCTGTCCCTGCCCGCAGGAGCGCTCGCGGACCGCCTGGACCGGCGCCGCCTCATCCTGGCGGCGCAGAGCGTGCAGTTGCTCATCGTGCCAGTGCTGGCCCTGCTTGCTGCGACGCACATGGCAACCATCTGGATGCTCTGCGCACTCGCCTTCTCCCTCAGCTCGGCGGAGACGGTGTTCCGCGCGGCGAGTGAGGCGGTCCTACCGGCCGTGGTCGCAAAGGAGCACCTCGTCGCGGCCAACAGCCGCCAGCAGGCCAGCACCTTCATAACCGAGGAGTCACTCGGCCCGCCAGCCGGGGCGGCGCTGTTCGCAGTGTCCGCGTCCCTGCCGTTCTGGGTGGACGCGCTCACCTTCCTCGCGTCGCTGGCGCTGATCGCACGGATCCGGCCCCGGGCGCAGTTCCGTCCACGGGCGATCCGGCCGTCCATGCGCGCCGACCTGCTCACCGGGCTGCGCTGGCTGCGCGGCAACCAGCTGATCCGGACGCTGGTCGGCCTGGCCGCGCTCGCGAACTTCACCACCTTCATGGCCCTGTCCACGATGGTGCTGTTCGCCCAGCAGAAGCTGCACCTCGACAAGGCCGGCTACGGGCTGCTCGTCAGCGGGATGGCGATCGGCGGCGTGGTCGGCAGCCTGCTCAGCCGTCGCGTGGTCAGCACGTTGGGGCTGCGCACCACCGTACGGCTCCTCCCGCTGCTCGCGCCGCTGGTGTTCCTCACCGTGGGGCTGCTGGCCCGAAACACCATCCTGGTGGGCGCGCTCCTCGCGGTGAGCGGCTTCGCGCTCTCGCTCTGGAACGTCGTCTCGTTCACACTGCGGCAGGTCTGCGTGCCCACCGAGCTGCTCGGACGCGTCGGCGGCGCGGCCAAGACGATCTCCTTCGGCGTCGGGCCGCTGGGCTCGCTGACCGGCGGCCTGGTGGCGCACCAATGGGGGCTGGCGGCGCCGTGGGTCGTGGCCGGTGGGGTACGGCTGGTGCTGGTGCTCGTCGCGGTGCCGACGTTGGGCACCGCCACCGACGCCGTGCTGACACCTGGCGTACAGGAGCTGGGGGCGTCAGCTCCCAGCGCTCCAACGCGCTGAGCGCACGGCGCCCCTCAGTCGAATCCGGCCTCCTCCAGCGACCGCTGCTCGGCGACTCACACCCTGGCTGATGAACCACTCCCCCAGCTGCGGCAGAGCGTTGGTCGTCAGAATTCTGTGGAACCAGGTTTGTCGAGCTTGCCAGCAAGATCACGGATCATGCTCATCGCGAGTGACGCCGACCCCCGCCTTCGTACTCATACTCATACGGAGAGTCGTCCAACACTCGAGGGCCGCTCAGTCGGACTCGAGGATTCGCCGCAGCGAGGTGGGCAGGTCGGCTGCGGACACGTCGGCGAGGGTGGCCATCGGCGTGACGCCCAGTTCGGGATCGTCCTCAAGGCGAGCCAGGCCTGACGCACCACCGCGGTGCCCCGTCACGCAGACGAGGCTGAACGTCAGGGTCGCGGGGTCCGCCCCGTGAAGCTCGCCGGTCGGCACCCGCACCACGAAATCGAAGCTGTCCAGCTCGCGGATGTGGTGCTCGCGCGGGGCGTCGGCGTCGAACTCGCTGAACGACCGGCTGACCGCGACATCGGGGAGCGCGTCGAGGGCCACCCGCCGGTCGCCGATCCGCAGTTCGTGGGCCAGCCCCGGTGTCACCGTGTCGGGCTGGGCCAGGACAAGACCCCCGAGAGCTACCTCGCAGCACTCCACCTCCGCGGCGCGATCATCTGGCTCCGCAGCCTCCGACCCGCATGACGACAGGCGACCGCCCCTAAAGCGCGAGCTTGAACCCTTCGTGGCTGCGTGCGAAGCCCAGTGCGGCATAGAAGCGGTGTGCGTCCTCACGCTGCTTGTTACTGGTGAGCTGCACCAGCGCACAGCCGCGCGAGCGTGCCCTCGTGATCGCGTGCGCCATCAAGGTCCGGCCGAGCCCGTCCCCACGCCGGTCCGCGCGGATCCGCACTGCCTCGACCAGGGCGCGCTCGGCGCCGCCCTTGCCAAGTCCCGGGATGTACGTCGCCTGCAAGCACCCCACCACCGTGCCGTCGCCGTCCACCAGGACCAGCATTTCGTTGCGCGGGTCCGTGTCGATCGCCACGAAGGCGCGCTCATACGCCTCCGTCACCACAACCGCCGCCGGATCTACCACCTGCTCCTCATCAGCGAGCAGAGCCAATACCGCAGGCAGGTCGGCACGGGTCGCGGGGCGCAAGGTATGAGCAGGCGCGGGCTCAGTGACAGCAGACATGGCACAGACCCTAACTGGCCCCGCACCGAAGGACTTCAGTCCCCAGCCCGTGATCACGACTCCGCACAGGCTCTGAAAGGGCAGCCCGGCTGTGGAGGCGGGTCCGGTGCGTCATGGTCGCCGAGGGTGTGCGCTGGCGCCGCACCCGGTCCTGGACGCGATCGAAGGACCCGCACTTCGCCCCAAAAGGACCCGGATCATCGGTCTCTACACCCATCCGCCCGAGGGTGCGACGGTGATCTGCGCCGACGAGCCGGGGCCAGTGATCCCGCGGACCTTCCCGCCCGCACCTGCATGGTCACCGGACGGGCACCGGATCAAAGCCGAACTCGACTACACCCGCGGGCCGGAGAAGACCTGGGTCTACGGAGGTCTGCGGCCCTGCGACGGCCAGGCAGTCACGATGACCGCGTCCTCCCGCAACAGCGTCTTCCACCAGCAGTTCCTGCAGCTGCTCGAGAACGCCAACCCGGACGGGGACATCTGGATCGTCACCGACAACCTGTCCAGTCATAACAGCGTGTCCACGCGGACCTGGCTCGAGGACCACCCCCGCATCCACCACGCCATCATCCCCGTCGGCCCGTGTGGCACAACCTGCAAGAGAGGCCCTGAACGCGGGCAAGGCGATCTGGCGGCGCTGGTGCGACACGAACAGGCGAAAGCCCGCGAGACGCGGGTCAAACGCCCGCCCGTGGCCCCGCCAGCCCCGCGCATGCCCGAGCAGCCGTACGCCACCGGCTCCGCCCTCATCGTCGAACACGACGCCGCCTGCCTGAAGTACGACGGCCGCAACTACCGCCTCACCATGCGCCGCCTGCTGCGGAACACCGGCACCGAACCGGTGACCCGCTACTTGATCCGCATCTCCGTCGACCGCTACCCCGGCGCCCCGGAGCGGTCCAACGCCCACTACCGGGCCGACCCGCTGACCTGGGAGGAACTCGCCCTCACCGCCACCTGCCGGGGCGAGAACATGCGCTGGCAGGCCAAGCACGACCGTGACGCCTTCAAGGAAGTCTGGTTGCTGTTCGACAATGAACACGGCCGTTTCCCGCTCTATCCCGGCGAATCCGTGTGGATCGAATACACCTACACCGTGAGCGACGACAAGTGGGGCAACTGGTTTCAGCGAGCTGTCCGCCTGCCTACCGAACAACTCGAAGTGCAGCTCGTCTTCCCCGCCGACCTCGACCCCGTCGTGTGGGGAACCGAGACCTCCATGGCCGCCGAAGCCTCCCCGCTCCGTACCCCGCCCGTCCGCAGTGACGAGGCCGGACTGCGGCACTTCACGTGGATCACGACCACACCCGCCTTGCACGCTCGGTACCGTCTGGAATGGCGGTTCCGGGCACGGCCCGAACCCGAACCGGATCAAGGGAGTTCAGGTGATTGACGTGCCGTCCAGCCAGCGCATGCGAGACCTCGGTGTCGTCCAGCACGGCGCCGGCATCCTCGCCGAACCGGCCCGTGCCTTCGACCTGCCTGCCGAGCGCGACACGGCCGAACACGTCGTGGACGAGCTGTTCGCCGCCATCGAGCGTATCGGCCAGGTCCACCCCTTCGCCAAAGGCATGGGCATCGCCGCCCCTCAGATCGGCATCGCCCGCGCCGCCGCCGTCGTCCTGCCGCCCGACGACGCCCCCGCCGTTGTCCTGCTCAACCCCCGGATCACCGACCGCTCCGAGGAGACGGATGAGCAGTACGAGGGCTGCCTCAGCTTCTTCGACGTTCGCGGCCTCGTCCCCCGACCGCTGAAGATCACGGTGCAGGCCACCACCGTGACCGGCGGCACCACCACCGTGTACGAACGCGGCCTCGCCCGCCTCATCCACCACGAAATCGACCACCTCGACGGCCTGCTCTACACAGCCCGGATGCGGCCTGGCGTCGCCCCGATCCCCGTGGAGGAGTACCGGCAGACCGGGCGAGCTTGGGCGTACGGGTAGGCCACAACCGGAGGGCTGTTCTGCGGGCAGCAGCCCGCAACGACGATGCCGCTTCCGCGTAGGGCCACTGACCTGGATGTGTCCTGCGGGGGCACATCCAGGTCACCGGAAAACGCCACGAGTGAGAACTACCGAGCGTAGCTTTCATGTCTTTCACGGCACTGTGGCCGTCGCATCCCTTCGCCTCTGGCTGCGCTCATGACGTGCCAGGGACTCAGCCCATGGCCTTCGTCGTGCACTGTGTGGTGGTCCCGGCAATCCTGGAGATGTGCCCAGCGTCCCATCCCCGGGCGGCGGCACCGCAGAGCACAGTCCGGACCCGCCGCGGACCGACTACGCAGGTGCGATCTACGGTGCGCTCCTGGCCGCGTCCGTCATAGCTGGGGCCGGAGCGTTCGGTCCGTTCCCCCGCCTCGGACTCGTACTGTTCCTCCTCGTCACCGGCATCGTGTTCTGGGCCGCGCATGTCTACGCTCGTTTGGCCGGGGAGCGGGCGCACGGGCAGCTCCTGAGCTGGAGCGAGGTGCGCCATGTGGCCCGGCACGAGTGGCCGATGGTCCAGGCCGCCGTTCCCCCAGCCGTTGCAGTGGCGATCAGTCCCCTGCTGAGGCTGGGCCTTGCCGGAACGGCATGGTTCGCACTGGGGGTCGCCCTGTTCGAGCAGGTCGCGTGGTCGACCGTTGCCGCCGTGCGCGCCGGAGCCTCTCGCCGACTGGTCGTGGTCTCCGGTCTGGTGAACCTGGCGCTCGGCCTCATCATCGTTGTCGCCAAGACGACCATCCATCACTGACCGCCCTGGAACTCGCTGGTCAGCATGCCACGCCAGTGGAGGCCCCCATGTGACGAAGCTTCGGCAGCCTAGACCGGCAGGCCGTCTCCCAGCGAGGCTGGGAAAGGGTTCCATGAGAAGAACGCTCCGAGCACGCGAGAAAGGGAGACCTGTGGTGTCGAACGACCCCATGGCGGCGGTAGTCGAATACGTCGATGCCTTCAACCGCGGTGACGCGAAGGCGATGGCAGCGACATGCGCTGACCCGATGCAGATTCTTGACGGAATGGCACCGCACGTGTGGCAGGGACCAACAGCCGGCGAAGACTGGTGGAGGGACGTGCTTACCGAGGGTGCGCACCTGGGGGCCTCGGGCTACAACATCACCCTCGGTGAACCACGGCATGTCGATATCACCGGCGATCATGCCTATGTCGCTGTTCCCGCGACCATGACATTCGACCTGCGGGGAAAGCAGGTCACCCAGACCGGCTCGGTCTTCACGGTGGCGCTTCGCAAGGTAGACGGAGAGTGGCGACTCACGGCCTGGGCATGGGTAAAGGGGGCCTGATTCAGCCCGCAAGCCCCTCCCGCCCAGAGGGCGCGCCCAGCGGTCCCATGCCAAGCTGGAGGTTGGTCCCAGCCTCTGGATCGTGTGAGGAGCGGATATGGAGATCAAGCCGCAGATGGTCGCCATTCCCAAGGACACCGACCATCTTGAGCAGGGGAAGTACGGACCGATTTACCCCAGGACCCCGGCATGCTACGGGTTCACCATCATCGCGCCGATCAAGCCGGGCCGGGCCGAGGCGGTACGTGCGCACGGTCACACGCTGGTCAACGCGTTGGAGGAAGATCCGTACCTTCTGGCGCCGTTGAAGCTGCACTACCTTCGCTGGGTTCTCTTCGACGACGACACGCGTTTCATGTATCAGGGGATCTTCGACACCGACTTCGACAAGTACACCGAGGACGCCGTCGCGCTCTTCACGAAGGTCGGCGCGAGCACCGTTTTCGAGAATCTCGAAGGGTTTCCCGAGGACTGGCGGACGAACCCCGAGGGGTTCGTCAAATACGTCCGGGAACACCAGTGCCCGAGCTTCATCGAGTACGGAGAGTATCCGTACGTGACGGCGGACGAGATCAAGAAGGCTCTGCGGATCAAGAGCGCCCTTTCGGAGATGCTCGACCAGATGCAGTGAGCCACATGCAATGAGCCGGACGCGATAAGCCACATGCAATGAGGCTGGACGAAATGAGCGAGGTCAGGACCGCGCGCACGTACAACCAGCGGCACATTCCGCGGGAGTACACCCCTGGCGGGCGGCGGGTGAGCATCTACGTCTCGTGGAGCTATCCGGCCGAGGCCGGTCGCAACGCGGCCGAGCTGGACAACCGCTTCTCCACGATGACCGAGGTCAGGCGGGTGGCCTGGCCCGCGTACGAGGACCCGAAGTGGTCGGACCCGTACCGGTTCCAGCAGGGCATCGCCGGGTCGCTGGAGCTGTTCTTCTGGGCCTGGGTGCCGTTCCAGGACTGTGTCGAGGAGGTCACGGGGCATCCCGTCCCGGTGTACCAGCGCATCGACCAGGCGGGTTTCTTCACCCCGCTCGACGAGCGAGTGCTCGGCGACACGGACGTGTTGTTCGTGTTCGGGCTGGACCACGCGGTCACCAAGCAGGAGGCCCAGCCCGGGGAGGTCGACGCCCTGCGGGCGTTCCTCGGCCGGGAGGACGCCTGCCTCGTCCTGGGCCCGCACCACGATGTCGGCGCCTCGGACGACCTGAAGGTCCGGGAGATGGAATACCGCCACCACGGCGATCCCCTGGTACCCCGCCAGCAGCGATTCGCCACCTACGTCAGGGACTTGATGAAGGGCCTCAGAGTGCCGGTCATGAACCGGTACGGGCTGCGGCCGGCGACCCGCGAGGGCAACCAGATCGCCCCGCTGTCCACAGTCCGGGACCTGGACCTGAAGGGCTGGCTCGACGGGGTGACGAACTTCAACTTCCACATGCACCTGCCGCACTACGACGTGACGACCGACGACCCGGACGCCATCCGCGTGCTGGCCAGGCAGCCGATCGACATGTCCAGGCCGCATCCGTTCACCGAGGCCGGAAACACGGAGTTCAACATGTTCCTGTGGATGCCTCCCGGCGGTGACCGCGCGGCCGATCTGCTGCTGGCGGACTCGACCATTTTCAGCTCCTTGTTCGGCGGGGACGAAAGCCTGCGGAACTTCTGGAGGAACGTCGTCACCAAGTAGGACCGGCGCGGAGGTGAGCGGTGAGCACGCACACGGACGTCTCGTTGGAACTCGACGACATCCAGCGCGGGGTTCTTAGCCCCCGGCCGACGCCCTACGCGGCGACCTATCTCGCCTTCCGCATCGATGACCGTGGAGACGGCCGGGAGTTGATGCGGCGGGCGAGCACGGCGGTGACCTCCGCGGCGGACTCGGTCAGCCCCCTGGGCGAGACCTGGGTGAGCGTGGCCGTCACCTGCCGCGGCCTGGAAGCGCTGGGAGTGCCGCGCGACTCGCTGGACACGTTCTCCTGGGAATTCCGGCAGGGCATGGCAGCCCGCGCCAAAGCCCTGGGCGATGTGGGCGAGAGCAGCCCGGAACACTGGGAGGCACCGCTGGGCAGCCACCATCTGCACGTGGTCCTCACGGCGGTCGCGCCCGATGCCGCACAGCTGGAGGCGGCCGTCGACCGGGCCCGCCCCGCCTACGACCGGCTCTCCGGCGTAACGGCGATATGGCGGCAGGACTGCTACGCGCTGCCCACCGAGACCGAGCACTTCGGCTATCGCGACGGAGTCAGCCATCCGGCCGTCGAAGGCAGCGGCATACCGGGATCCAACCGACTGGAAGTGCCGCTGAAAGCCGGTGAGTTCGTCCTCGGCTACCGGGACGAGCTCGGCGGCACCCAGACCCCCCAGCCCGACGTCCTGGGGCACAACGGCAGTTACGCGGTCTTCCGCAAACTCCACCAGAAGGTCGCCGAGTTCCGGCGGTACCTGAAGGACAACTCCACCGGTCCCCAGGACGAGGAACTGATCGCCGCTAAGATCATGGGGCGCTGGCGCAGCGGAGCCCCTCTGGCGCTGGCCCCGCACCACGATGACCCCGCGCTCGGCGCCGACCCGCACCGCCGTAACACCTTCCTGTACGAGAGCGACGATCCGGCAGGGTTCAAGACGCCCGGCGGCTGCCACATCCGCCGGGCCAACCCCCGAGACGGCGCGGTGGCAGGAGAGGTACGACTGCACCGCATGATCCGGCGCGGCGCCGTCTACGGTCCCCCGCTGTCCGAGGGAGTACTGGAGGACGACGGAGCCGACCGCGGCCTGATGTTCGCGTTCATCGGCGCGCATCTGGGACGGCAGTTCGAGTTCGTCCAGTCGCAGTGGATGAACGACGGCGTCTTCTTCGGCGCGAACAACGCCAAGGATCCGGTCACCGGGTCCCACGACGGCTCCGCCGACTTCACCATTCCCCGGCGTCCGCTGCGCCGGCGCCTCGCAGCACTGCCGCGGTTCGTCGTCACCCGAGGAGGCGAGTACTGCTTCCTGCCGAGCCTGACCGCCCTGCGCTGGCTCGCCGAACTGCGCGGCTGACGGTGGGGAAGCCTGATGGAGACCCTGCACCTGGCGCTCAACGCCGTCACCGTCATCTTCATTGCGGCCACCATGCTCGCCGCCGGCCTGGGCGCCACGGTCACGGCGCTGCGCGGTGTCTTCGCCGACGTCCCGCTCCTGGCGCTGGCGCTGATCTCCAACCTGGTGGTCGTCCCGCTGCTCGGCTGGGGCATCGGTGCGCTGTTCGGCTTGCCCTCCGCCTCCTTCATCGCGCTCATCCTGGTCGCCGCCTCCCCGGGCGGGCCCTTCGGGGCGAAACTCGCCATGGTGCAGAGCGGTGACGTCGTCGGCGGGGCGGCGATGCAGGTGCTACTCGCCTCCGTGGGCAGCATCACCTTCGCCCCCACCGTCAACGGCCTGCTGACCGCCGCCGACGTGGGCACCAACGTCTCCCTCGACGTCGGAGCGCTGGTGCGGACCGTGGCCCTGCTGCAACTCGTACCGTTCGCCATCGGCCTGCTGATACGCCGCTACGCCGAGCCCACAGCGCGGTCATGGCATCCCCCGGCCGCGAGGGTCTCCAACGTCACGTTCCTGATCGTGCTCGCGGGCATGCTGCTGGGCAACTGGCAGGGCGTCGTCGCGCTGCTCGGCTCCCTCGCCCTCCTCGCCGGGTTCCTGCTCTCGGCCGTCGCCTTCGCCGTGGGGACGCTGCTGGCCACGGGCCCGGCCGTGCGACGCACCACCATGGGGGGCGTCACATCGGTGCGCAACGCCGGTCCCGCACTGGCCGCGATCGGCATCGCCTTCAACGACCAGCCCGCCATCCTCGGAGCGCTCGCCGCCATCCTGCTCAGCGGCCTGGCAGCAGCCCTGCCGATCGCCACGTTCCTCAGCAGCCGGCGAAAGGCCCCTGCGGCAGCGGAGACAGAGGTGCGAACAAATGGCCGACGATGACGCCGTCATGCTCATCGATGGGGCGGGCCGCATCATCGAGTGGCGCCGTCCCGCCGAAGAGATCTTCGGACGGTCCGCCACGGAAACCGTCGGTCGGCCCGTGGCCGCGCTCATGGGCGAAATGGCCACTGCCGACGCCTGGCACAAGGAGCAGCTGTCGAGCCGGCCTCGCGTGGTGGTCCAACCGGTCCTTCGGGGGGCGTCGGTGGTCTGGGAGGTGCTCAGGCTGTCGGCCGAGCCGACCACGGCTGCGGATCTGGCGATCCTCAGGGCGATGTTCACGCAGTCTCCGGTGAGCCTGGCCGTACTCGACCAACGCCTGCGAGTGGTCCGTATCAACACGGCGACGCGACGGCTGCTGGACACCCCACCGGAACACGTGATCGGTCAGCATCTGACGGAAGCGTTCGTGTTCGAGGAGCCCGGTGCGGCGGAGGCTGTGGCACGCGGCGTCCTCAGGGACGGAGAGCCGGCGTTGAATCGGCTGTTCCGTGGAGCCCAGGCGCCCGGCCTGCGTAAACGCATCTACGCTCTCTCCTTCGTCCGGCTGGAGAACAGGGACGGCGAGGTACTCGGTCTCGTGGTGTCCGCGATCGACGTCACGGAGCGCGAGGTCAGCCGTCAACGACTGGCTGCCCTGGACAGCGTTCGTGCGCGAGTGGGACGGCACCTGGACGTCGTCGCAGTCTGCGACGAGTTCGTGGAGGCGGTGGTCCCCGCCTTCTCGGGCAGCGCCGTCGTGGAGGTGGTCGAGGACGTGGTCCGCGGAGAGACGCCTCCGCTGGCGCCCGTCGACGGTGATCTGCCGCTGCGCCGAGCCGCCTTCCGGGGTCACGCCTCGGACTGTCCGGTCGGCGACGTGCGTCCCTTGCCGTTCGGAACACCGTTCTCTCGTGTGCTGTCGGATCTGCGACCGCGCCTGGTTCCTGTGGAGGAGGGCAGCCTGTGGCTCTCAGCGGATCCGGTCCGCGGCGAGGAGATCCGTCGATCCGGTGCGCACTCCTTGATCGTCGCTCCACTGACTCTGCGGGGTGAGGTGCTCGGCGTGGCCAGCTTCTACGGCCACCAGGATGAGGATCCCTTCACAGAAGAAGACCTCGCGCTGGCGTCCGACGTCTGCGCGCACACCGCGCTGTGCATCGACAACGCCCGCCGGTACGCCCGTGAGCGGACGATCGCCGCGACCGTTCACCGGCGGCTCCTCCCTCAGCATCCCCAGACACCGACCACTGTGGAGATCTCCCCCCTGCACCTTCCCGGCCCGCAGGGCGGAGGCTCGTGGTTCGACGTGATCGCGCTGCCGGGCGCGAGGACGGCCCTGGTGGCCGGCGATATCAGCGGGCACGGTATCGCGGCGGCCACCACCATGGGGCAACTGCGCACGGCCATCCATGCGCTCGCCGCGCTGAATCTGCCGCCGGACGAGCTGCTGGCCCGACTGAGCAGCACCGCTGTCCGTCTCGCAGCCGAGCGCGCCGCACCGCCTCCCGGCGACCCCCTGCACGACGAGCCGCTCACCGCCACCTGCGGCATCGCCGTCTACGACCCGGTCGACCGCAACTGCACCATCGTCAGCGCCGGGTTCCCACAACCGGTCGCCGTCTTCCCGGACGGATCTTCGGTGACCCTGTCCATACCGGCGGGACCGCCTCTCGGCACAGCAGCTGAGGAACCCTTCCCCGCGACGACGGTCGATCTCCCGGAGGGAAGTACTCTCGCCATGGGCACGTCCGTGCTGGCAGACGAGGTCCTCTCGCCAACCGGCCCCCTGCGCCCGCTGCTGGACCGCGGCATCGACAAGCGACTCCCGGACCTGTGCGACACGATCGCGTACGCCCTCAAGGGCGGCGGCCGGACGGACGAGAGTCTGATGCTGCTCGCACGCACCAGCGTCCTCCCCTCCAGCCAGGTCCTCAGCCGGCCCCTGCCGCATGATCTCACCGCGGCGCCGATCGCCCGCAGGGAGACCCGACGCCAGCTGGATATATGGGGCGTCGACGAGGAGACGGCGTTCACCACCGAACTCATCGTCAGCGAACTCGTCGGCAACGCCATCCGCTACGGCGCCGCTCCACTCCAGTTGCGACTGATCTTCGACCGGATGCTGACCTGCGAAGTGAGCGACGGGGCGATGAGCGCTCCGCTGGTGAAACATGCGCGCACAGTCGACGAGTCGGGGCGCGGACTGTTCATCGTCGCGAGCCTCGCTGAGCTGTGGGGTGTCCGCTACCACGCGGAGGGAAAGACGGTCTGGGCAGAGCGACCGACGGGGCACGTCCAGGGCACATAACCTCGGAGAGACGGCTTACACCTGCAGACCGCCGGGGCCGACGGCCGCCCCTCCGGAAGACCTCTCGCAAGAACGCATTCAGCACGCATAAGGCCGGGAGCCACCGGCCAGGCAGCACATCCGAAACCCTGGCTTCCAGCTGCATGTTTGCCCTGCAGAACGCGGGCCTCATGCGTGAGCGGACTGTCCGGCACAGCCCGTAATGAGCCGGACGGAGCACGCAGCCGCGTGGCGCTGACCAGGCGAAACAGCGCCACGCGGCAGCGTCGAGCACCACCCGGCAAGGATTCGACCCCACACCGCCTCCGATGCCACCGCCCATGAGCGGCTGACAGGTCGGGAACTCGGCTCGGAGCTGGAGCACGAGCTGAAGAGCAGTGCCCGTAAGGCGCGGATCCTGAACGAGCAGGCGCCCGCGGACACAGTACGAGTGACCACCGATGGGCGTTCTGTTGTCGAGAGAGCAAGCGATGTGGTGGGTGCCACCGGCTGGCTGACGGGGGCCGGTGGCTTGGCTCATCGCTCGGGTCGGCGCCGGCGTCGGCCGCCGCCAGGACCGCAGTGAAACCCCATTTGGCTGGCGTGTGCGCGGCGGAGCCGCTCGGGGGTGGTGGAGCAGCGGGTGAGTTCGCCGACCGCCGCCGCAGTGCTGGTGATCGCGGTGAAGGCGAGCAGGGTGGCGGTGGTATCGAAGGCGAAGCCGAAGACCGTGCGCACCGCACCGATGAGGACAGCGGCGCCGACGACGCCGAGCCCGGAGTCGGTCAACAGGCGGTCGAGCGGTCCGGCAGGGCCGCCGGCACCCCCCCGGGGGATAGGGTGCCAGGGGCGGCTTGCGGGGTGTGGCATCGCGGGCATGGCCGTCAAGCAGCGGCCGGTCGACGGCCGGTCACGGGGTAGCCGATCAGGTCGCGGTAGCCGAGCAGGGTGCGCGGGGAGTCGAGCGCGACCGCGCCCACGAGTATCGGTGCACCGTCTGGTCCGGGCCGGGTGTAGCCGACCACCGTGCGGCGCTTGGCCGGGTCCCCGTCGAGGATGGTCATGTCGGTGCCCAGGCCGGGCATGCCGACGGACTGGATGCGCACCCCGTGCTGGTGGGACCAGAAGCGCGGCACCGGGGTGAACGGCGTTGCGGCCTGGGGGCCTTGGAGGAGGGCGTCGGCTGCGTGGCGGCCCATCTCGATGGCGTTGATCCAGTGCTCCACCCGGCGCGGGACGTCGTCGAAGCGCAGATTGGGCCAGCGGGCCACGTCGCCGGCGGCGACGATGCCGTCGATCGCGTACCCGTCGGAACCCATGACGTGGGTGGTGGGGCCGCACAGCACGCCGTCGGTGAGATCGAGGCCGGTGTGCCACAGCCAGTCGATGCGCGGCACCGTGCCCACGCCGACCACGGCAGCGTCCGCGCGGACCTGCTCGCCGTCATCCAGCAGCACGGTCACTCCGCGCTTGTCCTCCGACCAGCCCGAGACACCAACACCGAGGTGGAGGCGGACGCCGTGGTCGCGGTGCAGGTCACCGACCACCGCACCCAGCGCGGGGCCCAGGGCCCGGTGCAGGAGGGTGGGACTGACGTCGATGAGCGTTACGTCCAGGGCACGGGTGCGGGCGGAGCAGGCGATCTCGCAGCCGATGAACCCGCCGCCGATCACCGCCACATGGCGGGCCTGGGCGAGGGCGGCGTCGACGTTGCGGGCGTCGGCCAGGGTGCGCAGCATCCATACCCGGTCCGAGTGCAGTGGCGCGCCGGGCAGGTGCCGGGGTTCGACGCCGGAGGCGATGATCAACCCGTCGAACGGCAGCCGCTCGCCCCCTGGCAGGAGCAGCTCTCGTTGGTCGACATCGAGGTCGAGGGCGCGGGTACCCAGCCGCCAGGTGGCGTCCAGCTCCGTGTAGGTGGCCAGGGCCAGGTCGGGGGGCTGGCGGTCGCCGGTGAGCAGCTGCTTGGAGAGCGGGGTGCGGTTGTAGGGGCGGTGCGGCTCCTCACCGATCATGGCGATCTCGCCGCGCCAGCCCAGTTCGCGCAGCCGCTCGGCGGCGGACAGGCCCGCAAGTCCGGTACCGACCACGGCGATCCGGTCCATGGCCGCGCTCATCGCTGGGCCTCCTGGGTGAGGGTGATGGCCTGCATCGGGCAGCAGCGGGCGGCCTGACGCACCGCCAGGCTCTGGGCGGCGTCGGGGGTGGCGTCGTAGCGCAGGCGGCCGTCTGCGCTGAGGTCGAAGACCTCGGGGGCTTCCTGCTGGCAGATCGCGTACAGCTCGCAGTGGTTGTTGTCCACGGACACCCGCACCGGCCGAGCGTCCATCGCGGGTGTGGCGGCGGTTTGGGCGGGGACGGTGACGGAGGGACCGAACGGATTCACGGCGGTCTGGAAGTGTGCGGCGTGCGTTCCGGACATCGGCTCACACCTCCAGCGGGGAGATGCGGGTGGCGACTGCGGTGGTGGCGGGCAGCAGCCGCAGGACGAAGAGCAGGGTGGGGGCGGCGGCGCAGCCCAGGACGGCGATGCCGAGCATGCCCAGGGCCTGGACCTCGGCGGAGACCATGACGGTGTGCAATAGGGAGAGGGCGAAGGCGGGGTAGGCCAGGTAGTGGACCAGGTGCCAGCGGCGGTAGCTCAGCTTGCGCTGGACCCAGATGGAGACGGCGACGGCCAGGCCCAGCTCCAGCCCGACGATCCCGTAGGCCACGTTGAGTTCGCCGCCGTCGGCGAGCGGGACGGCCGCGTTGATGTAGGAGAAGTGCTGGCCGGTCTGGAAGTACTGCACCCGTGACCGAACCTGACACCGCACCGCCGCAGGCCGACGGGCGCGGCCCGGCGTGGCTGACCCACAACGTCAAAGTACTGTGCGGGGTCTCCTTCCTCCAGGACGCCGCCAGCGAACTGCTCTACCCGATCCTGCCGATCTTCCTCACCACGGTGCTGGGCGCTCCGCCCTCGGCCGTGGGCGCGATCGAGGGAATCGCGGAGGGCGCTGCCTCCATCACCAAGGTCGCCGCCGGACGACTGGCGGACCGCTTCACCCGCCGCCCTCTCATCGGCACCGGCTACGGCCTCGCAGCCCTCGGCAAGCTGCTCATCGCACTCGCCACCATCTGGCCACTGGTCCTTCTCGCCCGGGTGATCGACCGGCTCGGCAAGGGCCTGCGCGGCGCACCCCGCGACGCCCTCCTCGTAGGCGGCATCCCCAACGGGCAGCGCGGCAAGGTCTTCGGGCTGCACCGGGCCGCCGACACTGCCGGAGCCGTCGTCGGCCCGCTCATCGGTCTGGCCCTGTACGAAGGGCTGGACCACCGCCTGCGCCCGCTGTTCTGGATCGCCGTCATCCCCGCCATCGCCTCGGTGGCCCTGGTCGCTGCCGTCCGCGACCCCCGGCACACCACGAGCGCGGGCACCGGCCGCGAGCCGGCCGCCCGTGTGCCATGGTGCGCGCTGCCTCGCTCGTACTGGCGGGTGCTGGCGGTGCTGACCGCGTTCAGCCTGGTCAACTTCCCCGACGCACTGCTCCTGCTACGCGCCCACGCCCTCGGCCTGACCACCGCCGG
Organism: Streptomyces sp. NPDC052101; assembly: GCF_040680235.1. Classification (NCBI taxonomy): domain Bacteria; kingdom Bacillati; phylum Actinomycetota; class Actinomycetes; order Kitasatosporales; family Streptomycetaceae; genus Streptomyces; species Streptomyces sp. NPDC052101. The sequence continues at coordinate 34,142 of NZ_JBFAWH010000051.1, forward strand.
CGTGGTCGGCGCGTACGCGGTCTACAACCTGGCCTACGCCGCCCTGTCCTACCCCGCCGGAGCCCTCTCCGACCGGCTGCCCCGCCCTCTCGTGTTCGCCGCCGGACTGCTCTTCTTCGCCATCGGCTACCTCGGCCTTGGCCTGATCCACGCCCCCTGGGCTGTATTCGTCGTGCTGCCGTTGTACGGCGGCTTCAACGCCTGCACCGACGGCGTCGGCAAAGCCTGGATCTCCACCCTCGTCCCCGACCACCAACAAGGCACCGCGCAGGGCCTGTTCCAAGGCGCCACCGGCGCCGCCATCGTCCTCGCCGGCCTGTGGGCCGGACTTGCCTGGGGCACCGACGGGCAGGTCCCGCTTCTGGCGTCGGGCGCCGTTTCCCTCACCCTGGCTGCCGCCCTGCCCGCCCTCGGGCGCTCCCGACAAGCCAACCGCTGACCAACACCGACCAACGATTATTGACGTGTCCTTGACCGCTTCCTCCAACTCCGTCCACACGACGCAGAGCTAGGCTCGCCGGGCGACGCACGTCCCGGCGACCCCGGGGCCTTACCTGCGCCAGCACAGCCCAGGACGAACCGCCTTCGCGGAGTTGGGGGAATCGCCATGCGCACACGTACAAGAGCGTCTCTCGTGGCCACGGCTGCTGCGTTTCTGCTCGTCGCCACTGCAGGCAGTTCCGCAGCCTCGAATGGCAGTCAGCCAGTCCACCTGGTCTCACCCGGTGACCCTTATGCCGCCTGCGACATCAGCGCCGACGGGACCGGCACCAACTACTCGTCCGCCGAGGACGAACCGTACGTCACCACCAACCCGCGCAATCCGCGCGACGCCGTCGGGATCTTCCAGCAGGACCGCTGGTCCAACGGCGGCGCCCGGGGCCTGACCGCCACGTACACGCACGACGGACGCCACTTCACCGAGACCCCGCTGCCGTTCTCGCACTGCGCGCCGGGCGGGCTGACCTACCAGCGGGCCTCAGACGGCTGGGTGAGCACCGGCCCCGACGGCACCGTCTACGCCAGCGGCCTGGTGTTCGACGCCACCGACGCCCGCAACGGCGTGGCCGCCTCGACGTCGTACGACGGCGGGCGCACCTGGACCCACACGACGCCTCTGATCGACGACACGCAGGCCCAGTTCAGCAACGACAAGAACTCCGTCACCGCCGATCCCATCCACTCCGGCGTCGCCTACCAAGTCTGGGACCGCATCGACGAGGACGACCCCGCCAAGGTCTACGACGGACCTTCCTACATCTCCGTCACCCGCGACGGCGGGCGACACTGGTCCACGGCCCGCCCGTTCGTGGACACCTCCGTCGTCCCGCACTCGCAGACCATCGGCAACGTCATCGTCGTCGACCCGCGCACCGACACCCTCTACGACGTCTTCGACTGGCAGACCTACGACATCAACTACACGACCGGCACCTTCACCCCCACCGACCTGCACTTCGCCGTCGTCAAGTCGACCGACCAGGGCCGCACCTGGAGCAAGCCGGTCACCATCGCCAAGGACACGGCCGCACCCGAAGTCGACCCCAACGCCCCCACCGACGCGACCAAGTCCCTGCGGGCGGGCGGCGACCTGCCGAACGTCGCCATCGATCCGCGCACCGGTGAGCTGTACGTCGCCTATGAGGGCTCGGACTTCAGCGGTGGCGCCTACAACTCCGTGGAACTGGTCCATTCCACCGACGGCGGCCGGACCTGGTCCGCTTCGAAGCGGGTCAACTCTGTCGCCACCGCCCCGGCCTTCACGCCCTCGATCAGCGTGGACGCCCACGGCACGGTCGCGATCACCTACTACGACCTGCGCTACCTCACCGCCGGGAACACCACGACCCTGCCCACCGCCGCATGGCTCGTCACCTTCCCCCACGGTGCGGAAAGCCGTCCTGCCGAGCGCCGCATCTCCCGCGTCTTCGACTGGCTCCAGGCTCCCTACGCCGGAGGCCACTTCCTCGGCGACTACCAGGGCCTCGCCACGGACGGCCCTCTCGCCGTACGGCCGCTGTTCGTCGAGACCAATGCCGACGCGCCACAGGACTCCACGGACGCCTACAGCGGGCTGCTCCCCGCCGGTAGGGACTATGGACCCTCTGCTGCGGGCACGGACACAGCGCGCGCGACGGAATCCCTGGCACCCCGGCCGCACCGGCTCGTCCGTTGATCGAAGTCCCGCCCCAAAGGGGCTGCGTCGAGCGCAACTTCGGATTCAGGTGAGCCGCAAGGTAAACAGCGTGCCATTTTTCCTGTGAGCCCCTTGTGTGGCTGTTGTGGTCACGTCAAGACCCCCTCTGCGCCGGGGCACCCCCATATGCCCGGTGCAGGGAGGAGAGGGCTTGTTGCCCCCGAAGCACCAGCGACGGTTCAAAACCTGCACCGTCGTAGCGGCCGCGTTCGGACTGGTAAGCACCCAGTCGTTCGCGGCGTCGAGCAACGCCACACCGCGCCCTTGGCAGGCGCGTCACCAGGCCGCGATCGGCCGGCAGCACATCAAGGCGGTACACGCGGGCCACGGACTGTCCGCCCTGACCGCGACCAAGGGCAATGACGACGGCGGCGCCGACGAGGCGGAGAACACTGACACTGTCCGGGGTGCGGCGCGGTCGGCCAAGTCCCGTGCGGGGCACGCGGATCTTCTCCACCACCGGCTCGAACTGGGTGCAGTCGGCCCGTTGGCCCGGAGTGACAACCAACGCCAGCGGTGGGCCCTGACGGAGGTCGAGTCGACGTTGACGTCCCAGTCGATGTCGCCCGCAGCGTCGGAGACGGCCTGGACCTGCTGGAGCAACTGCTCCCAGGTGCCGTCGGCCGACCACAGCAGGTGCCGCTTGTGTACCGTCTTCCACGGACCGAAACGCTCAGGCAGCTCACGCCACTGGCAGCTGGTGCCAAGCCGGTGAATGATCCCGTTGATCACCTCCCGGTGGTCCCGCCACCGGCCACGCCGGTTGTTGCTCACCGTCAGCAATGGCTCCAGCACCGCCCAGTCGTCGTCAGTCAGGTCCCCCCTGCTCAACATGATCCAACCAACGAGTCACATGATCGAAGAGACACTGAGGCTTTTCTAACCTCGCTTCGTCGCTGGTCCACGGCGGCCTCGTGACGGTGCGAGCGTGAGAACGGGGTCTGTAAAGCGAGCGGTGTAACTGGGCTTGATGTGGCTAGAGTTGGCCTGCGGTGAGGCGGCCATCAAAGGCCAGGTCGAAGGCGTTCATGG
>NZ_JBFAWH010000052.1:0-36174 GCF_040680235.1 Streptomyces sp. NPDC052101
CCGATGTCGCCCGCGCCGCCGTCGATCCCCCGGTAGATCGCACCGTCCACGACCACCCCGGCGCCGATGCCCGTGGACACCTTGACCAGGACGAGCCGCCCGGCCCACTCTATTGCCGCCGGTGCCGTTGTCCGCCTGCAGTCAGCGGACGAAGGAGATCTCCGGGTACTTCTTGTCGGGCCCGTCGAGCAGGGTGCCGTGCTGGTGGCGCAGTTCCCGGTCGAAGAAGGCGGCGAGGTAGACGCGCTGGATCTCGATCGCGCGGTTCGGGTCGAGCGTGCCGAGTATCTGCTGGAGCTGGGCCGGGGAGAGCCCGCGCAGGCTTGCCTCCTGTGGCAGCATCGCCTCGGTGTCGCCGAACGACAGGTGCGCCGAGCCCTGGAGCTGGAGGTCGAACCGGTCTCCCTTCAGATGCGACCACAGCGTGCGCCACGACCCGTCGTTGTTGCGGTTGTGGGTGCCGGAGCTGAAGAGCATGAAGGGGCGGTCCAGGTTCTTGCTCGGCGCCGAGCCGAAGAACTGGCCGTCCAGGTCGGCACCGGCGGCGATACGGTGGTCGAGCTGCATGGCGGTGTCGACCGCCCCGCCGCCCAGCGACCAGCCGAACATCCCGATCCTGGACATGTCCACGGCGTGCGACAGCCCGGTGGGGAGCCTGGCGTGATCGACGTCCGGGTTGTGGCCCTTGCTGATCGTGCCGAGCTGGTTGATGACGAAGCGGATGTCGGCCGCGCGCACGTTGAGCGTGTCGGAGGAGTGTGCGCCGGCCGGCATGGTGTCGCCCTCAAGCCGTCCGCCGGGGAACTGCACCTCATTGGCGTCGTGGGTGTGGTCGACAGTGACGACGAGGTAGCCGCGGCTGGCGAGGTCCTCGACGAGTGCGGTGCTCCCGGCGCGGTCCCCGTGCAGCCCGGCCGAGTACAGCAGGACGGGCAGCTTGCCGAGCTTGGTGTCGACCGGGGCGAGCACATGGCCGGCGGTTGTCGGCAGGGCCACCTGCTGTGGCGTCAGGCCCTGGGAGGCGAGGAAGTGGGCGCCCGAGGCTGACGGCATCCACGGTGCCTCGTAGTGGCCATGGGTGGAGGCGGCCGGGTACCAGAACGACACCATCACCTCGCGCGGCCTGTTGCCGGGCACGTACGGATCCGTGCGGGACTTGTCGACGAGGTGGAGGCTGAACGTGCCCACGCCATGGCGCCCGGTCGGCGCGGGCAGACTGAGCTGGGGAGCGGATGTGGCCGCGCGGGGCGTGACGGCCTCCGGACGGACGGCCTTGTGCTGCTGCGGCACCCCGTCGTGCTGGGGCGCCCAGGGCGCGTCGTCCTGGTCGGGCTGGTCCGGCGAGAACCCGGTGGCGGTGGGCTTGTCGGGTGTCTTCCCGGCGGCCATCGCCGGCGTCATGCCCGCGCCCAGGGCGATGGCCAGCGTACCCGCCGTACCGACCGCTCTGGCGATCACTCTGCGGCGGTGGCGCGGTCGGCGGTGTTTCATGGGACCCCTTTGTTGGTCAGCGATCGAGGAACTGGCGATCGGCTGTCGTGCGCCGTACCACCGCAGTGGCCTACGGATTTTGAGCCCCTGACGTTCATCGCGACGGGAAAGACGATCAGCTGAACCATGCGACCAGGTGGGATCACCGATCAGACACTTCTGCCCGCCGCCCCTCACGCCGCGATCGCACGAGTCGCTTCCCAGCGGCAGAGCCGCTCGCACACCGTCTGCCAGGGGCCGTACCGTTGGGGCAGGTCATGCCGGGGAGCGCCGGTCCGCAACCGCCACAGCACACCGTTGACCACCTGCCGGTGATCCCGCCACGGACAGCCACGCCCATCCACCCGCGGCAGCAGGCTCTATTCGCTCCCATGCCGCATCCGTCAGCTCGCCTCGACCAACCACATGATCAATGGTCAGCGTGGCCCTGGCCCGGATCGTGCACGGGGCCTCGCACAAAGAGGCTCAGCCTGTAGGTGGTCGGCTGCACCAGGCGCCCACAAAACGTGTCCACTCGCACCGCTGTCCAGTCGATCTGCTTGTTCGACGCTCGCAGACGATGGATGTAATCACGCCATTCCGACTCGTCCTGGGTCTCGAAGAGTACTTCCCAGTGACCGGCGTCAGGCGCGAAGCGAGCCGCAGCCCGCTGCCTCTCGTCGCGCTGCTTCCGTTTCCTCTTCCGCTGCCCTGGCATCGGCCCAGCATCGCCGGAACACATGTCTGCAGCAACACGATTACCCGCACCACCCGGCGCAGTGCTGATCGTCTGTCAGACAGGTCCTGGTCCGTCCGGTCAGCGACTCCGGGGCTGGCCCCCGTGACAGCTGACGAGCCGGGCGGCCCCCACCGGCAGGCGCAGGCCCGCATCGCCGCCTACCCGCGCAGAGGGCAGATCAGGGGATCTGGGTCTCGATGTGGGCGAGTTGGGCGGCGAGGATCTCTTCGAACGCGGCGCGGCGGTCTGCTCCGAGAGGGCGGACGTCGCGGGCGAAATGGGCCAGGGCGGGGAAGCGTTCGGGGTCGGCGCCGAGCGCCGCGACGCGGAACAGCTCCATGCCCTGTTCGTACTCCTCGGGGGTGAGTGTGCTGACGCCGGCCTCGGAGGCGATCAGCGCGGCGAGGAGGATCACAATCCGGTGGTAGCGCACCGGGATCTCCTCGTCCGGCAGGCCCGACGCGCACAGGGCCTGCAGCACCTCATCCATGACGAGCCGGGAACCGGTGCCGCCGGACGCGTAGCGCCCCCAGACCACGGCGAGCTGGGGTTGCTCGCCGAAAGCCTCGCGCAGGCGCAGGGCCAGGGCGGTGATGCGCTGTTTCCAGTCGCCCTCGGGTCGGTAGCCGTCCATGGCGGCCATGAGGATCCGGTCGGCGACCGCGCGCAGCAGTTCTGTCTTGTTGCGGAAATGCCGGTAGAGGCTGGAGGAATCGGTCCCGAGCGCTGCGGCGAGCTTGCGCACGCTGAACGACTCGGCGTCGCTCGTACGCAGCAGTTCCGTCGCCGTGTCCAGGATCTCCTCAGTCGACCATCGCCTTCGGCCTGTCATCACGCCCCTCTCGTCCGAACTCAGTCTAAGGCATGCACTTGCCGTTGCACGCAGTGCGTGCATAATCAGTACAACGTGCTGCCGACCACAACGACACACCCGGCATCCGGCCGGGAGAGGAGAAGAAGACATGAGCGAGACCACTTCCGCGCAACGGCCGCCGGAACCGGACTTCTCGGCGTTATCGACCGAGGAACTGATTGCCTACCGCGACGCGGAGAACCGCTTCCGGGCCTCCAGCGCGGCGCGAGCGATCACCGGGGAGCCGGACCCCGGCGCCGCGATCCACTGGCAGGAGATCGCGCTGCCCGGCCGCGACCTGCCGGTCCGGGTGTACCGGCCCGCGTCGACGGGCGACAGCGTGTCCGCCACCCGGACCGACCTGCCACTCGTGGTCCATGTCCACGGGGGCGGCTTCGTGGGCACGGCGGTGCAGTGCGATTGGACCAACAGTCACCTCGCGGCCCAACTGCCCGCGCTCGTCGTCTCGGTCGAGCACAGCCTCCTCGCCCCGGGCAGCCCGCTCGCGAACGCCGCCGACGACGGCTGGGTCGTGCTCCAGCATGTGGTGCGGCACGCCGCGCAGTGGGGCGTCGACCCGGCGTGCACGGCCGTCTTCGGTGAAAGTTGCGGCGCGCTGATCAGCGCCCTGGCGGCCATCCGGGCCAGCAAGGCCGGCCTGGAACTCAAGGCGCAGGTGCTGGTCAACCCCGTCGCCGATGTGACCGAGACGATGTACGACTACCCCTCGATCGCCGAGTACGCATACAGCCCGACCCGCGCCCTGCCGCTACTACGGCTCTTCCAGCGGCTCGCCGTCCCGCCAGGAACCGATGCCCGCTCATTCTCGCCGTTGTACGCCGACAACTTGAGCGGGCTGGCCCCGGCGCTTGTTGTGGTGCCCACCAAGGACGCGGTGGCCGATCACGGCCGCCGCTATGCCGAGCGATTGCGCAAGGCCGGGACGCCTGCGCGGCTTTCCGAATACCCGGGAGCGAGGCACGCGTTCCTCGCCATGCCGGGCGTGGAGCCGCAGGCCCAGGCAGCCCGGGCGGAGGTCCTCGCGTTCCTCCGCGCGGCCCTGGCAGAGTGACGGAGGGGAAATGCATCTCACCACCGTTGGATCCGATGGCCCCGCGGTCTCCCGGCTCGGCCTCGGCTGCATGAGCATGACCGGCACCTACGGCCCCGCCGACCGGCACGAGGCCGAGGCCACTCTGCTGGAAGCCCTCGACTCCGGCGTCACCATGTTCGACACCGGCGACTTCTACGGCGACGGAGCGAACGAGGAACTCCTCGGCCAGGCCCTCGCACCGCACCGCGACCGCGTCCTGCTGGCCACCAAGACGGGCGTTCGGCGCACCGCCGACGGCCTGGTGCCCGCAGGGTCACCCGACGATCTGCGCCGTGCCTGCGAAGCGTCGTTGCGCCGGCTCCGCACCGACCACATCGACGTGTACTACCTCGCCCGCATCGACCCCGCCGTCCCCGTCGAGGAGTCGGTCGGCGCGCTGGCGGAACTGGTCGCCCAGGGCAAGGTGGGCCACATCGGCCTGTCCGAAGTCTCGGCCGCCACCCTCCGCCGCGCCCACGCCGTCCACCCGATCAGCGCCGTCCAGACCGAGTACTCGCTGTGGGAACGCCACGTCGAGAACGACATCCTGCCCACGCTCCGCAGCCTCGGCGCCGCCCTGGTCGCTTACAGCCCTCTCGGCCGCGCCCTGCTCACCGGAGCCGTCCGCGTCACCACGCGCTACGACCGCGGCGACTTCCGCGCCACCGCCCCCCGTTACAACGGCGACGACCTCAAGGCCAACCTGACCATCGTCGACGCCATCACCCACCTCGCCGCCGCCAAGAACGCCACCCCCGCCCAGATCGCCCTCGCCTGGCTCCTCGCTCGTGGCAGCGACGTCATCCCCATCCCCGGCAGCTCGCGCCGCTCCCACCTGCGCGACAACCTGGGCGCCCTCGACCTGCACCTGACCGCGACCGACCTCGACGCCATCGACGCCGCCGTCCCCACAACCGGCGCCCAAGGAGCCCGATACGGCGACCACGGCATCGGACTGATCGACCAATGAGGCCCAGGGCCTCGAACTCCTCCCAGGCGCCTCGCGCATGACTCGACACGACCAGGCCGTGTCTCTCGACTTCGACGGGCATGAAGGATTTCGTCGAGGCCCGTAAACTCATGGCGTGGCATTCATGAGCACCCCGCACTGCTGCTTCCTGTGATGGGTAGGCGTTGAGGGCGATGTCGGACGGCATCGCCCTCCTTGGTGTGCCTGCTGTGCGAACCACCTTGCTGGCACTGCCCGTTCCTTCCCGAGGCAGTGACCCTCTGTGTGCGTGTGCAGGCACGGCGTCCCCCCTTCAGCCTTGCCAGGAGTACCTCGTGCCCGTGTTGCTGCCCCCCGCCCTCGAACTCTCCCTCGACCTGCTGCGCTGCCCGACGTGCCGCACGCGCCGCTTGCGCCCCGACCAAGGCGCACTGCGCTGTCCGGCGGGCCATACCTTCGACGTCGCCCGCCACGGCTACGCCAGCCTCCTGACGGGCACCCGCGCCACCAGCGGCGACGACGCGGCCATGGTCCAGGCTCGGGACCGCTTCCTGGCCACCGGCAGGTACGCCCCCATCCGCCAGGCCGTGGCCCACCTGGCGGCCGACTCAGCCCCTGAGCGGAGCACGGTCGTGGACGTCGGATGCGGCACCGGCTACTACCTGGCCGGCGTCCTCGACCAACTGCCCGGCGCCCGAGGTCTGGGCCTGGATACCTCGGTGCACGCGCTGCGCTCGGCAGTCCGAGCCCATGAACGAGCCACCGCAGTGACTTGGGATGTCTTCCGTCCCTTCCCGATGGCTGACGGCGTGGCCGACGTGGTGTTGGACGTGTTCGCCCCGCGCAATCCAGCCGAGTTCTGCCGAATACTCGGCCCAGCCGGCCGACTGATCGTGGTCCGTCCCACTGGGCGGCACCTGGCCGAACTGCGCGGCCGGGTGCCTGCGATGGTCACCATCGACCCGACCAAGGAACAGCGCCTGCACCGGGCACTGGACCCCTACTTCGAGGCCGTTGTCACCGAACGCGTGGAGTACTCCATGGCCCTGGTCGGGCTGGAGGCCCTGGACTTGCTGGGGATGACGCCGAGCGCACGTCACTTGAGCCGCACAGAGTTGGACGATGACGGCCTACTGCCCGACCGAGTCACGGTCTCTGTACTGGCCACCGCCTACAAGCCTCGGTGACCACGAGCGGGCCCCTGCGCCTGCTGACCGACAAGCAGTGGGCACGCCTGGCGCCCTGCCTTCCCCACAACACCGGGAAGGCAGGGCGCCCGTTCGCCGACCACCGTCGCATCATCGACGGGATCATCTACCGGTACCGCACCGGGATCCCATGGAGAGATCTGCCCCACGAGGCGTTCGGCCCCTGACAGACGGTGTGGAAACGCCATCGCAGGTGCGTGGCCGATGGCACCTCCCGCGGCGGCGCTGAGAACTCCGTCGCCGAGCTGGCCAGGAACCTGGCCCGCCTCATACCCAGCGTCGACGTGGTGTGGTGGCGCCATGGCGGCCCGCACCGCAGCCGTGGACGCTGCGATCGCGCCCCGACGCCCGCGTCATCCCCGTCGTCCGGCACGTCGTCAACCCCGACGATGTGCTGCGGGTGATCGACCCCTATGAATGATGGCGCTTCCTCTGACAGATGCATCGGCCCGGCCCGCTGACGGACATGGTGCTCCATGCCGGGTGATGGGGGGACAGCCGAAGTTGCTGCCGACCACCAGCCAGGTGCCATCTGCGGCCTGGTGCGCGGCCAGGGGGTGGCGCGTGGGGTTCCGGTGCGGTGACCGGTGGTGCCCAGCACGATCGTGTCCAGGACGAGCGTGCTCGGCAGGAGCCGTCCTCGGGTCAGGCGATGGATGAACAGGTCGCAGCGAGGCAGCACGTGAGGGGCGACGCGGAGAACGGCACGGTTGATGGCAAAGCTGCTGAAGAATGCGTGGGTCACCGGGTGGCCTCGGTTGTCGGGTCCTGTACGTGCCGGTAAGGCTCGCCCTGGGCCGGGCGTTGGTCGGGCCGGCCAGCGGCGGGCCAGGCAGCGAAGGCGCGTTCAGCCAGCGCGGACACCGTGAGCGCGGGGTTGACGCCGAGGTTGCCGGGGACCACGGAGGCGTCCGTGATGTGCAGGGTCGGGTAGCCGTGGACCCGGTGGTAGAGGTCAGCGACGCTCGCGGCCGGTCGGCTGCCGATCGGGCAGCCTCCCATCAGGTGGGCGGTGACGGGCAGGCCCAGGGCGGTGTTCCTCAGCAGCGCGGCACGGCCGCCGATGTGTCTGGCGTATCCGTGTGCCACCGCCTCCGCGGGTTGAAGCCGTACGGGTTCGGGCTGCGTGCTTCCCGGGCGGAAAGTCAGTCTTCCGCGGCGGAGGTGGCTGGTCAGGTGCGAGTCGCCCTGTTCCATGGCGAAGAGTACGGCGGTGCGGCGGCCGAAGTCCCGCCGAAGGAGGCCGGCCGGTCGCGTGAGCAGTGCGGCCGGGTGGGAGCCCGGCCCGAGCCGGCACAGCTGCACCAGGAGGTCGGGCTGCGGCCATAGGGCGGAGCTGATGGCGACGCCGGGCCCGACGTCGAAGCCGGCCGCGGACGCGGTGGCGAACACCTCGCGATTGCTGCGGGTACGCGTGCCCAGGGCGGGTGACAGATGTGGCAGGTAGGGCTGGGAGCGGTGCAGGAGTTCCGCGGTGCCCCAGGCCCCGGCGGCGAGCACGACCTGACGCGCCGACAGCACCGCGCGGCGCTGGGCGATACCGGTGCCATGGCGGCTGTGCACGTGCCAGGTGCCGTCCGGCTGCGGCTGAAGCGTCCGAGCCTCGATCAGGGGCCGGATGTCGGCTCCGGCTCGCTGGGCGAGGTACAGGTAGTTATGGTCCAGGGAGTTCTTTGCGCCGATGCGGCAGCCGAGGGTGCATCGGCCGCACTGCGTGCACCCGGTCCTCGCCGGGCCCCGGCCGCCGAAGAAGGGGTCCGGCACGGCCTGGCCGGATGGGCCGAAATGGATGCCGACTCGGGTGGCATGAACACCACCGGGCACCCCAAGTGCTTCCGCCGTCCGACGCAGGGCGTCGTCGCCTGCCGTCTGCCGGGGGACGGGTGTGGTGCCCAGTATGCGTTCCGCCAGCGCGTAGTACGGGGCAAGCTCGCTCTCCCAGTCCAGGGCCGGATCCCAGCAAGGCGTGTGGAACAGGGCGCCGTCGGGTCGGTAGTGCACGCCCGCGTAGACGAGGGACCCGCCGCCGACCCCGACACCCGAAAGAGTGATCATGCGGCGCCGTACCCGCAGGCGGGTGATGCCGCGCCAGCCCAGCCAGGGCGCCCAGAGCAAGCGGTGCGCCTGCCACGGGGAGGTGGCGAAGTCGTCCGGCTGCCACCTGCGCCCGGTCTCGATAACCGTGACGCGGTAGCCCTTCTCTGCCAGACGCAGCGCGGCGACGCTCCCGCCGAATCCTGAGCCGACGACGAGCACGTCGCACGAATCCGCCCCAACTACCCTTGCTGTCACGGCCGGTACATTACCGATCACAGCTTGTGCGCGTGATTCGACAGAGAGAGGGCCTGTGTCCGTTGTGGTGCCTCCCCCCGCCGTCCCGACCGCACCGGGCGCGCTGCCGTTGCTCGGGCACGGCGTGAAACTGCTGCGGGACCCACTCGACTTCATGGCGTCGCTCAATGAACTGGGTCCGCTGGTGCGGATGCGAGGACCTGTGTTCACACCCGACGTCTACCTGGTCAACTCGCCCGAACTCCTCCACCAGGTCCTGGTGACCGACGCCCGCAGCTACTCCCAGGCACGGATCACCGCTGGAATCGGCTCGCAGTTCGGCATCAGCCTGGTGATGGACATGAGCTTCGACGGGTTGACGCTCTTCGCATCGCACCTGCGCCACCGCCGCGCCGTACAGGCGGCCTTCCATCCGCACCGGATCGCCTCCCGGACACCGGCGGTACGCCGGGCAACGCAGGAGGCCGCCGCCGGCTGGAGGGCGGGCGCGACGATCCTGCTGGACAAGGAGATGGCGCACCTCGCCTACGGCGTCAACGCGCGCGCCGTGTGCGGTGACACACCAGCCCTCAGCCAAGTGACCGCTGCTCTTGGGGCCTTGAGTTCCCAGACCACTGCTGGCATGTACTGGCGCCTTGCCCTTCCCGGACTCGCCCACCCCAAGCACGTGCCGGGCACCGGCAGGTTCGTACGGGCGCTGCGCGACCTGCGCTGCGCTGTCCGGGCCGCCCTCAGCCACCATCGTAGCCAGGGCGCGAGGGGAGACGACGTCCTCTCCCTGCTCCTGCAGGCCCGTTACAGCGACACCGACGAGCCGCTGGAGGACCAGCAGATCATCGCCGACACACTGTTTCTGCTCTGGGCCGCGACCCACGGCCTGAAGGAGGTACTGCCCCACGTCTTCTACGAGCTGGCACGCCATCCCCATGTCGAACAGCGGGTGCACGACGAGATCGACTCCGTCCTGAAGGGCCGCCCGGTGGAGGCCGAAGACCTGCCCGCGCTCGAATACACCCGGCGTGTCGTCAAGGAGACCCTGCGGCTGCACCCCGCCCCCTGGATGCTGGGTCGGCGCACCCTCGTCCCTGTGCAGCTCGGCCCGGCCGAACTTCCGGCGGGCACCGAACTCGCCTATTGCACCTACACGGTGCACCGCAACCCTGCCCTCCACCCGGACCCACTGCGGTTCGACCCCGACCGTTTTCTGCCCGACCGTGCGAAGACCCTGGCACGCTGCGCCGACATCCCCTTCGGCGCGGGCGTACGCAAGTGCATCGGCGACACCCTGACGATGAACCAGCTCCTGACCGCCGTGGCCACCATCGCCGCCCGCTGGCGGCTGCGCACCGAACCCGGACACCGCTACCGGCCACGCGCCCGCATCGTTATCTCCCCCGGCCCGATGCCCATGACCTGTCACCCCCGCACCTTTCTCCTCCCCGGCCACCCCACCGCACACCGTCCGGACATGTGCTCTGCTCACGAAACGGAGCCCAGTCAGTGATGACGCACGTCGTCGTCCTCGGCGGCGGCCTCGCCGGAACGCCGGCCGCCATCGCCGCTGCCCCGCCACGCCAGCCGAGTCACCATCGTCGAACGCGACCAACTGCCCGATGTTCCCGGCCCCCGCCGGCGAATGCCGCAGGCCCGCCACATCCACGTCCTGCTTTCCGGTAGGGCCGAGGCCATCGAGACCCTGCTGCCCGGGGTGACCCAGCGGTGGCTCGCCGCCGGCGCACGGCGGATCGCCTTCCCCGGCGAAGCGGCCATGCTGGCCGGAACCGGCTGGGTACGCTAACACTCCGACCGCCACTACCTCATCGCCGGCAGCCGGAACCTGCTCGACCACGTGGTACGGCAACAGGCCCCCGCCAACCCCACCATCAGCCTGCGCACGGTCTGGACGCTGTCGGCCTGCTCGGCAGCCCCGACCGGATCACCGGTGCACGGCTACGCGAGAACGCCACCGGCGCCGAGCACAGCATGGAGGCCGACCTCCACAGGACCCCGACCTGCTGCTGGCCACCACCGAAACCGGCGTCGCCAAGACCACCGACGGCGGCAGGAAGTTGGGCGCCGGTTCCGGCCAGATCCTGGCCTACCTGTCCTGGTCCAAGGCCGATGCCCTGTACGGCGACGATCTCGCCCGCGGCGGTCGCTGTCTCAGCGTGGTGCGGTGGCCGCGGCCACGAACATCGGCAGGGCCAGGAAGAGGCGGTCAGCTTCGGCACGCGTCCGCTGCTCGGCGATCCAGCCGTCCGTCTGCTCGCGTGTGACGGCACCTGCGGAACAGGCACCCTCGGCCAGTCCGGCCAGCAACGGCAACATCGTCGGCCCGGTGAACACGCCGGTGTGCACCTCGACGGTCACATCCACGAAGCCGGCCTCCAGCAGCAGATTGCGGTATCGGCGAGCGGCGCGCGGGCCTGCGATCAGGTCGGCGCGGGCGTGCACGATCGCCCGGGTGAGTGCCGGATCTCCGGAGTCGATGACGAAGGTGTCCCAGTCCTGCCCCGTCAACACGATCCGACCACCGGGCACGACAACCCGGCGGGCCTCCGCCAACGCCTGCTCCGGCTCGGCCAGTTCGTGGAACACCTTGTCGGACCGGTAGCCGTCCATCGATACGTCCGCCAGCGGCAACGCATACGCAGTGGCGATGCGGAAGTCCGCTCCGGGCCACCGGCCGCGGGCAACCGCGATCATCCGTTCGTCCGGGTCCACCCCGACGGCCTTCACACCCTGCTCGACGAGCTCTGCCACGGCGCGCCCGGCTCCGCAGCCGACGTCCACCACGGCCGTTTCGGGCCCGGCGCCGAGGAGGCCGTAAGTACGCGCCCGAAGCCCCTCGGCGCTCGGCAGCCGGTCGGCCGCGTCAAGCAGTGCAATGAGTTCGTCCGTCGACGAAAGTGTCCGTTCCGTGTTCTTGGTCATGTGCGCCAGGCTGCGACTTAATGTCGGCATGAAGTCAAGCGAGAACCGGACACCCGACGGCGGCGGGGACGAACTGATCAGCATCGGCGCACTGGCGGAACGCTTCGGTCTGGCCACACACGTCCTGCGCCACTGGGAGACGATGGGCCTCCTCACCCCTTCACGCGACTCCGCCGGCCGCCGCCGCTACGGCCCAGACCATCTCACCCGGGTCACCGTCATTCTGCGCGCCAAGGAGGCCGGACTTCCCCTGGACACCATCCGCACCCTGTCAGCCACGGTCGACCCAGCGGAGCGGCGCGACATCCTGCACAAAGAGGCGGAGGCGCTGCGCTCCCGCATCGCAGCCGCGCAGGCGTCCCTGGAACTCATCGAGTGCGCGCTCAACTGCGATCACGAGGACTTCACGCGGTGCACGCACTTCCGGCAGATGGTGGCCGACCGCATCGGCCCGGATGCCCCGGTGCACGTTCCCGTCTGATCCCGGAGTCAAGGGGCGGCCGGAGTACCCGGCCGCCCCTTGCTCACACGACAGTTGGGGCGTCGGCTCGCCCAGCAAGGTGATTTGGACCGTGACCGGGTTGGCGGTTGGGGAACAGGCTCGCGGCCGCCGCGAACTCGCGGGTCTTCCGGGCTTTGAGAGGCAAGGACTCAGGGTTGGCGACAGCCCCCTGGGCGTCGAGGACGCTCCAGGCGCGGACAGAGGATCGCGGTCAGTCCCTATGATTGCGTAATCCGGTCGCGCAGCCAGGAGTCGACGCCGCTGAGCGCCGTCCTGGCCATTGCCGTGGGGTGGCCCGTGAAGCCGTGGGGTGACTCGGGGTAGACCCGGAGTTCGACGTCATTGCGGGCGGCTGACAACCGACCTGCCAGCGCCAGGTTGCCTTCCAGCAACACGTCTTCGCTTCCGACGATCAGCAGCGTTGGGGGAAGCCCGCGAAGGACGCCGTAGAGGGGAGAGATGTCGGGAAGAGTGCGGTCTTCCACATGGCCGGCGTACGCCTGGATGAAGTATTCGTCCGCGATGCGGCGACCGGCCGGGGTTCGTGCGCTCAAGTCGTAGGTGCCGAATTGGAGTGCAGCGCCGGTGAATCGGCCAACGGCACCTCTGTCTCTCAGCCGGAGCAGGGTCGCCAGGGCGAGTGTGGCTCCCGCGGAGCTACCGCCGATCGCAAGTCGAGACGTTCCGAAGCGGGTATCGGCTTCTTCGACGAGCCAGAGCGCCGCTGCTTCGCAGTCGTCGGGTGCCGCCGGCCAGGGGTGCTCAGGGGCCAGCCGGTAGTCGACGCTGACAACGGCGAGGTGCAGGGCGTCTGCGATTTCGCGGTTGCGTTCGTCTCCTCGCGCCGCGGAGTCCATGTAGAAGCCGCCGCCGTGTATGTCCAGGTAGACGCCCTGCGGCGGACCGTCGACAGGAGTGAAGATCCTGACAGGGACGCGCGTTCCCGCGGCTTCGATCGTCTCTTCGATGGCAGGCGGATCGGCGGCACGAGGACCAGACCTCCTCGTTCGTGCCTCCTTGAGCTCCTCCAGTGTGCTCGGTCCACGGCCTGCCGCCCTCGACTTGTAGAAGTCTCGAGCTTCATCGACCTGCTCCGCGGGCACGTCAGCGAACAGTGCGTCCAGCGCGAATCGCACGCGCCCTCCTCATCACTCGGGTCTCAACTCCACGCTATAGCCGACCTGCGGCGCCGGATCCGCGGCACCCAGGAAGTACCGCACGTTCGCATGTGTCGGCGACGCGTGAATCCACCGCAGCGCGTCGTTTGTTCAACAACGTTCCTCCCCGACAGCAGACATGCTGCTATCACGCTGTCGCCCTGCACGAGGTTGGTGTGACTTCGAGCGACAGGTGGCCAGGGGCGCTCGGATCCGCCCTGGTCAGCCCTCCGTGACGATTCGCACGGGATTCCGGTGGCTCTGGTCACCATGCGCTGATGACCGGCGCGTCGGGTTCGTGCTGCCGCCAGGCCTCGTTGACGCGCGCAAGCCGGTCCGCGGCGGCGATGCCTCGCAGGGACGCGACCTTGCCGTCGCTGACTTCGAACGTCACGGCGCCCACGACTCGGTCGTCGACCACGGCGAGGACGGCCGGGGAGCCGTTGACCAGCGCGATGTGCATCGCGGGGGACCCGCCGGCCAGCCGCCGCTTCGCCGGAGTGGGCTTGAAACCGGCCCGCACGTAGGAGGCGACGCGCTCACGCGTATTGAACCGCAGCAGCCGCTTGGCCAGCCCGTAGCCGTCCGAGACCGCGGTCGCGTCGGCGGTGAGCATCGCCACCAGCCGTTCGGTGCGCCCCGACGCGGCGGCGGCGAGGAACTCCTCGACGATCCGGCGCGCGGACGCGGGGTCCACCTCGCCGCCGCCGCGGCGCTCGGCGGCGACCCGGCGTCGGGCCCGGTGGACATGCTGCTGGCTCGCGGACTCCGTGATGTCGAGGATCCCGGCGATCTCGGCATGGGAGTACGAGAAGGCCTCGCGCAGGACGTAGACGGCCCGCTCGACCGGCGAGAGGCGCTCCATGAGGGTCAGTACGGCCAAGGACACCGACTCGCGCTGCTCGAAGGTATCGGCAGGGCCGAGCATCGGGTCGCCCTCGAGGAGTGGCTCTGGCAGCCAGTCTCCGACAGCGCGCTCACGGCGCGCCTGTGCCGAGCGGAGCCGGTCGAGGCAGAGATTGGTGATGACCTTGGTCAGCCACGCCTCCGGCACGTCGACCCGTTCGAGGTCTGCGGCCTGCCAGCGCAGGAACGTGTCCTGCACGGCGTCCTCGGCGTCGGCCGCCGAGCCGAGCAGACGGTACGCGAGCGAGGCCAGCCGGTCCCGGCTGGCCTCGAACCGATCGATGGCTGCGCTGTCCATGCGGAGCAGCCTATGCGGCGCCCCTCGCACCGGTCCGGTCAGGCACCGGGGCCAGGCGGCGCTTGCGCTTCGGCATGCCGAAGGTCGGGTGGGCGATGCTCCACCCGGCCCCCTTGAGTACCCCCGACTTGAGCCGCGCGGCGGTCCGGCCGCCCAGGTACCAGGACTTCGACCGGACGTCCCCGTCCACCATCTGGAAGATCGCGTCCCGCCGGCCGAGGCTGATGTGGTTGCCGTAGTACTTCAGCCTGGCGGTCGGGACCTCGCTGCCCGTCAGGCGCGCGATGATCGCGGCGGTCGCCTGCATGTTGGTGAAACCGGCCGAAGCGCAGGACATCGGCAGCGGCCGGCCGTTCTCGCCGATCGCGTAGGCGCAGTCACCGGCGGCGTAGACGTCCGCGTGTGAGACCGAGCGCATGGTGCGGTCGACGACGATCTGGCCGGTCTCGGCGACCTCCAGGCCGCTGGCGGCCGCGATGGGGTGCACGGCGAACCCGGCCGACCACACGGTCACGTCGGCCGGGATGGACGTACCGTCGGCGGCGATCGCCCGCGTCGGCTCGACAGTTTCGATGCCGGTGTGCTCGTGGACGGCGACGCCGAGCCGGTCGAAGGCCTGGCGCAGGTGACGGCGGGCCTTCGGGGAGAGCCAGGCGCCCAGCTCGCCGCGGGCCGCGAGCGCGACCGAGAGGTCGGGCCGGGACTCGGCGAACTCGGTGGCGGTCTCGATGCCGGTCAGCCCCTCACCGACGACCAGCACGGTGCCGCCCTCGCCCAGGCCGGCCAGGCGCTCGCGCAGACGCAGCGCCGAGGACCGGCCGGTCACATCGAAGGCGTACTCGGCCACGCCGGGGACGCCGTGGCGGGCTACGGAGCTGCCGAGCGCGTAGAGAAGCGTGTCGTACGAGAACTCGCCGTCGCCGTCCTCTGCGGTCACGGCGACGGTCCTGCGCTCGGGGTCGACGCCGGTGACGCGCGCCAGGCGCAGCCGCACCCCGGTGCCCGCGAAGACGTCGGCCAGCTTGCGGAACGCGACGTCCTGGCCGATCGCGAGCTGGTGCAGCCGCATCCGCTCAACGAAGTCGGGCACGGCGTTGACGACGGTGATCTCGGTGTCGGCGGGGGAAAGCCGGCGGGCCAGGTTTCCGGCGGCGAAGGCCCCGGCGTATCCGGCACCGAGTACGACGATGCGGTGCTTCATGGCGTTGCTCCTGTCTCGTTCGCGTGCCCCTTGAACGAGACGGCACCCCGATTACTGACAAGAGCCGGATGTGACGCGGGTCACTGAACTAGGACGAGCGCCTGAGCCTACGACAGGCGCTTGGGCCTGCCTTGAGCGGTCGAACGGAGCGATGGCCAACTATCGATCGGCGTCACAGTGGAAAAGGCTCAAGGCGCCGCATTCCTGCTCGCCGAACTCAACGCGGCCGACGAACTCGACTGGTCCCGTGGTCCCGCGCGCGTGGACGGCTCCCACATCGGCACGAAAGGGGGGAGCCGACAGTGGTCCGTCGCCGGTCGACTGCGGATCGACCGTCACGGTCGAAGCGGACCGCACCTTCACCGTCCGGGACCTCCCAGTGGACTACGCGCTGATCTCCGGAGCCGTGAAGCGCCGGGCAGCCGGCCACGGGACCTGGTACCTCTGCACAGGGGCCAAGGGGGGCACCCTGCAGACTTTCGACCTGAAGATCGGCGAGGAGTTTCTACGACCTGGACTACGTCCGCAGGGGACGAGCAGAAGCACCACGTGCACGTGAGCCACGTCGTCGGCGCCGCGATCTCCACCACGGCCAGTCCCGGCTCTGCCACGTTGCAGGACCCGCCGTGCTCCGGCTGTGGCAGACGAACGACGACCGGCCGGAGACGACTCCCCGTATGCCCACCAGACGCCCTTGGCCGTGACACCCCAGCCCTCGGCAGTGGAGTCGGTGTTTGTCGGCGGGGTCACCGGAGACCGGGAGCGGGTCCGCTGCCGACGCGCAGATGCACGGCTTCGATGGTGTGCAGCTGCGCGGCCATCTGCAGGCCGACTACCGCGATCGGCGCATGTCCTGGAAGGTCTGGTCAGTAGGCGGAGTTGACGTTGTCGATGGAACCGTAGCGGTGGGCGGCATAGTTGGCGGCGGCGGTGATGTTGGCGACCGGGTCGGTGATGCTCTGCGCGGTACCGGAAACGTGGTACGCCTTGAAGGTGGGGTCGATGACCTGGAGCAGGCCCTTGGACGGGGTGCCCTGCTTGGCGTTGACGTCCCAGTTGTTCTGCGCGCTGGGGTTACCGGCGGACTCGCGCATGATGTTGCGCTTGAGGCCCTCGTAGCTGCCGGGGATGCCCTTGGCCTTCATGATCTGCAGGGACTGCTTGATCCAGCCGTCGAGGTTGTCGGCAGTGCCGGTCGTCCGCTGGGAGGCGGCGTCGCTGCTGTGCCCGGAGGCCGTGACCGCGCGACCATGCGCCTGCGTCGCCTCGGCCGCCTGCGCGCTGGCCGGCACCAGGGTGAGCGCGGCGGCTGCCGCGCCTGTGGTCGCGATACCGGTCAGGGCGAGGCGGGCGAAGCGAGTGCGGTTGATCATGGCCATGCGAAAACAACTCTCCGTAGGGGACGTAGTCCGTGCCGGCCGCTGTCGTGCGCGGCGGCGTCGGGCCACCCGCAGTCACGGGCAGACCCTGAGGGGATTCGCTGGCGTCCGGTCGTCCGGACCGCAGCGACGCCAGCCATGATTAGCGGCGGCTGGGCCGGGGCGCAATGATGTGACCTACTACCTATCTACGGAGAAATGTCCAAAATATCCCTGTAAGAACTATTTCAGCGCATCTCAGAGGGTGTGCGCTCCTACGACCCTCCATAGGATGTGATCCCGCTCGCATGGCCGTCGTCACGCCCCGGAGCACCCAGCAGCAGCGCCAGACCCTCAGCGCCGTCGCACGCGCGACGCAGGAAGAGCCGGACCTCGCCGCCGGCGCCCTCGCACACCTATAAGGGTCGGACGCCGCGTCTCCGTACCGCTGCGCCGTCTACGCCCCCCAACATCGATACGGCCGCCCGCACGACCTGGCGACGTAGAGTTCAAGATCATGGAAGAGCCCTCGGAGAATCTCGACCCCCTCGTATGGGGCCAGGCCGAGCAGCGCGCCGCGCAAGGTGATCTCTCGTTCGTGCGCAAGCTGGGGTCACAGCTGGCCGACCGGCATGCCGCCGCACTCGAACAGGCGCGGGCCTACGAACACCAACTCGCCCACGTCATACGCGTACTCGCGCTCACGCCCGGCCACGACAGCCTGACACAGCTGCTGCGACTCCTCGAGGACAAGCCCCAAGCAGGAACGCACCCCGACCTGCGGACTCCCTTCGTCGCCTCGCTCCTCGCAGAGCATCAGCAGGTCACCGACCTGGTCGCCACTGTCTTCGACCGGCGCGAGTGGAAGAAGCTGGACGAACTGCGCGCCTGCCTCTTCCACGAGCTGCTGCTCCGCGGCGCGGACACCGACACCCGCGGGCCCCTACGGGACTGGACTCTTGTGCGACCCGGCTGGCACCCCCTGGCCTGGCTTCCGACGCACCGCCGCGCTTTCGAAGCCGGCGTGAAATTTCCCGGTCGTTCCCTGCGCGGCTCTGCCAGCGGAGTGTCATCCCAGCTGCCCACCACGGGCCGGATGGATCCACCCACACCACGCTCATCCGAACCGTCCGCCCTCCACGACGTTGCCACTGTCGACGTGTACGAGACGATCGTCGCTGCTCCGCAGGCAGGCGCCTGGGGTGCCTGCGGGGCCTGGGTCTTCCTGCTGGACCAGGCCATCAAGCCCGAGCAGGTGCCCGCCCTGCTGCCGACCCTGCCCATGGCCTGCGTGGACGGACTCGGCCCGACGGATCGTTTTGAGATCGCGGTCCGTCCGATGGAGGAGGTCTGGCACTTGCTTTTCGAAACCGCCTCGATGGGAGGCATCTACAGTTCGGGCGTGCACGGCGCCTTCGGAAGGCTGTGGGCATGGCGCTCGATGTCGGGCCTCAGCGGCGCTCCGGCGGACGCGAGAGCACCGGAGGCGGAGCAGCAGGCCCGGCAGAGTACGTGGTTCCACTTCCAAGCCGACACAGAGTGGTTCCACAACGACATCGGCTCCGACTACGGCATAGCCGCACTCTCCCCCGACCGCCGCCGGATAGCCGTGCTGGCAGCGACGGACACCGACTAGCCACACACCTGACCAGCACTTTGTTCGTCGGAGTGACCGGGAGCAGCGGCAGGACCAGCGTGAAAGACCTGATCGCCCACGTGCTCGCCACCGCGGGATCGACCGTGGCTACCCTCGGCAACCACAAGGGCGAGACCGGAACCCGGAGACGACGACCCACTCGTGCGCGCCAGGGCATCACGCACCTGAGCCCGAGTGGAACTGGTCGGGCAGGCGGCCGATGCCCACATCCGTGCCAGGGCCGTCGAGCTGGACGAGGGTGACGAACCCTACGTCGCCGAACCCCGCGACACCCTCAACCATGCTGACAGCCCGTACCACGGTGCTCGTCAACCGGCTGGCCCTCTGCCGCAGCCGGCCCCTGCGGCAGGCGTGCTGCTGACCAGTCAGCGCGAGCCGGTGAGAACCCGGCCGGACCAGATGTCGACCACCACCTGGTGGTGATGCCGGCGCACCCCCTGCGTGCCGGCGGCGTAGTTCTTGTCGACCTGCGCCGCCTCGGCCGCGTCCGGCTTGGCGTTCGTGCAGGACGTGCCAGGGCCGTGGCCGGACATGAGTTCCGAGCACGGGCCGCTGTAGTGGTCGGGCAGCCCCAGGATGTGCCCGGTTTCGTGCGCCGCGACCCGGGTCGCGTCGTAGCCCTCGTCCACCGCTTGCTGGCCCAACTGCACGTCACCGTTGCCGCCAGGGAAGATCGGCCCCAACGTGGTCTGCGGCCAGCCGCTGGTCGCTTCGTAGACGTAGTCGGCCGAGCCGGGGCTGCTCGCCGGCTCCAGGCGCACGTTGTGCACCGCGTCGTTCCAGTTTTGCGCGGCCTGCTTGATCGGGCCCGCCCACTGACCGGCATCGCTGGCGTCGTAGGTCAGAGTGACCACGTCCGAGGTCACGTGCGGCGCGGTGTGCGCCGAAGCGACGCCGACCGTAGTGCTCAGCATGATCGGGATAAGTGCCGTCAGGGCGGCCATTCGCTTGGTCATGAGACTGGTGCGCCTCCTTGAGTCTCAGCTGCTGCCCGCAGTAAACGAGTTCGTCGCAAACACAACAACCTCTCTCCCGGCAATCGGGTCTCAACGGCCGCCAAGTTGGCTCAAAGTGAACAGGAGTTGACTGCAAATCGGACGGAGAAGGGTGGAAAACGCTATTCGTCGATCGTGGGTTCGAGCGGGACCCGGGCACTACGAGCCGAGACCAAGCGGCGGTCCGAGGGGTCATATGGGCTGATACGGAAGTCAGTGAGTACGCGCGGAGCGACCTCGGCCGTTCAGGTGTAGGTCGCCGGAATCCGGGCAGGGGGCTGTGAAGAACGGATAACGAACAACGGGGTGAACACCATGCACGGCGGCGGAGGATTCAGCGGGGGCGGCCACCACGGAGGTGGATTCAGCGGGCACCATCACAGCGGCGGGGTGAGCCACCACCATCACCATCACAGCAGCGGTTTGAGCCACCACGGCAATCACCACCATCACACCGGAGACTGGCAGAGCTTCGCCTGGATCCCCCTTTTCCGGCGTCGTGAGCCATCAGGCCATTCCACGGGAGTGCATCCCAAGCGCGTGACACTGGGCCTCGGTGTGCTGCTGATCGTAGGCATCGTTGTGTGGCTGCTGGCGGCCCACTGACAACGGCTGACATGATGAGGTGGATCGCTCCTGGTTGCCGTGGGCGGGAGTCGAGTGTTCGGTCCAGCGTGCTGCTGCCCTGAGTGAACGGCGCTTCCTGTAGTGGAGCACTCGGGCATTGGAACTGTCGGGAATGCCTACCTCATGTCCACGTGCCGTTGAAGGTTAATCGCTGTCGCTGAAGGCTGATGATCAGTAGGTTCGTTCCATCATGAGGATGCGCATTCTGAGGTTCGGCTTGTACACAGACGAGCAGGGGCTGGCATGGGTCAGGGAACTCGTCGACCGGGCGGCAGGGTTCCGGAGCGCTCGGATCGTCAAGGCGGACGTTGCCCGGACCTATCCTGATAGCGATCTGACGACTGCTGAAATGTACGATTTTCTGGCGGAACAGTGGGCCTTCGAGCATCCTGGTCTTCACAGCGGCGAGCGGGAAGCAGTTGAGCTACGCATCCACCTGGCGTGTTCCCTGCGGACGTGGCGAGCGACCCGCAAGACAGTGATCAAGACTTTGTGCCCGGAAGGAACGGCGCCCCACGCTTGTCGGGTCCCATGGTTCGCGGCCTGACCTGATGCATGGTTCTCGGCGTTCCAAGCACGGCATCACAGTGAGCCGTTGTAGTACCTCGGCACGGCAATGTCCGGAGCACACCCCTGAGCTCCGGGTATTGATGCCTTGCCTCTTGGGATCAGGCGACGGCGAAGGGGTTGAATCCAACTGCTGCGCATGTCCTATGTTGGCCCTGAAGGTTCCCGGTGAGTCTCCTGTCACGACGGCCGGTAGATGGCGTGCTACATGCCCGCTGCGGCCCAGTACGTGTTCAGAGCGTCAGTACCGGCCGGGTCGAGAAGTCCTCGTAGAGATCCTCGCCGTCCGGGCCGTACACGAAATCGACCATGGAAGGGTTGCGGTTGGCGGTGGCCAGGGGCAGCCACGCCAGCATGTGGCCGTAGCCGCCGCACACCGACTCGCCACCGTCCCCGCCGTGGACCGCGACGGCGTCGCGCGTCAGCTCCGCGCGGTAGGTGTCGTAGGCGACGTGCAGGCCGAAGGCGTTCAGCTGGTTGTGCGGGCCGGTCGGGTCCCCATAGGGGATGCGGTCGAGGGGGCAGTCGTTTCCCCACCGGAACAGGGTGTCCGCCCCGGCGCCACAGGCGTGTTCCCACTCATCCGAGCTCGGCATCCGCAGGCCACGAGCGGCGAGAGCAGCCGGCATGTCGGCAGGCGGCTCGGTCAGCCTCTCGTCCTCCACGGCCATCAGGACGGTGGGCAGGTCGACGCGGCGGCGGGGGCTGAGCACCTGCGCGAGGTGCGTCCGCAGATCGGGTCCGTAGCCGAAGCCCTGTTCCAGGCTTTCGGCGTAGTCGGCGGTCTGCCCCGGGGTCGGCTGCCAGTTCTCCAGGTCGAAGCCCAGGAACACTGGTCCTCCGGGTATCAGAGCGAACTCCTGCCCGTTTCGCTCGACCCGGACGCGGTGCAGCGCGGCACCGAGGTGCTTCGTGGTCTCGACGAGGGTCACCCGGCCGTTCACCAGGTCGGCGGCCTCCTGGGCGACGCGGTGTGCGGCGGGCAGCTCGAAGGACCGCCACTGGTCGAGAGTGAGATCAGCGAGTGACATGGGCCGTAGTGTGGCACGCACGTCTGACACAGCCTGCGCCGCCAGGAGCGCCTCGAAGTCCCCCGGCAGGTGACGCGTTCCCAACCGGGGACCCGCCCTGCGCGAAGGTCATCGGAGCGTGGCCGCGGCCAGTCCCACGCCGGCTCGTAGAGCGGCATTCCGTCACTTCACGAGCCTCATTTCGTGGTCACCTCGCCTGCCGGTGACGGTCGCCCTACGGGGCGAACGATGTCAACGGTCATGTGGAACGGCCCTGATCCACTTCTTGTGGTCCGATCACGGAGCGCCATGCTGTTCAGTCCGCGGGCAGCATCTGTCGGCGGAGGAGGTCGAAACCGACCCCCGGCCGTAGCCCTCCCTCTTGATCCGCTCAACCCTGTTCACGTTGCCCTCGACCTTGCCCGAGATCCATTCCAGGGTGAGTCCGGCGGCGACCGCGTCGAAGTCCCGCCGCAGACCGCGGACCAGGCTGCACAGCGGCTTGAGGCCGGTGTCCTCGGCGCGGGTGAGCCAGGCGTCGAGTTCCGTGCCGTGGCGCCAGGTCATCATGCGGGCGAAGGCGCGCACACAGTCGGCGACAGCATCCAACTCCTGGCAGCGGGACAAGAGGTGCTTGAGCTCAAGCGCGTTGCCAGTCCAGCACTCCCAGCTGTGGCAGTGGTGGGGAAGGCCAAGGCCCTTGCCGCGAGTCGCAAGGTCTTCAATGGCTCGGGCGGTCCCTACGTGCCCGTTCGGAGGCGCCCCGGCCGTGTGGTCCGCCGCCCACCGAGTCGGCGGACGCTCCCTACCTGATCAGTTCCCACTACGCTCCGAGGGCGTGCGCGAGCGCCTCATCGAGTAGTTCCCGCAGAGTCGACGAGGTCGGTGCGACGGCGGTGGCCAGGAGTGCCGGGCCGCCGACCAGAGGCGCGAGGACGGCACAGCCGTCGCTGGTGCCTTCGTGGAGCGTGACAGGGTCGCGTCTGACATCCATCTCCGGGTCCACGACGAGGAGTTGGCCGACCGCGCGGTGTGCGTTGAGGACTGCGGGGCCGTCCCATCCGGGTTCGGGTTCCCCGTAGGCGGTGTGCTGGTCCAGCAGCGTGCGTCCGGCGCGGTGGGCCCGGATGCGGCTGATGAGGTGGCCTGGTTGCTCGTTGGCTCTGCCCAGGAGTTGTTCCTCGCGCAGCAGGAGTCGTGCGCCGGCGGCGAGGTTGACGGTGTAGGTCTGGTGCAGGTTGCTGCCGGCCGCGCTGATCAGTGGGCGCGGCAGCCAGCGCAGGCTGGAGCCTTCGCCGGCGGTCAGCCGTACGTCGTAGGTGGCCGGGCCGGTGGTGGGGCCGCGGAGAGCGAGCGTGGCGGCGGCTGTGGTGACCTCCAGTTCGGCCCGGTCCTCGGCGGTGATGTCGAGGGCGTACCGGTCGCCGCCGAGCGGGGCGCTCATCGCGCCGATGATGCCCACTGTGGCGCCCCGGCCGCCGGTGCGCATGCGTTGGAGGTGGATCGCCTTCCACCCATAGGAGGTGATCTCGCGCGGCCTTGGGGCCGCCGTGCGGGCTGGCTCCGCGGTTCCGCCCCCGCAGATCGATGGCAAGTCGGCGGAACGCCGCGCTGCGCCAGACCCCGGTCTTGGTCTCGATGGCCGGTCGCGGTGGGGCATCGGCCTGGCTCAAGGGATGGCTCACCGACGACAGCAACCCGACCGCGTTCGTGCCCGTTTCCCTATCCCATCGCCTCCCGCGGGCGCGAAGCCGAACCCGGACCAGCCCCCCCTGGCCTCAGGCCTGTGCACGCGGCCTCTTAATATCATTCCGCATTCTTCGACGGACGCTGATGCCCGCTGGGCCGTGCCCGCCGTCCAATGCCCAATGCGACACAACGACGCCACCGCATGGCGATGGAGTCGTGCATCGAGGAGGAACGTTCATGCACGCCCGCAGGATCGGCGCGGCCGCCGCAACAGCGGTGGCGCTTCTCGCTGCCCGCGACCTCATCCAGAAGAGGCACGCACTGCTCCGAAACTTCCCGGTGGTCGGGCACGCCCGGTACCTGTTGGAGACGATCGGCCCGGAGCTGCGGCAGTACATCGTGACGTCCAACGAGGAGGAGCGCCCGTTCAGTCGTGACCAGCGCACCTGGATCTACGCGTCGGCGAAGGAGGAGAACAACTACTTCGGGTTCGGAACCGAAGTCGACGTCGAGCACGTGCAGGGGCACGCCTACCTGAAGCAGCGCACGTTCGCCGGCACTCTGCCCGACGCGCACGACCCGCAGGCGCCGCTGCCCTCGGCCAAGGTGCTGGGCGGGCCGCGCGGGCGCGCCAAGGCGTTCCGACCGGCGAGTGTGGTGAACATCTCGGCGATGAGCTTCGGATCGCTCTCCAGCGCGGCCATCACGGCGCTCAACAAGGGGGCGGCGCTGGCGGGCGCCATGCACAACACAGGCGAGGGCGGTCTCTCGCCGTACCACCGCAACGGCGGCGACCTCGTCCTTCAGATCGGTACGTCGTACTTCGGCTGCCGCAACGAGGACGGCAGCTTCAACCTCGACAAGCTCAAGGACGTGGTCTCCGGCGCCCCGGTCCGGGCGATAGAGATCAAGCTCTCCCAGGGCGCCAAGCCAGGGCTGGGCGGAATGCTGCCGGGCGCGAAGGTGACCCCGGAGATCGCCGGGATCCGCGGCATCCCGGTCGGCGAGGACTGCGCCTCCCCGTCACGGCACACCGCGTTCAGCGACGTCGACTCGATGCTCGACTTCGTCGAGTTGCTCGCCACCGAGACCGGCCTGCCGGTCGGGGTCAAGAGCGCGGTCGGAGACATGGGCTTCTGGCAGGAGCTGGCCACGCTGATGGCACGTGGTGACCGCGGAGTCGACTTCGTGACCGTCGACGGCGGTGAGGGCGGCACCGGAGCGGCGCCGCGGATCTTCGCCGACTCGGTGTCGCTGCCGTTCCGGATGGGCTTCTCCCGGGTCTACGGCACCTTCGCCGAGCTGGGGCTGACCGACGACCTGACCTTCATCGGCTCCGGCAAGCTCGGCCTGCCCGAGAACGCCGCGGTCGCCTTCGCTCTCGGTGCCGACATGATCAACGTGGCCCGTGAGGCGATGCTGTCCATCGGCTGCATCCAGGCGCAGAAGTGCCACACCGACAGGTGTCCCACCGGCATCGCCACCCAGAACCCGTGGCTGGCCCGCGGCCTCGACCCGACCTCGAAGGCCACCCGGGCCGCTGTCTACCTGCGCACCCTGCGCAAGGAGCTGATCAAGGTTTCGGCGGCCGTCGGCGTCGCCCACCCGGCACTCATCACGGCCAAAGACATCGAGATCATGAACGGCGACTACGAGGCCCGCACCCTCGCCGGCGTCTACGGCTACAAGGACGGCTGGGGCGAACTCGGCCCGCACCTCGCCGATGAGATCACGGCACTGCTCGCCACCAAGCCGACCACCGTCCAGAAACGGGCCGTCTGACGCACCCAAAGCGAGAGGCTCCGCGCTCAGGGCTCCCCTGCGCGGAGCCCGGGTGTGGCACCAGCCGGTGTCCAGCCGGTGTCGCCCTCACCCACCCACCTGCCCTTACCCCGCGACCAGTCCGTGCCGAGGCGATCACAACATGACTGAAGAAGTGAGATTCAAGAGCGTCGTCGGCCCCGAACTGGCCGGTTCGATCGACCTGCCAGAAGGCGAGGTCCGGGGCTGGGGAATCTTCGTCCACGGATTCACGCTCGGCAAGAACTCGCCGGCCGCCTCGCGTGTCAGCAAGCAGCTGGCACGCGAGGGGATCGGGATGCTGCGCTACGACAACCTCGGGATCGGGGACTCCGACGGCGACTGGGGGGACGGTTCCTTCACCATCAAGGTCCAGGACACCGTCCGTGCGGCAACTTTGATGGCACAGCGTGGGACACCGGCAGACCTGCTGGTGGGGCACTCTTGGGGAGGCGCCGCCGCCATCGCGGCAGCGGGCGAGGCAACCGGCGTCCGCGCGGTCGCCACCATCGGGGCGCCTGCCGACCCCAGCCACGTCGAGCGACAGTACGACGCGGTCATGGATCGCGTTCTCAGTGAAGGATCGCACGAGTGGTTCGTCGGCGGGCGGACCCTGGTCCTCAAGCGTGCCTTCGTCGACGACGTCCACCAAGCTCGCCTACGCGACCGGATACGCGAGTTGCACCTGCCTCTACTCGTCATGCATTCACCTACCGACGACACCGTCGACATCGCGAACGCCGGGGAGATCTTCCGCGAGGCACGACACCCGCGAAGCTTCATCTCGCTCGAAGGGGCAGACCATCTCCTGACCGCACGAGGACAAGCGCAGCGAGCCGCCCACATCATCAGTGCCTGGGCCGACCAGTACATCCACAGGTCGCGGCCCGCAGGAAAAGACATCTGAGGTGACCAGGAGGTCTTCTCAGATGGTGTAGCGGCGGCAGCAATCCCTTGGCCGTCTATGTCTGCTCCGCGGCCGGCCCTTGACGATCGGACGGCAACCTAGACCTTCGAGCCCTGCTTCCAGTCCTGGACGAGGAGCCCGAGCAGCACCTCGTCCAGGAACTCGCCCATCACCCAGGCCGAGGAACGCAGCACGCCCTCGCGGACGAAGCCGTTGCGCTCGGCGGAGCGCAGCATCGCGACGTTGTCCGACAGCGTCTCGATCTGCAGCCGCTGCAGGCCGCGCACGACGAAACCGTAGTGGCACAGCACCGCGACCACGTCGGTGCCGTAGCCCTTGCCGCGGGAGGACGGCAGCAGCCCCAGCCCGATGTGCGCGGACCGGTTGTGGCTGTCGATGCCCCACAGCGTCGCGGTGCCGACCAGCGTGCCGCCGTCCAGCTCCACCACGGAGAACTGGACGCGCCCCTGCTCCTTGTCGTCCACCACGAGCCGCGGATCCTTCGAGTCGGGCGTGATCGGCCTCCACGGCCCGCCTTCGGCCCGCGAGGAGTTGACCACGTCGTCGTAGAGCCCGGTCCGCAGGATGGGGATGTCGTCCTCGTACCGGGCCCTGAGCCCAACCTTGTTGCCTCTCAGCCGGCAAGCTTCCTATCCGGCCGTAGTTGCGGTACAGGATGTGGCCCTGAGATCGAGCATGGTCTCGGAACTGGCTAGGAGAGGCTGGCCGACTCTTTCGCGCTTCCTGGCGCCTGTCACGGAAGGACCCCCGACGGCCTGGATAAGGCGTTGGGCAACCGGCTCTAGGGGTGTGCTCGACCGGTACGTATCAGCAGGTCTCCCGGCTAGAGTCCGACTTGTGGTCCCACCCCCAGGGCCCCAACTCGCCCCACCAGCGCAAGGATCCGCCACATGACCCCCGACGACCTGTTCGACGAGATCGCCACCGACCTAGCCCCACGCGGCGCCACCGCCGGAGAGATGTTCGGCAAACGAGCCCTCAAGGCTCATGGCAAGGCCTTCGCCTGCCTCAAGGGCGACCAGCTCGCCTTCCGACTCGGCGACGGCACCTCCGCCCACACCGAAGCCCTCGCCCTGCCCGGCGCGGAACTGTTCGACCCCTCCGGCAATCACCGCCCCTTCAAGGACTGGGTCGCCATCCCGGTCGCCCACGCCCATACCTGGCCCCAGCATGCCGAGACCGCTCTCAACGGCCTCAACGACTGAACCATCTCGTAGATCTGGCGACAGTTGAATACGCGCGCCGACCGAGATCACACCCGGGCGCCAAAGGCGTAGCGGCGGGCTCGCCCGGCCGTCATCTCCGGCAATGTGATCCCGGTGCCGATCCACCTACCAATCAACCTCTGCGGCAACGGCTGACGAGGGACCGCCCGAAACCGCCTCGCGGCGGGCGCTCCCCGTGCGGCTGGGGCCAGCCGCCGAATGGTGCACGATATGGACCGGGCAGATGAGCGGCCAAGCCGGACCGCGGTCCGGCCAGCACATGGCGTGCAGGTTATGGACAGGGTTCTGTCTGTCCGCTGTCCACTGCTGGGACGCTCAGCGTCGGGGCTGATCGCCCCGTGCTCGGTTCCCCATGGCGGTCAGGGGCGTTTCAACGTCCCGGCGATCGAGTGAGTCTGCAGATGTCCTCGTACGTGTAGGAGTACAGGGCCACGTACGGGTGGACGTGCTGGGGAACCTGGCTGCTCAGTATCGGCGCAGCAGCGGCCAGAGCACGGGCCATGGCCGGTCCGGCCCTGCGCAGAGCACCACGGCCGCGTGCTGCTCCTGGTTCGCGGTGCCGTGCCCGTTGTCGACGCGCGCCACCGTGTGGCAGGCGGTGAAGTGCTGTTCCAACTCGGGGTAGCCCGCAGGGTGGACGAGCAGCACCGGACCGGTGGCGGCGGCCGATGGCGGGCCCCAGGCGTACAGGCCCATGTGGCCGGAGTACGGTGCGGGCAGGCCGAGGGCGGGCCCGTACCGTGCGATGGCCCCGGCCTCGCCGTAGTTCGCGGTCAGCAACACGGCGTTGGTCCGCTGGTCGGCAGGGATCGCCTCCCAGCCGCTGGCGGTGGCGCGTGCGAGCTGTGGCCAGCCGACCTCCTCGCCGAGGTCGGGGTCAACGGCCATCGGCACGGTCAGCGCCGATGCGGGCAGCACCGGCAGGGCGGCCAGGGCGCTGGTGAGCAGAGCCGCAAGCAGTCCGCCTGCCAGCTTGGCGCGGTGCTCACGGATCCAGTGGGCGTAGGGCTCGCAGCCAGCGGCGCTGATCGCGTACAGCAGCGGAATCGGGTAGTACCCCTTGCCGCCGCCGGCCAGCACCAGCAGGCACAGCACCACCCAGGCCACCGCGACGGGCCGGGCCCAGCGCAGCTCCGGACGGCGCGACAGCCGGCTCAGCCCGGTCAGCCACAGGGGTGCCAGCACCGGGGAGAACTGAAGCAGCTGCATCGGCAGGGCGAGCAGGCGCCCGCCGATTCCGACATCGGCGCTGATTCCATGAGCCACCGTCAGCTCGGGCCAACCGCGCACGGCCTGCCACCACAGGGTCGGGATCGCGAAGGGCAGCGCGGCGAGGACGGCCGTGAGCGGGCCCAGCAGCGCGCGTAGACGCGGTACGAAGAAGCCGCGCGGTCCGGCCGTCAGCGCGCCCAGCGCCAGGGCCGGCAAGAGTCCCAGCACCAGCAGCTTGTTCAGTAGCGCGATCCCAACCAACGCTCCCAGACAAGGCCACCAGCGGAATTCGCCCGTGCGCAGCAGTCGGAGCGTCAGCAGAATGATCGCCAGCCAGACCGTCAGGTCGAAGGTCGCGGTGGAGAGCAGGTGGCCGATTCCGAGCGTATAGCCCGAGCAGGCCGCGGCTCCTGCCGCGAGTACCTGCCCGCCGCGTCCGGCGCCCAGCTCTCGGGCGATCAGCGCGGTGAGCGTGATCGTGACCGCGGTGAGCAGCGCGGGCAGGATCCGCACGCCGGTCGGGGTGGAGCCGAACAGCTCCGCGCCGAGCCTGGCCAGCAACGGGGTGAGTGGTGGCTGGTCCGGGTAGCCCCAGGCCGGGTGCCGGCCGGCGAGCAGGAAGTACAGCTCGTCCCGGTGGAAGCCGTAGCGGCCCGACAGTGCGATCAGCAGTGTCGCGGTCGCAGCCGCGATCCCTCCGACCGGCCCGGCTGCGAACAGCCGCAGGCATGGCTGCGCATCCCCCCGAGTGTGCATGTCGGCATTCTGACAGTCCGGACGGGGCCGGAGAAGGCCCTCCGGCAGCGCCGTGAAGACGCCGGCGTCCCTGCAAGCGCGGAAGCGGCCGTAGACCGTCGGCCACGGACTGAACTCAGCGGGCATCTCCCGCCACTGGGCACTGGAGCGGAACCGCCAGACCACCCCCTCGAACTGATCCCGCAGCGGCCCGGGATTGACCACGGCATCACACAGTCCCTAGTCCAAGGCCATCGTGCCCTTGGTGTACCGCATGCCGTAGCGCTCGCCGATGACGTTGACCTTCTCCAGGTCCATCGCGCCCTCGGCGGTCCTGACGGCGGGTCCGGCTGCGAAGAGATCCTCCATGAACTGGTCCCAGCCGCCCGGTGTGGAGATCTGCAGTGCCCGGGCGGGCGGTTGGGACGCGTTGCGCATGGCGTGGGGTATGCCGTGCGGCAGGAGAGCGCACATGCCGGGTGTCAGCCGGTGGGTGGTGCCCTGGAAGTCGATCTCCATCTCGCCTTCCAGTACATAGACGAACTCGTCCATCAGCTCGTGGACATGGGGCGGGATGTCGACGTCCAGCCGGTTCTCCAGGACGGCCAGGCGGCCTTCGCTGTCATCGGTGGCGACCTTGACTCCGAAGCCGGGCGGCAATGGGATCCGGGTCTGCCGTGTCTCCCCGTGCTTCAGCAGGATGAAACGGTCAGCGGACATGGGTGGTTCCTCCTTGTCGGCCGCATGATGCCGAGTGGCGGTCTCAAGCCTACGCTCTATCCGGAGAAATTTCTCCGGATAGAGGGGGCCGCTTACGATCGTCACGTGACCAGTGAGCCGCCCCTGCGAGCCGACGCCCGACGCAACCGCGAGAGGATCCTTGCCGCTGCCTGCGAACTCTTCCGAGAGCAGGGCACAGCGGTCGCCCTCGACGACATCGCACACCGCGCCGGAGTGGGCGCGGGCACCCTGTACCGCCGCTTCCCCGACCGTGACGCGCTGATCCGGCAGGTCGTCATCGACGGCTTCGGCATCTGTCTGGCGGCGGCGGAATCGGCCCTTGAGGAACTGGCGGATCCCGCCGGAGCGTTGGACCGGCTGTTCCGGCGTGTGATCGAACAGCGGGAGCGCCTCGTCCTCCCGCTGGCCGGCGGCCCCGTTCTCCATGATCCGCGGGTCCAGCAGCTTCAGCGCGCCATCCTCGACGCCCTGGATGACATCCTCGCGGCCGGCCGCGCCGCCGGCGTCCTACGGGACGACATCACCGCGGAGGACCTGATCACCGCCGCCGCCATGGCCTGCCGCCCGATGCCGCACCTGCCACGAGAGACGGGCGCGGCCCTCGCCGCCCGGCACATCGCCATCTACCTGCACGGACTCCGCCCCGAGGGCGCTCCTCCCCTGCCGGCGCCCGCACCGCCCCCGAGCGACGTCGGCCGGCACGTCGCCTTGGAACAGCAGGCTCGGCAGGAAGGGTCCTGACGGCGCTCGGTTCGCCGGTTCGGTCGCCTCAGTGGTCTTTCGGGACTCCTGTGAGTTCCTCCTGTTCGGCGCATTCCCTCGGGCGAAGGCGCAGGCATGCTGAGGCTCGCGCACAGGGCGGGGATTTCCTTGTACCTGAAGGCGCCGCAGCGAGAGACGACCGTCGCCGCCCGGGGAGGGCACTGTGCAAGGCGCTGTCCATCACGGTGAGGGCGGCCCGTCGCGTCAGCATGGCTCGCGAGCGCCACGAGGCCGGGTACGTCATTCAGCACGTTCCGCATTGAGTGGTTCTGTTTGTACTGATTGTGCGCGATGGGTGTTCGTGACGCATGCGGCCCCTTAACCTGACGCTCAGCTCCGAGGGAGATGGGCCGCAGGGGCGACCCGATCGGAGCCTCGGCGTTCAACTCGCCGCGCTCCAGGGGGGATTCATCATGCGCCTACGCGTGGCCATGCCCGTCGCCGCCGCATTGGGACTCGCGGTCAGCTGCGGACTGGGCACCACGGCGGCCACAGCCGCCACCGCGTCACACCACATCAGGAACGGCCGGATCGCCACGGACTACGGCGCGGAGGCCATCTACCTCCAGACCACCGATCCCGTCACCGGCGCCACCTCCGACATCGGCGCCCCGAACCGGATCAAGGGCTGCAATCTCGCCGCCTCGCAGGACGGGAAGACGCTGGCCTACAGCACCGTCTGCGGTTACTTCGCGGACCGCGGCGGCGACACCGTCAGTGTGATGCACCGCGACGGCACGGGACAGCGTGTGGTCTGGCAGATGCCGTCCGACTTCGGCAACCGCCAGTCCGTCGTGGGGAACCCCGCGATCTCCCCGGACGGGAAACGGATCCTCTTCGGGACGTTCCCGCACGGTCCCTCGCACACGCGCTACTGGACCATCCGCACCGACGGCACCGGCCTCGCGCCGCTCGACCTCGGCGTCAGCGCAGTCCCCGACGGCGTTCCCCGCTTCTCCCCCGACGGCCGCACCCTGGCCTTCACCGTCGGCGGCGTGATCTGGCTGAAGAAGGGCGACAAGCCCGCCACACCGCTGACCGTCAGGAAACCGGGACTGCCGAACGACCCGTACGGCTGGCTCCGCTGGTCCCCGAACGGCAGGCACCTGGTCTTCGCCGACGGCAAGGGCCTGTACGAGGTGGCCGCCAACGGCTCGACCTGGCGCACCCTGGCCACCAGCCCCAACAACACCACGGGCTACTTCGAACCCACTTACTCCCCGGACGGGACACAGCTGGCCTTCGTGTCGATCACGCCCAGCGGTGACCGCGGAGGCGATCTGCTGCGGAGCATCGCGGGCCTGACCCTCGCGCACCCTGGCACACCACGCACGATCCTCCCAGGCAATCCGGCGTATCAGGTCGCCGACCCCGTCTGGCTCCCGGCGCAGTGACATTCACTCGCTGAGCCGTCCTCGGTGACCGGCATCGGTGAACAACTTCGGTCACCGACAGCCGCCGGAAATCCCGGGTTACTGAGCTTCCTACAGCCACACCGGCCACCCCGCCAGCCGCTGCTGGGCCTCGGGGCTGTACGCGGGGGTCTCGTGGGCCTTGCACCCCTCTTCGGGCCGAGGGCGTGTCTCCACGAGCTGGATGTCGCCGATGTAGACCGGCGTGGTGCACTGGTCAGGTTCG
This sequence comes from Streptomyces sp. NPDC052101, assembly GCF_040680235.1. Taxonomy (NCBI): domain Bacteria; kingdom Bacillati; phylum Actinomycetota; class Actinomycetes; order Kitasatosporales; family Streptomycetaceae; genus Streptomyces; species Streptomyces sp. NPDC052101. The sequence continues at coordinate 32,548 of NZ_JBFAWH010000052.1, forward strand.
GGCTTGTGAGCGGGAGTTGCCTGGGCGATGCCGGTGGTCAGCAGCAGGCCGCCCAGGGCGGCGGTGACGATGGCTCTTGCGGTTCGCGGCATGGTCATCCTTTCGTGCGGGGACCGGCGTCAGCCGCTCCCGCGAGGAGCATGACGACCGGACACGGCACCGTAGGTACCCGCACCGTTCCGCCACCGAAGATCACCCTGATGTCCTACCGGGCGGCGGGGCGGGCCAAGAGCCGGCTGAAGGGCACCAGCTCATCGCCATCGACAGCCACCACAGATGTTCCGCGTCGCCGCAATGCCCGCCTGGCTCCGCCCGTTGCTGGTGCAGCTGCCGGCAGCATCCGCGTTTCGGATCAGGAGGCGTTCGTCGTGAAGCCTTGCGTCACCTGGTCGAAGACAGGGCGGTAGCTGTCCCACTGCGACTCGGGAGCCGACAGGTAGATGTCGTATTCCCGGCCGCCCTCCCGGCCGTAGCCGAGGTCGATCGCCCGGAAGGAGCGGGCGCGTCCCTTGAAGGTGAACTCCCAGACGGCCGCGGGCTGTCCACGGAACGACGTCTGCTGCATGCGCAGTCGGCGGTATGTGGCGTAGTTGGCCTTGGTGTTGGCCTCGATGTCGGCGAAGTGGGTGGAGGGGTTGTGCCCGGCGGGGGCGACGGTTCCGATCGTGATGCCGGCCAGGCCGGTCGGGTCCGCGTAGACGACTTCGTCGGCTGCCTGCTTGCGGACCTTCCAGTCGTCCGGCACGGGGAAGGAGACGCCGAGCCGCGCGTCATGGACCAGACGGTAGCCCTTGGGCAGGGAGGAGGACGCGGGGAACGGTGTCGCGGCTTGGTGGACCCGGTCGGGGCTGGGTGTGTCCCGGCCGTGCTGCGACACCGCGTAGATCGCTGTGCCTGCGGCCACGGCGATGGCCGCCGTCACCGCGACGGCGGCGGTGCGCTTTCGCCGCCGCTTTCTGCGGTTGCGGCCGACGGGCCGGGTGGCCGCGGGAGGTTCCGGCTCTTGCGTGGATGCCCCGTCGGCTTCGTGATCGGACGCCGGTACGGCTCCTCGCCGGTCGTCGGCTCCCTTCGGATACGCCGCCGGTGCCAAGGCTGTCGTCTCGGCGGCTCGTACCGCCTCCAGAGCGCGTTGCGTCTGCTCCGAGGACGGTCGCTCATCGGGGTTCTTGGACAGCAGAGCCTCGATGAGGGGCGCCAACGGTCCGGCCTGTGTCGTGGGCTCCAGCGGGTCCATGGCAATGGCGTATGCGGTCTCCATCGCCGTGTCCTTGCGGAACGGGGTCCGGCCCTCCGTTACCTGGTAGAGCGTCGCGCCCAGCGCCCACAGATCGCACGCCGGTCCGGGCTGCTGCCCGCGAACGCGCTCTGGGGCCATGTAGTCGATGGACCCGATCATCTCGCCGGTCCGGGTCAGCGTCGACGTGCCGGCGGTCATGGCGATGCCGAAGTCGGTGAGCACCACACGGTTCTCGGCGGCGAGCAGTACATTGCCGGGTTTGACGTCGCGGTGCAGCACTCCGGCGGCGTGTGCGGCCCGCAGAGCGGCGACCATGCCGAGGCCGATGCGGGCGGCCTCCGCGGGCGAGAGGGTTCCGCCGCCCTTGAGGAGGTCACCGAGCGTGCTGCCGGGGACGTACTCCATGACGATGCAGGGCCGCCCGGCGTCGTCGACGACGTCGTGCACGACGATCACGTTGGGGTGGGTGATCTGGGCGGCGCTGCGCGCCTCGCGCCGGGTCCGCTCGTAGAGCGTGGTGACTTCGCCGGCGGACAGGTGCGGCTGTACGTGCAGCCGCTTGAGCGCGACCTGGCGGCCGAGCATCTCGTCCGTGGCCCGCCACACCGTGCCCATGCCGCCGCGGCCGATCTGCTCGATGAGCCGGTACCGACCGGCGATGAGCCGCGCCTCCTCCGTCACCTTGCTCCCTCCATCACCTCTGTCCACGTTCGCAGCGATTGAGTCGCCTCGTCACCATAACCCCCGTCTTTCACACGCTGAACAGCGTGCCGAGTGCGATGCCGTCGGGCGTAGACCCGACTCCCGCCTGCGGGGCCGCGATTGCCGGACATGAATGTCGGTCGGAACTGATCAAGGGTTGCCCATGTCACAGCCGCCGCACAGGCGGTTGAAGGTTGAAGGTTGAAGAAAGGTTAGCCTAAGCTAACTTCTCGTGACTGCTCCCCCCACGCGGTGCACCTCCTCATGCGCCCCTCCCTGCCCTCAAGTCCGCGGCCTTCTTTCTCGTCAGCCTCGGCTGCCTCGGCCTCTGCATTGCGCTGAGTCTCGCGCTCGGCGCCCGTTCCGTGCCCCTGGGCACGGTGGCCGACGCACTGCTCGGCCACGCGCACGGCCGGGAGGCCCCGGTGGTGACGGGCCTGTGGGCAGCCGCGATGGACGACGGGGTGCACTGCTACGACCCCGACGGCACGCTGATCGGGCGGCTCAACATCCCCGAGACGGTGGCCAACATCTCCTGGGGCGGAGCCAAGCGCAACCGCCTCTTCATCACCGCGCGGACCAGCCTCTACTCGGTGGTCATGGGCGTCACGGGCACGCACCCGACCGGCCCGGGGCTCCGACGCTGGCCGACCCCGAAGAACCGGTGACCTTCCGGCCGAGCGATCAGCACAGCTGCGGCTCCGGTCGGCCGGACGGGCCATTACGCTTGGGTGCTCCGACGGGCGGTCGCCCGCCGCCGCCCGTCGAGGGGTACGGCACTCGTGCGGCTGCCCCGGACCACCACACCCAAGGACGGCAACCGAGTGTCTTTCTTCACCATCGGCCACCGCGGTGTCATGGCCGCCGAGCCGGAGAACACCCTGCGCTCCTTCCTGCGGGCCGAACGCGAGGGGCTGGACGGCATCGAACTGGACCTGCACCTGAGCAAGGACGGCGAACTGGTCGTCATGCACGACGAGACCCTGGACCGCACGACGGACGGCTCCGGTCCCATCGCCGACCAGAAGTTGCGCAAGCTCAAGAAGCTCGACGCCGGCCTCGGCGAGCGCATCCCCACGTTCGAGGAGGTACTGGACGCCGTCGGTCCGACCCTGCCGATCCAGGCGGAGATAAAAGACGTGGCCGCCGCCCGGTCGCTGGCCAAGGTCCTCACCGACCGCGATCTTCTGGACCGGGTCTCGGTGCTGTCGTTCCACGACGTGGCGCTGACCGAGATCCACAACCTGCTGCCGCAGGCCCGCACCGTGCTGGTGGCAGGCCCCAGCGCGCACCGCGACACCTTCGTCGGCCGCGCTCAGAAGGTCGGTTCCACCCTGGTCAGCGTGGACCTGCGCCACCTGAACCTGGCCATCGTGGAAAAGTGCGGCGCCGCCGGCATCGACGTGATGGCCTGGACCGTCAACGACGAGCGCGACCTGGCGCTGGCCCGGACGCTCGGCCTGGTGGGCTGCGTGACCGACCAGCCCGGCATGAAGCGGCTGGTCGAGGCCACGGCCTGACCTGAGAGGTCCCAGACCGAGCCGGACGCCCGTGCGCTCAGACGAGAGCATGAACGTCGTGGCTCCGGTTCCCCCGCGCGGGGGAACCGGAGCTCGCCGAGCCGGTGGCACAGGAGCCCGGTGGAGTAGCCCGATCCGATCTCCAGCACCCTGTGCCCGCCCTCC
>NZ_JBFAWH010000053.1:0-36141 GCF_040680235.1 Streptomyces sp. NPDC052101
ACGCCCACCGCCGCCGCGTACGGCAGCGACCGCGACCAGGCCGAACTCGCGGAGGGCATCATCTGAGCCGCTGCCGGAAGAACGCCGGTCCGGGTACGAACTGGTGCTCCGGATACGGCAGGATGAACGATCGCGCCGGTCACCGGAGTTCCGAGTTCCTCCGGCCGGCGCGATCGCACATCCCGCACATCGAGCAGGTGACACCGTGACGACACTCCACGACTCCGCAGCAGGCGCATGCCCCGGAGGTGACCGGTGAACCGCGCGCTGACCCTGGACGACCTCGTCCTCGCCGGTGTCTCGATCGCGGCGGGCCTGCTGCTCGCCTTCCTCTCGCGCACCCTGCTGCGCTGGCTGGCCAAGCACGCCAAGCGGACCAAGTGGAGCGGCGACGACGTGATCGTGGACGCACTGCGCTCGGTCGTGCCGTGGGCGGCCGTCGCGGGCGGCGCGGCGGCGGCAGCGATGGTGCTGCCGCTGACGCGCACCGTGCAGCACCACACCTTCCAGTTCCTGGAGGTGTGGCTGATCCTCGTGGTGACGCTGTCCGCGGCCCGGGTGATCGCCGGTCTGGTCAGCACGCTCACCCAGTCCCGCTCGGGCGTGGCGGGCTCGGCGACCATCTTCGTCAACATCACCCGGGTCCTGGTCCTGGCGATCGGCTTCCTGGTCGTCCTGCAGACGCTCGGCATCTCCATCGCGCCCCTGCTGACCGCCCTCGGCGTCGGCGGCCTGGCGGTGGCCCTGGCCCTGCAGGACACCCTGGCCAACCTCTTCGCGGGCATCCACATCCTGGCCTCCAAGACGGTCCAGCCCGGTGACTACATCCGCCTCGGCAGCGGCGAGGAGGGCTATGTCGTCGACATCAACTGGCGCCAGACGACGGTCCGCCAGCTCTCCAACAACCTGGTGGTCATCCCCAACGGCCAGCTCGCCAAGGCCAACATGACCAACTACACCCATCCCGAGCAGCGGCTGACGGTCCTGGTGCAGGTGGGGGTGGGCTACGACGCCGACCTGGAGCACGTGGAGCGGGTGACGGCGGAGGTCGTCGCGGAGGTCATGCGGGAGGTCGAGGGCGCCGTCCCGGAGCATGAGCCCGCCATCCGCTTCCACACCTTCGGCGACTCTCGGATCGGCTTCACGGTGATACTCGGCGTCGGCGAGTTCAGCGACCAGTACCGCATCAAGCACGAGTTCGTCAAGCGCCTCCACCGCCGCTACCGCGCGGAGGGCATCAGCATCCCGGCCCCGACCCGGACGGTGTCCCTGCAGCAGGGGGCGGTGCTGATTCCGCAGCAGCGCAGCGGGGAGGACATGGTCCCGGGGGCCGCCGAGTAGCCGGCCCGAGCGCGAGAGCGCGGGCGGGGCCGGACACGGCCCCGCCCGCCCCGCCGATCAGAGCGTCGCGGAGTTCTCGTGCCAGTGGCCGCCGCGCCTGCTGTGCGGGGCCATGAGGGACGAGGCGACAGGGGTCACCGTCCAGTCGGGGTGGCCCGGCATGCGCGGGGTCTTCGTGCCGTAGAGCCAGTCGCGCAGGAAGCCGGACAGGTCCTGGCCGGAGATCTCCGAGGCGACCTCGATGTAGTCGTCCGTGGTCGCCGAGGAGTCGCGGAAGCGGTCCAGGAAGGCGCGCTCGACCGCGTGGAAGACGTCCTCGCCGACCAGCTGGCGCAAGGCATAGAGGACGAGGACACCGCCGAGGTAGCGCTGGCTGTCGAAGAGGTTCGTGGCGGTGGGGGCGGCCACCGGGCCGGAGTCGTGGCGCCACTGGTCGCCGCGGGCGTAGGTGTCCTTCATCCGGGCCTCCATCGTGGTGAGCCCGAGGGAGTCGGTCCAGCCGCGCTCGTAGCGGTAGAGCAGCCCGTAGAAGTCGGCGTGGCCCTCGTTCAGCCACAGGTCGGCCCAAGTGGCGGGGCTGACCAGATTGCCGAACCAGGAGTGGACCAGCTCGTGCATCATGTGCGAGCCGATCTTCTTCTCCTCCTGGAGCAGGAAGTTCGGCTTGTACAGGGTGAGGGTCTGCGTCTCCAGGCCGGTGAAGTCGAAGGCCTTCGGGTCGTCGGAGTTGCACGGCAGCAGGCCGTACGTCTCGAACGGGAAGGCGCCGAGGCGGTCCTCCAGCCAGGTCACCAGGCCGGGGGTGAGCGCGAGGGCCGGCTCCAGGGCCGCGGCGCGGGCGGCGGGCACGACATCGCGCAGGGGCAGCCCGTTCGGGCCCTCGCGGTCCTTGATCACATAGTCGCCGACGGTGATCTGGACGAGTTCGGTGGCGAGCGGCGAGAACGAGCGGTACAGGTACGCCGTACGGCCGTCGTCGAGGGTCTCGACGCCGGTGAGCCGGCCGTTCGCGACCGCGCGCAGCCCGGCCGGGACGGTGAGGCGGAAGCTGAAGGCGGCCTTGTCCGAGGGGTGGTCGTTGCACGGGAAGACGGTGTGCGCGGAGTTCGGCTGCGGGCAGATCGCGAAGCCGTCCGGGGTGGGCACCCAGGCCGTGTGCGGGAGGGTGCGGCGCGGGTCGGCGGTGTAGTCGACACTGACGGTCGCCGCCGCGTTCTCCGGGAGCGGGCGGTCGGGGGTGATCCGCAGCTTCTCGTCCGCCTGCTCCCAGCCGGCCGGGCCGCCGCAGACGGACACGGAGCGTATGTCCAGGCCGAGCGCGTCCAGCGAGAAACGGGCCAGGGTCCCGGTGGTGCGGATCCTCAGGGTGGCGGTGGCCTCGACGAGCTTGGTCGTGGGGTCGTAGGCGAGGTCGAGGTGGTACGACGACACGCGGTAGCCGTCGTTGCCGAGGGCCGGGAAGACCGGGTCGCCGAGGGTCTCCGGGCCCGGCTCGGCCGTGCGCCTGCCGGTCCCGGCGGCGCGGGCCGGGGAGCCGACGGTCAGCGCCGTGGCCGTGCCGATGAGGGCGGCCGCCGGGGCCGTCACTCTGCTGCGATATCTCATGGTCCGCCTTGGCTGGGGCGGCCGGCTGGTCGGTCCGGCCGCCGGTCGGTGGGGGATCACCCGTGGTCGGCGGGTGATCGTTTGTCATGACCGTCAGAGGCGGCCCGCGGTTGCACCGGCGCGGCACGTTTTCCGGCCGGGACCCCTGTCGAGCCGGACCCGATCACGAGATATCTTGATGTCGAGCAATGTTGCAGACGTGGAGCGGAGCACCCGGTGACTGACTCGACCATCATCTACACCTACACAGACGAGGCCCCGGCCCTCGCGACGCATTCGTTCCTGCCGGTGATCCAGGCGTACGCCTCGCAGGCCGGTGTGCCCGTGACGACCCGGGACATCTCGCTGGCCGGACGCATCATCGCCCACTTCCCGGAGTACCTGAACGAGGACCAGCGCATCCCGGACGCCCTGGCCGAGCTGGGCGAGCTGGCCAAGACCCCCGCGGCCAACATCGTCAAGCTGCCGAACATCTCGGCGTCCATCCCGCAGCTGCGCGCCGCCGTCGCCGAGCTGCAGGGCAAGGGCTACGCGCTGCCGGACTACCCGGACGACCCGAAGACCGACGAGGAGCGCGAGATCCGCGCGCGCTACGACAAGGTCAAGGGCTCCGCCGTCAACCCGGTGCTGCGTGAGGGCAACTCCGACCGCCGTGCCCCGGCGTCGGTGAAGAACTACGCCAAGGCCCACCCGCACCGCATGGGCGCCTGGACCTCCGAGTCCAAGACCAATGTGGCGACGATGGGCGAGAACGACTTCGCCTCCACCGAGAAGTCCGTGGTCATCGCCGAGGACACCACCCTCCGCTTCGAACTCGTCGGCGCCGACGGTTCCACCACCGAGCTGCGGAAGCCCCTGTCGGTCGTCGCCGACGAGGTCGTCGACGCCTCCGTCATGCGCGTCACCGAGCTGGAGGCGTTCCTCGCCGCTCAGGTCACCCGTGCCAAGCAGGAGGGCGTTCTGTTCTCCGTGCACCTGAAGGCCACGATGATGAAGGTCTCCGACCCGATCATCTTCGGTCACGTGGTGCGCGCCTTCTTCCCGAAGACGTTCGAGCAGTACGGCGAGACGCTCGCCGCGGCCGGCCTGTCCCCGAACGACGGCCTCGGCGCCATCCTGGGCGGCCTGGGCAACCTGGCCGAGGGCGACGCGATCAAGGCCTCCTTCGACGCCGAGCTGGCCGAGGGTCCGGCCCTGGCCATGGTCGACTCCGACAAGGGCATCACCAACCTGCACGTCCCGTCGGACGTCATCGTGGACGCCTCCATGCCCGCGATGATCCGCACGTCCGGCCACATGTGGGGCCCCGACGGCCAGGAGGCCGACACCCTCGCGGTCCTGCCGGACCACAGCTACTCCGGCGTCTACCAGGCCGTCATCGAGGACTGCCGCGCGAACGGCGCCTTCGACCCGGCCACCATGGGCTCGGTGCCGAACGTCGGCCTCATGGCGCAGAAGGCCGAGGAGTACGGCTCCCACGACAAGACCTTCGAGATCCCGGCCGACGGCACGGTCCGCCTCGTCGACGCCGCCGGCAACGTCGTCCTGGAGCAGACCGTCGCCAAGGGCGACATCTTCCGCGCCTGCCAGACCAAGGACGCCCCGATCCGCGACTGGGTCAAGCTGGCCGTCACCCGCGCCCGCGCCACCGGCGACCCGGCGGTGTTCTGGCTGGACGAGAACCGCGGTCACGACGCGGTGCTGATCGAGAAGGTCAAGGCGTACCTGCCGGAGCACGACACCGAGGGCCTGGACATCCGCGTCCTGTCCCCGGTCGAGGCCACCAAGCTGTCGGTGGAGCGCATCCGCCGCGGCGAGGACACCATCTCGGTGACCGGCAACGTGCTGCGTGACTACCTGACCGACCTCTTCCCGATCCTGGAGCTGGGCACCAGCGCCAAGATGCTGTCGGTCGTCCCGCTGATGGCGGGCGGCGGCCTGTTCGAGACGGGCGCCGGCGGCTCCGCGCCGAAGCACGTCCAGCAGCTGGTCAAGGAGAACTACCTGCGCTGGGACTCCCTCGGTGAGTTCTTCGCCCTGGTGCCGTCGTTCGAGCAGTACGCCGAGACCACCGGCAACACCCGCGCCAAGGTCCTCGCCGACACCCTCGACCGCGCCACGGCGACCTTCCTCAACGAGGACAAGTCCCCGACCCGTCGTGTCGGCGGCATCGACAACCGCGGCAGCCACTTCTACCTGTCCCTGTACTGGGCGCAGGAGCTGACCCGGCAGACCGAGGACGCCGACCTGGCCAAGGCCTTCGTGCCGCTCGCCGAGACCCTCGCCGCGAACGAGCAGAAGATCGTGGACGAGCTGATCGCGGTCCAGGGCTCCCCGGCCGACATCGGCGGCTACTACCAGGTCGACAAGGCCAAGGCGGACGCGGTCATGCGCCCGTCGGCCACCTGGAACGAGGCGCTGGCGTCCCTCAGCTAGTGCCTGCGGCGCCAGAGCCGTCCCGCTGAACTCCGCCCCGGCCGGCAACCCCCGGCCGGGGCGGAGCCGTTGCCGGGGACGTGACACCTTGATCCTGCACCACGCCGCTGACAACGCCCCCTGGAGTAGCCCATGACCTGGTCCGGCCCCTCGTACGAACTCCTGCCCGGCGCCCCGGAGTCGCCCGTGCTGCTGCATGTGCCGCACTCGGCACGGGCGGTTCCGCAGGAGGTGCGCCGCGGGATCGTGCTGGACGACCGCGCGCTGGAGCGGGAGCTGGACCACATCACGGACGGGCACACCGCCGAGCTGGCCGAGCTGGCCGCCGCGCTGGCGGCCGTCCGGCCCTGGCGGTTCGTGAACCGGCTGTCCCGGCTGGTCGTGGACCCGGAGCGGTTCCCGGACGAGCGGGAGGAGATGGCGGCCGTCGGCATGGGCGCCGTATACACGCGGACCACACACCGGGGCGAGCTGCGGCCCGCGGACACCGACCCGGAGCCGCTGCTCGCACGGTACTTCCGGCCGTACGCGCGGGCCATGACCGAGGCGGTCGCGGACCGGCTGGCCGCCACCGGCCGGGCCGTGGTGATCGACGTGCACTCCTATCCGGCCGAGCCGCTGCCCTACGAGCTGCACGGCGACGGGCCGCGGCCGCCGGTGTGTCTGGGCACGGACGCCTTCCACACCCCGCCGGAACTGGCCCGGGCGGCCCGTGCGGCGTTCGCCGTCTGCGGGGAGACGGGGCTCGACAGCCCCTTCGCCGGGACGTATGTACCGCTGGAGTTCTACGGCCGTGACGCGCGGGTCGGTGCCCTGATGGTGGAGATCCGCCGGGACACCTATATGGCCGAGCCGGGCGGGGCGGCGGGGCCGGGGCTGGACCGGCTGGCCGGTGCGCTGGCCGTGCTCGTCGACGCGGTGTGATCCACCTGGCGCACTCCCACAGGACAGCGGGCGGGGTGCGTATCAGGGTGGAGGGCATGACCGAGGAGACCACGCTCACCGGCCAGGCCCCGCCGCCCGTACGGGACTGGACCACCCCCGACCTGGACGGGACGGACTTCGACCCGGTTCTCGCCGGCCTCATGCGCGAGGGTCCGCTGACCCGGATCCGGCTGCCGTTCGGCGAGGGCTGGGCGTGGCTGGCGACCCGCTACGACGACGTGAAGCTGATCACCAACGACCCGCGGTTCAGCCGTACCGAGGTGACACACCGTCAGGTGACCCGGATGGCACCGAACTTCGCGCCCCGCCCCGGCTCGCTCGCCTGGGCCGACCAGCCCGACCACAACCGGCTGCGCAAGCCGGTGGCCGGCGCCTTCACGGTGAGCGCCATGAAGCGGCTGCGGCCCCGCGCGCAGGCCGTCCTGGACGACCTGATGGAGGGCGTCGTACGGGACGGGCCGCCGGCCGATCTGATCGAGCGGGTGCTGGAGCCGTTCCCGCTCACCGTGGTCAGTGAGGTGATGGGCGTGCCCGCCGTCGACCGGGAGCAGGTGCACTCCTGGACCCGGGAGATCATCTCCACCAACGGCGTCGAGGCGGCCGGCCGGGCCAAGGACGGCCTGTACGGGTGGATCACCGCGGCCATCCGGGCTCGTGCCGACAGCCCCGGCGAGGACGTCTACTCGATGCTCGGCGGGGCCGTGGCGCGCGGGGAGATCAGCGAGCAGGAGGCCGTCGGGCTGGCCGGCCCGCTGCAGATCGGCGGCGAGGCCGTCACGCACAACTGCGGGCAGATGCTGTACCTGATGCTGACCCGGCCCGAGCTGATGGAGCGGATGCGGGCGCGTCCCGAGGCGCGCGGCCCGGTGCTGGACGAGCTGTTCCGCTACATCCCGCACCGCAGCTCGGTCGGGCTCGCCCGGATCGCGCTGGAGGACGTGGAGATCGCCGGCCACCGGATCGCCGCGGGCGAGCCGGTCTATGTCTCGTACCTCGCCGCCAACCGCGACCCGGCCGCCTTCCCGGACCCGGACCGCATCGACCCCGACCGCGATCCGAACCCGCATGTGGCGTTCGGCAACGGCCCGCACTTCTGCACCGGCACCGTGCTCGCCCGGCTGCAGACCGAGCTGCTGGTCGACACCCTGCTGGACCGGCTGCCCGGGCTGCGGCTCGCCGTGCGGCCCGAGCAGGTGCGGTGGCGGCGCCGGACGATGATCCGCGGTCCGCGCACATTGCCCGTGACCTGGTCCGCCTGACCGGGTCAATCGTGCCGACCGAACCGGTCCCGGCCGGATTCAGGTCCGCAGCCACTCGGTGACGATCACCTCCGCGCCGGTCCGCAGCCTGAGGGCGAACGGACCGGCCGGCGGTGTGTCGCTGGTGAAGCGGCCGAGGGCGTCGACCGGGACCGGGCGGGCGGTCTGCGGCCCGCCGAGCACCTCGATGCGCGCGGACCGCGGCGGCAGCACCTGCCCGATCAGCCCGTCCTCGGTGACCTCGACGTCGACGGTGACCTCGCCCGCGCGGAACGTCAGCATCCGCGGTGGGTCCGCGACGCCCCGGACCGGCAGCGCGTCCACGAGCGAGTCGAAGGCCAGCTCGGCGATCCGCGCGTCCAGGTCGTGCAAGGCGTAGGCTTCCAGGGCCAGTTGGCGCAGCACGTCCGGTACCGGGTCGAGGACCGTGGCGGCCTGCCGCAGCTCGTCCTCCAGTACCCCGTCCGCCGCCGCCTCGCCCACCGCGCCCGCCTGGGGCGTCTCGTCGTCGCCGTAACCGCTCATGCCGCTCCCCGTGCGTCCATCCGGGCCCGCAGCCGGCGCAGACAGCGCTGCCGCAGGGGTCCGATACTGCCGACCGCGATACCGAGCGCGGCCGAGACCTCGCCATAGCTGGGCGGCGGGGAGGCCACCAGCACGCGCAGCAGCTGCCGGCAGCGCTCCCCCAGTCCGTCCAGCTCCTGCCACAGGCGGCGTAAGCGCTCGGCCCGGTCCGCCGCCTCCTCCGAAGCGATCAGCGACTCCTCCGGGGTCTGCTCCTCGCTGGCCCGGTCCAGCACGCGCGGATCGTCCGTCAGCGTCAGCCGGGCCATCGCCTTGAGCACCTTCAGACACTCGTTGCGGGCGGTACTGGCCAGCCACGCCCCGGCCTTGTCGGGCTCGCGGATCCGGCCCAGGTGCTGGGCGAAGCGGAACCACACGGTCTGGTAGACCTCGTGCCCGTCGGCATCGGAGAGCCGGTGCGCGCGCACCACCGACCACACCAGCGGACTCATCCCTTCCACCAACGCCTTCCAGGCCGCGGCGTCTCCGTCGACGGCGGACTGGACCAGCGCGCCGACCTCTGTTCGGTCCACGGCTCCACCCCTCGTGTACGGCACGTCATGGTACGCCGTGGAGCGGAGGATTCCGGCCGTCATGCGGGCAGGGCCGCGGCCGGGACCGGGACCGGACGCCAGGTGGGCGGCCGGAGCGCCGGGACACGCGCCCCGCGCACCTCGGCGGTGTCGGTGCCGGCCGCCAGCAGCCGGGCGCGCGCGGCGCGCGGGTCGCGCTCCCGGTGCGCCGTCATGTGCGCCGCGACGAGCCCCGCGACGACCGGGGTGGCGAAGGAGGTGCCGCTCCACTGCGCGAGGCCGTCGAACATCACCTGGTCCGGCTTGGCCCCGGTGCTCTCCCGGCCTTCGCTCAACACGCCGGTGTGGCGCGGGAACTGGCAGGTGCACGGGTAGTCGCTGCCGAACCGGCAGGCGTCGTAGGTGGAGTGCTGGTAGACGTACGGCACCGGCGTGTCGAAGCCGGTGAGGGCGCTGGTGAGCCGCTCGCCCGGGGCATAGACCCGCACCCAGGGGCCGTGGTTGCTGAAGCAGGCCTCGCTCTCGCCGTCCACGCGCAGCGCGCCCACCGACAGCACGCTGTCGGCGTACTCGGGCACGGCGGCGTAGGCGGCGGGCCAGAACGGCGTGTCACTTCCGTTGTTGCCGGCGGCGGCCACCAACAGGGTGCGTTGCGTGCGCAGTTCGCGCATGAACGCGTCCAGGCCGATCAGTCCCTCGCCGTCGGCGGTGGTACCCGCGGAGAGGCTGATGACGTCCGGCCAGCCGCCCCGGTCGACGGCCTCGAAGAGCCGGGCGCCGAACTCTGACTCCAGCACGGCACCGGCGTCGTTCAGGGTGGCCCGCACGGTCACGTCGGTGTTGGGCGCGACGGCCGCGAGGATCCCGGCGATGAACGTGCCGTGCCCGACGTACTGGCGGAGCACCCCCTCGGCGTCCGTCTCGGCCGTCTGGACGTCGCCGGTGGTGTGGGCGAGCAGCGGGTAGGCGCGGTGGTCGTGCATCAGACCGGTGTCGACCACGAGCACGCCGACGGCGCTGTCCGCGTCGTAACCGCCCTCGGCCGCCGCCGGGTTGGCGCGGCCGGTGCGGGCGACCGGCACCGGCTCGTCGGCGGGGCAGGCGTTGACGGCGATGTGCATCACGTGGTTACGGCTCAGCAGCCGGCGCCCCTGGCGCTCCTCGGCCTCCCGCAGGGCGCGCAGCGCGTGCGGGACGGTGTCGTCGCCGGCGCCCGGGTCGCCGGTACGGATACGGGTGACACCGGTGCGGTTGGCCTCGGGGCCGTCCCGGCGGACATGGTCGGGGACGAGGCCCTCGGTCGCGGTGAAGTGGGCGCGCACGGCGTCCTCGACGACACGGGCCTCCTCGCCGTCCCGGGCCAGGACGACCCCCTTCTCGTACAGGAAGTGGGCGTCCTCCTGCGGCCCCATGGCCAGAGGAATGCCGGGCATGGAGCGCTGGATGTGCTCGAACTGCTCGTGGAACCGCTGTGGTGCCATGACGTGTCCTCCCCCTGAAGACGGTGTTCGACAGTGAGAGTCGCAGGGCCACCGTCTGATACAGCAGGCCACTACCATGCGATTCGTGACAGCGGAAGGCGAGTCGGTTCTCGAACTGCTGCCCTTGGTGTTCGCCGACCCGGGCGAGGCCCGGGCACGCGCGGAACAGGTGCTGCGGGCCGGTCCGCCGCCGCTGCACGCCAGCGTCGCCCACCAGGTGCTCGGCATCTGGCAGCGGGACTTCGGCGATCTGCGGATCGCGCTCAGGCATCTGCGCCGCGCCCGGGACCTGGCCGCGCGCGCCGAGTCGGCCGACCGCGAGGCGGATGTGCTCGCGACGCTCGGGGTCGCACTGGTGCACGCGGGGCGCACGCGGCAGGGGCTCACCTCCTTCGAGCGGGGTGTCGCGCGGGGCACGGGACACACCCGGGCCCGGGTGCTGTTCCGGCGGGCGTATGTGTGGTGGGTGCTGGGGCATCACCGGGAGGCCCTGGAGGACGTTCGGCGGGCGCTGCCCGTGCTGCGCCAGCTCGGCGACGACATCTGGACCGCGCGGGCGCTGACCCTGCGGGCCACCGTCCATCTGGCGCTCGGCGCGGTGGACCGGGCGGTCGCGGACTTCACGGCGGCGGAGCGGCTGTGGGACACCACCGGCCAGGAGCACGACAAGGCCGACGCGGTGGAGAGCCGGGGCCTGGCCGCGTTCCGGTCCGGGGACATCCCGGTGGCGCTGCGGCTGCTGGACGAGGCCGAGGAGCGGTACGCCAAACTCGGCACGCCCACCTACATGCTGTCCATCCGGCGCTGCGAGGTGCTGATGGCGGCCGGACTGGCTCCGGAGGCACTCGCCGAGGCGGACGCGGCGAGCGCGCTGCTGGACCGGATCGGCGGGCAGTCGACCCGCAAGGCCGAGCTGCTGCTGGTCGCCGCGCGGGCCGCCCGCTCGGCCGGGGACGCGCACACCGCGATAGCCCGCGCCGCCGTCGCCGTACGGCTGTTCGCCGCCCAGCGGCGGACCTGGTGGGAGACGCATGCCCGGCTGGTGCTGATCGAGGCGCGGGTGGCGGCCGGGCGCCGCTCGGGGCGGCTGGTCGCGGACGCGGCCGCGGTCGCCGCGAAGCTGGCCTCCTTCGGCTCGCCCGCCGCACCGGAGGCCTCGCTGCTCGCGGGCCGGATCGCGCTGGCGCTGGGCTGGACGGCCGACGCGGAACGGCACCTGGCGGTGGCCGCGCGCAGCCGGTACGGCGGGCCGCCGCCGGCCCGGGTGACGGGCTGGGCGGCGCAGGCCCTCAGGGCACGGGCGGCCGGGTCCCGGCGGGGCGTGCTGGAGGCCTGCCGGCGCGGCCTGGACGTGCTGGACGACCACCGTATGACGCTCGGCGCCTCGGAGCTGCGTGCGCACGCCACCGCGCAGGGCGCCGAACTGGCCGCGCTGGCCCAGGAGGTGAGCCTCACCCACGGCACCCCACGCCGGCTGCTGGAGTGGAGCGAGCGCTGGCGGGCGACGGTGCTGTCCGCCCCGCCCACCCGGCCGCCCGCCGACCCGGCGCTGCTGAGCGGTCTGACCGCCTACCGGGAGATCGCCGCCCGCGCCGAGGAGGCCCGGATGGAAGGCCGCCCGGTGCCCGCGCTGGAGCGTGAACGGCGGCGCCTGGAACGGGAGATCCGCTCCCGCACCCACCACATCCGCGGCGCCGCCCCGCACGAGGGCGACCGCTTCGACGTGGCCCGGCTGCTGGACCGGCTCGGCGCGGCCCGCCTGGTCGAACTCGCGGTCGTCGACGGACGGGTGCATGTCCTGCTGTGCGGCCGGGGCCGGGTACGGCGCTTCACCGGCGGGCCGCTGGCCGAGGCGGTGGCCGAGGCCGAGTACGTCCAGGCCGGGCTGCGCCGGCTCGCCCACCCCGGCGCCGAGGCCCGGCTGCCGCTGGTGGAGGCGGCCGGGCTGCGGCTGCAGGAACTGCTTCTGGGCGGCGCGGCGGCACACCTGGGCTCCGGCCCGGTGGTGATCGTGCCGCCGGGGGCGCTGCACCGGGTGCCGTGGGCGCTGCTGCCCGCGCTGCGCGACCGGGTGCTCAGTGTGTCGCCGTCGGCGGGCAGCTGGCTGCGCGCCCGCGAGACCGAGCCGCCGCCGGGCGGCCGGCCGGTGCTGGTGCGCGGGCCGGGCCTCGCGACCGGCGGCGCGGAAGTGCCGGAACTGGCCGACCGGTACGGCACGGCGACCGTCCTGGAAGGCGACGAGGCTCAGGTCCCGCGCGTCCTGGAGCACCTCGACGGCGCGGCCCTCGCGCACCTCGCGGCCCACGGCACGTTCCGCGCGGACAGTCCTCTCTTCTCGGCGCTGCGCATGGCCGACGGCCCGCTGATCGTGCACGACTTCGAGCGGCTCGCCCGCAGCCCGTACCGGATCATTCTCTCCAGCTGCGACACAGCCCGCCTCGCCTCCGTCGGCGCCGACGAACTCCTCGGCCTGGTCACCGCGTTGCTGCCGCTGGGCACGGCCGGGGTGGTGGCGAGCAGTGCACCGGTCAACGACGAGGCCGTGGTGCCGCTGATGCTCGCCCTGCACAAGGGCCTCGACGCCGGCCTCGGTCTGGCCGAGGCCCTCCGCGACGCCCGCAGCACCCTGCCCGAGGACCCGGTCCACCAGGCGACGGGCTGGGCGTTCGCGGCATTCGGGGCGGCCTGAGCACTCCCTAGGCGGACTCGCACAGCAAGGGCAACGCTCCCCGGTCCCCCGTCCCCAGCCGGGTGTACGCGCTGTACAGATGGTTCCCCACCGTCCGTACGGACAGAGTCAGCCGCTCGGCGATCTCCCGATTGCTGAGCCCCGCCGCCGCGAGCGTCACGATCTGCCGCTGCCGGGCGGTCAGTTCGCCAAGGACCAGCCCGGCCAGCGCGGGGGTCCGCGCGCCCTGGCATCGCCGCGCGAGCGCCACCGCCCGGGTACGGGAGACCCGTGCCGCGCGCGGATCCCGGTGGGCCCGCAGGGCCTGCGCATACGCCTCGGCGGCGAACAGCAGGAACCCGCGCTCCTCCAGGTCCTCGGCGGCCCGGTCCAGTCCGCCCCCGTCCCCTCGCCCCAGCGCTTCGGCGTGCCGCGCGAGCACACTGCCCGCGGGCAGCCGCCCGGCGACCCGCTCCGGTTCACCGAGGCGAACGGCGTCGTAGCGGGCGTACACATCGTCACCGCCCGACGCCCCCAACTCAGCCTCGTTCAGGCGGAGTTCGGACAGGCAGTCGCTGTCCCCCGGTGCATCCCGCAACCCTTCCCGAGCCCAGGCGGCGGCGTCCCGCACCTTGCCCCGCAGCCGCGCGAACCGGGCGCGGACGGCGGCGTACCCGGCCGGCACCGGAGTGTCCTCCGCCACCAGCCACTCCCCCACCGGGGTGGGCACCGGCCGGACGTCCAGCTGCTCCATCCGCCGTACCAGCAGCCGCTCTTCGGCCTCCAGGGCCGAGCCGTGGTCCACGGCGCCGGCCAGCCGGCGGGCCCGCAGCCGCCCTGCCGTAGCCCGCAGGGCCGGCCCGTGCAGAGGATGAGCGAGGGTGACGGCACCCTGGTCGTCGACATGGATCAGACCGTCCGCCTCCAGACCCTCCAGGACGTCCAGGTCGAAGTGGTCCAAGGGCACGGGCAGCGGCTCGGCGAACGCGAGGCGGTCGAGAACGTCCCGTTCACCGGGGCGGGAGCGCTCCAGCACGGGCGCGAGTCGCTCCCGTACGGCCGCGGTGACCGGCAGCGCCCCCCGCCAGGCCCGCTCCCGCGTACCGGGAACGGGAACCAGCCGCGCGGCCGTGCCGAGCGCGGTGACCAGGTCGCGCAGCAGCCGCAGATCGCCCCGGCACATCCGGTGCAGGCGACGCACGGTGAGCGGTTCCAGTGCGGCGGCGGCGAGCAGCTGGGCGGTGTCCTCGCAGGGCAGGGGTTCGAGGGCCAGCCGGGGCAGCAGCTCCCCGGTCCACAGCCGGGACACCGCGCCGGGTGCGGGCGCTCCGTCGACCGCGGCCACGACGAGCCGGGTGCGGCCGTGTACGGCGAGCTGGTGGACGAGGGCGGCGGAGGCCTCGTCCAGCAGATGGGCGTCGTCCACGACGAGGAGTCGTACACCGGACAGGATGCGCACCGCGCGGTGCAGGGAGACGGTGTCGGGCAGCAGATGGGCGAAGGCCGCGAAGGGCAGGTCCCGGGCCTCGGGGGTGCCGGTCACCCGGGCGTGCTCGGTGCCCCGGACCGCCTCGGTGATCAGCCGGGTCTTGCCGCGGCCGGCCGGTCCGGTCACCACGATGCCGGGCCGGCCGGCAGCCGACGCCCCTCGGATCAGCTCCAGTTCGTCGTCCCGGCCGGTGAACGGCCAGGGCAGCTCCAGCGTCCGCGCGTCCTGTTCGTAAGTCCTCACCTCATACAGAGGGCGTGTACTCAGGTTTGATACAGGGTGACTTGAGTAGCCCTCGACTCAGGCGCCCGGCACCGGCGGGCGGGCAGGCTGGCCGCATGACCCGACGCCTCTGCTCGCTGCCGCGGAAGCCGGCCCGGTGCTTCGCACCGGGGCTGACGGCCGAGCGGCTGGGCGCGCTGCTCGCCGGGCGGCGGATGTGGGTCAACGGCACGGTGCTGCACTACTCCTTCTTCGACGACGCCGCGGACGCCTCGGTGATCCCGGTGCCCGGGACCGGTGAGCTGCGCCGGGTGCCTTGGGCCGGCGGCGAGGAGCAGCGGGACGTGGTCCGCGACGCCTTCCGCGAATGGCAGGGGCTCGGCATCGGCATCGCGTTCGCCGAGGTCGGCGACCGGCGTGAGGCGGAGCTGCGGATCGGGTTCCAGGCCGGCGGCGGTTCCTGGTCCGCGGTGGGCCGGGAGGCGCTGTCGGCGGGCCGGAGCGAGCGCACCATGAACCTGGGCTGGGACGTGACGGGGCCCGGGGAGCGCGGCACGGTCCTGCACCAGATCGGGCACGCGCTGGGCATGGTGCACGAGCACCAGAGCCCGTACGCCGGGCTGCACTGGGACGACGAGGCCGTGTACGCCGAGCTGGCGGGCCCGCCGAACTTCTGGAGCCGGGAGACGACGTACACGAACGTGCTGCGCCAGCTGGACGCGGGCGAGGCGAGCGGCTCGGTGTGGGATCCGCAGTCGGTGATGACGTTCCCGTTCGGTCCGGGGCTGGTGCTGGAGCCGGAGCAGTACCGGGCGGGTCTCTCCCCGTGCGGCGGCCCGTCGTCGGCCGACAAGGAGTTCGCGCTGCGCTGGTATCCGCCCGTCGGCCCGGCGGAGCCGGCGACGCTGGTGCCCTTCCGGTCGGCGCCGCTCGGTCTGGGGCCGGGGGAGCAGGCCGATTTCACCGTCGAGCCGCCGGAGACCCGCGACTACACCGTGGGCACCTTCGGCGACGCCGACACCGTGCTCGTGGTCTTCGAGGAGCGCGACGGGGTGCCGCGCTTCCTCGCGGGCCATGACGACGGCGGCGGGCCGGACAACGCCGCCGTCGGGGTCCGGCTCGTCAAGGGCCGGCGCTATGTCGTCCGCGTCCGGCTGTACTCGACATGGGGTTCGGGGGAGACAGCCGTCATGTGCTGGTGACAGCACAGGGACGACGCCGACCAGCGTCCGGCGCCGGGGGAGCGGCCGCGGACGTCACCTACGGGGGAGGTGACGTCCGCGGCCTCACCGGTGCTCCGTGTGCGTGGACGGTGCCGGTGCTCACGACGCGGCCCGCTCGGGCGCGCCGGCGGAGCCCGCGTCGGGGTGGGTGATGCCGAGGTGGTCGCGCAGGGTCGTGCCCGCGTAGTCGGTGCGGAACACGCCCTGTTCCTGGAGCAGCGGTACGACCTTGTCGGCGAAGGGGTCGAGGCCGCCGGGGGTGATGTGCGGGACGAGGATGAAGCCGTCGGAGGCGTCCGCCTGCACGAAGTCGTTGATGGTCTGCGCGACCGTGGCCGGGGCGCCGACGAAGGTCTGCCGGTTGCCGGTGTTGATGACCAGGTCGCGGATGGACCACTTGTTGGCCTCGGCCAGCTGCCGCCACTCGCGGGCGATGGCGATCGGGTCCCGGTACATCCGGACCTGGGCGCGGCCCCGGGAGATGTGCTCCTCGCTCACCAGGGGGTCGACGTCGGGCAGCGGGCCCTCCGGGTCGTACGCGGACAGGTCGCGGTTCCAGACGAACTCCAGGTGCTTGATGGCGGTGGCGCCGCTGACCTGCTGCCGGCGCACGTCGCGGGCGAGTTCGGCGGCCTCCTGGTCGGTGTCGCCGAGGACGAACGTCGCGGCGGGCAGGATGAGCAGCTGGTCGGGCCGGCGGCCGTACTGGGCGAGCCGGTCCTTGACGTCCGTGTAGAAGGCCTGGCCCTCCTTCAGCGTCGCGTACCGGCTGAAGATCGCGTCCGCGCTGGAGGCGGCGAACTCGCGGCCCTCGTCGGAGTCACCGGCCTGGAAGATCACCGGGCGGCCCTGCGGGGAGCGCGGGACGTTGAACCTGCCGTGGATGTCGAAGTGCTGCCCCCGGTGGACGAAGGCGCCGGCCCGGGCGTCCCGCAGGAAGGTGCCGGTGCTCTGGTAGGCGAGGATCTCGTCGCCGCGCCAGGAGTCGAAGAGTTCGTTCGCGGTGGCGAGGAACTCCTTGGCGCGGGAGTAGCGCTCCTCCTGCGGCAGGAAGCCGCCGCGGCGGAAGTTCTCGCCGGTGAAGGCGTCCCAGGAGGTGACGACGTTCCACGCGGAACGGCCGCCGGAGAGGTGGTCGAGGCTCGCGAACTGGCGGGCCACCTCGTACGGCTCGTTGAACGTGGAGTTGATGGTGCCGGTCAGGCCGAGCCGGTCGGTGACGGCGGCCAGCGCGGCGAGCACGGTGAAGGTGTCGGGACGCCCGACGACGTCCAAGTCATATATCCGGCCGCCCTGTTCGCGCAGCCTGAGGCCCTCGGCGAGGAACAGGAAGTCGAACTTGGCGCGTTCGGCGGTGCGCGCGAAGTGCGCGAAGGAGCTGAACTCGATGTGGCTGCCGGCGGCCGGGTCGCTCCACACGGTGGTGTTGTTGACCCCGGGGAAGTGGGCGGCCAGGTGGATCTGCTTCAGCGGCTTGCTCATGGTGCGGTCGTCCTCCGGCTGCTCAGGCGGTGGCTGCGGCATAGCGGTTGGCGGGGCGGGCGAGGCCGAGCAGTCCGCGCAGGGTGTCTGCCTCGTAGGCGTCCCGGAAGCGGCCTCGGCGCTGGAGTTCGGGCACCAGGTCGCGGCTGATGCGGGGCAGGTCGTGCCCGGCGACGGCGGGCCGCAGCCGGAACCCGGTCAGCCCGGCGGACGCCAGCTCCTCGATGAGGTCGGCGAGCTGGGAGGCAGTACCGGTGAAGATCCGGGCATCGCTGGTGTACGGCTCACCCGCGAGCGCGTCGAGCCGCTCCCGCCGGGCCTCTGCCTCGGCCCGGCTGTCGTCCAGGAGGACCACGAGGTCGCCGAAGAGGTGCAGGGGCTCGGCGGCGCGGCCGGCCGTCTGCTGCTCGGCGCGGATCTCGGCGACGATCGCGCGGGCCTGGTCCGCGTCGTGCGGGGTGACATAGCCGACGTCGGCCTGGCGGGCGACGAGACGGTAGGGGACGGTCCGGTGGGCGAGGGCGGTGACCAGCGGCTGGCCCTGGGGCGGCCGGGGTGTGATCGAGGGGCCCTTGACGCTGAAGCGGCGGCCCTCGAAGTCGATGTAGTGCAGCTTGTCCCGGTCGATGAAGCGGCCCGTCGCCGCGTCCCGTATCTCCGCGTCGTCCTCCCAGCTGTCCCAGAGCCGGCGCACCACGTCCACGTAATCGGCGGTCTCGTCGAACAGTTCGGTGATCACGTCCTGCGCGGCCGGGCTGTCGTAGGCCTCGATCCGGCGGACGGTACGGCGGCCGAAGTGGGCGGCCTCGTGCGGGCGCCCGCTGATCTGCACGCGCAGGCCGGCGCGGCCGGTGCTGACGTAGTCGAGGGTGGCGATCGCCTTGGAGATGTGGAACGGCTCGGTGTGCGTGGACACCACGGTCGGCACCAGGCCGATGTGCCGGGTGAGCGGGGCGACGCGGGACGCGATGAGGACCGCGTCGAGCCGGCCGCGTATCCGGTCGGTGCGCTCGTCGGGGTCGAAGAGGAGCGAGGACTGCGGGCCGAGGCCGTCCTCGATGGTGACGAAGTCGATGAGGCCGCGTTCCGCCTCGGCTACCAGGTCAGCCCAGTAGCCGGCGGTGAACAGGTCCCGGGGGCGGGCGACCGGCTCGCGCCAGGAGGCGGGGTGCCAGCCGGTGCCGTCCAGGGCGACGGCAAGGTGCAGGTGGGAGGGGGGAGTTGAGGACACGTCGGTGCCTTCCTTGATGTCGGTCGGTACGACAACACCGGCTCGCGGGGCAGGCGTCGGCGTGGGCGAACACGGCAGGAGAAGAACCGGGCCTTGCGGCCGGGGAGATGAGCCGGGGGATGCGTCAGCGGCGACAGAGCGCGGCGCAGACGCGCTGGAGGTCTATGTGCGGCCGGGAGTGCAGGCGGACGGAGCGGCAGGGGTGCGGGGCGCGCGGCGGGAGCACCGGTGTCACGACCGTCACCTCCGTCCGTCGACCGGGGCGGGCCGTCTCGGCCGCCTGCCGGATCTCGTCATGACTCACAACGCGCGGCCGCCCGCGGTTGTTCCCGCGCACGCGTTCTCTCTCGCACTGCGGACCCGCACGATCCGCGTGCGGCGGCGCGGGGCGAACCCGATCGACCCGTAGAGCCGGATCGCCGGTGTGCTGTCGGCGGCGGCGCGCAGGAACGGCCGTTCCCCGCGCTCCTGGATCCCCCGGGCGACCGCGCGCACCATCTCGCCGCGCTCGCCCGCCATGGCGATGAGGCTGAGCCCGACCACGGCGACCGTCAGGTCGGTGGCGAGCCTGGTCTCGCCGAAAGTGACGAAGGCGGGCCCGAAGAGGCGGCCGTCCGCCCACTCAACGTCACTCGCCCGCCCTCACCCGCGGGAAGCGTCCTCGGCCGCCGCGGCGAGGCCCGTCCAGTCCAGGATCTGGACGGCGGCTCCGGCGGCCTCCAGACCCCGGCAACGGCCGTGGTGGCGGCGGGAGATGCCGTCGAGGTCGAGGTGTCGGCCGAAGGCGGGGTGGCCGGCCAGCCTGCGGGCGTAGGCCCATAGGGCGCGGTGGGCGGCGATGCGGTGCACGGCGGAGGCGTCCAGGTGACAGCGGTGGACGGTGTCCAACTGCACCAGTGTCACCCACAGTTCGACATCGGCGGCGGTGAGCCGGTCGTCGGCCAGGTACTCCTCCCCTGCCAGCCGGTTCTCCAGCCGGCCGAGGGTGTCGAGAAGTACGTCGAGGGCGGCGGCCTGCTCGGCCGGATCGACGTCGGCCCGTCCGGCGCGCTGCGCGGCCTCCGCGATCCCCTCGGCGCACATCCGCTCGACGGCCTCGATCACGGACTGGAGGTCGCGCGGGTACAGCGAGGCGCGGCCCTCGTGCGGGAAGCGGTCGAGGTCGCGCAGGATGTCGGGGGCGTGGGTGCTGACGATACGGCCGGACCAGTCGTCGCTGAGCACGGGCGCGAGGGCCGGGCCGGTGTAGTGGTGAGCGCTCGCCTCGTACAGCGGGCGCAGCGCGAAGTGGCCGCCGCCGGGACGGTCCGGGACGGCGGGCAGGAACGTGACCGGACAGCCCGCGTCCAGGCCGAGCAGGCTGTGTCCGACGGCGAGGCGCAGTCCGTCGGGACAGGCGGTCGAGAGATGGAGCCGGTAGCGGTGGGGCACCGCGTAGTGGCCGCTGCGCGCGTCCTGGCCGATCCGGCCCCGGAAGACGGGTGCGGCGCGGTGGACGGACGGAACGGCGGCGAGCGGAGCGATGGACATGCGTCTCCCCGGGTGGTGGGCGTGCGAGGGTGCGCGCCGGCGCGCGGCGTGGCCGATGGGCGCGAGGGCCCCGGCTCAGCGGTGGAGGCTGATCGCGCTGCAGACGCGCAGCAGGTCGATGTGGAGGCGGGAGGTGAGCAGGGGCGCGCACAACGGCGTACGGCCCGCTGGGCCGATGACCGTTCCGAGGCGCGGCATGATTCCCTACCTGTTCACTAGGATTCCCATCCTGGAGTTTCGATCCGGCTCCGTGCCACGTCAAGAGGGTGTCCACGCCTGGAACCCGGGCGCGCAACCGGCTCCCGCCGGACGGAAGTCGCCGGAACCCTCCTCACGGGCAGCGCCATGTGACATAGTACTGCCGTGCTGAAGCGACTGACCTGCGATGTCGTGGTCGTCGGAGCCGGAATGGTGGGTGCGGCCTGTGCGCTGTACGCCGCGCGGGCCGGCCTCGACGTGCGGGTGGTGGACCGGGGCCCGGTGGCCGGCGGCACCACCGGCGCGGGCGAGGGCAACCTGCTCGTCTCCGACAAGGAACCGGGCCCCGAACTCGACCTCGCCCTGCTGTCGGCCCGATCGTGGTCGCGGCTCGGCGACGAGTTCGGTACGGCCGTCGAGTACGAGCCCAAGGGCGGCCTGGTGGTCGCCTCCACCCCCGGGACCCTCGCCGCGCTGCACGCCTTCGCCGACGGCCAGCGGTCCGCCGGAGTCGAGGCCGACCC
Organism: Streptomyces sp. NPDC052101; assembly: GCF_040680235.1. NCBI lineage: Bacteria > Bacillati > Actinomycetota > Actinomycetes > Kitasatosporales > Streptomycetaceae > Streptomyces > Streptomyces sp. NPDC052101. The sequence continues at coordinate 20,732 of NZ_JBFAWH010000053.1, forward strand.
GGTAGCCGCGGACCAACTGCCCTCTCTTGAGCCCCACTTGGCCGCCGGCATGGCGGGCGGAGTGCACTATCCGCAGGACGCCCAGGTCATGCCCGCCCTCGCCGCCGCCCACCTGCTCCGCGCCTCCGGCGCCCGCCTGCACACGGGCTGGACCGTGACCGGGGTGCTGCGCAGGGCGGACGGCGCGCTGGCCGGCGTCCGCACCGACCGGGGCGACCTGCACGCTCCGGCGGTGGTGAACGCGGCCGGCACCTGGGGCGGCGACCTCGCCGCGCTCGCCGGCGTCCGGCTGCCGGTGCTCCCGAGACGCGGCTTCGTCCTGGTCACCGAGCCGCTGCCGCGCATGGTCCGGCACAAGGTGTACGCCGCGGACTATGTGGCCGACGTCGCGAGCGACTCGGCGTCCCTGCGCACCTCGCCGGTGGTGGAGGGCACGGCCGCCGGGCCGGTGCTGATCGGCGCGAGCCGGGAGCGGGTCGGCTTCGACCGCTCGCTGTCACTGCCCGCGGTACGGGCGCTCGCGGCGGGGGCGATCGGGCTGTTCCCGTTCCTGGAGCGGGTACGCGCGCTGCGGACGTACGCGGGCTTCCGGCCGTATCTGCCCGACCACTTGCCTGCGATCGGCCCGGATCCCCGCGCGCCGGGACTGTTCCACGCCTGCGGGCACGAGGGCGCCGGCATCGGACTGGCCACCGGCACCGGGCAGTTGATCGCGCAGACCCTCACCGGGAAGACACCGGAACTGGATCTCACGCCGTTCCGCCCGGAGCGGTTCGACACCGACGGACACGACACGGACGGAGGCAACACGCCGTGAATCCCCTGGAGTTGGCCCGGGCCCGGCCGGGCGAGGCCTTCACCGTCACCTTCGACGGCCGGCCCGTCACGGCTCTGCCCGGACAGACCGTCGCGGCGGCGCTGTGGGCGGCGGGCGTGACGGCCTGGCGCAGCACCCGCGGCACCGGCCGGCCCCGTGGGGTCTTCTGCGGGATCGGCGTGTGCTTCGACTGCCTGGTGACCGTCAACGGCCGGGTGAACCAACGGGCTTGCCTGGTGCCGGCGCACCCGGGCGATGTGATCCGCACCCAGGAGGGGACGGGACGGAGCGATGACTGAGCGAGCGCATCTCGCCGTGGTCGGGGCGGGCCCGGCGGGTCTCACCGGAGCGCTGGCGGCGGCCGACCGGGGCGTACGGGTCACCCTCGTCGACGCGGCCGAGCAGGCAGGCGGCCAGTTCTACCGGCAGCCCGCCCGGGCCCTCGGCGCCCGCCGCCCCGAGGCCCTGCACCACCAGTGGCGCACCTGGGAGCGGCTGCGGGCGGGCGTCGAACGGCACATCGTCACCGGACGGATCACCCATCTGACGGAACATCACGTCTGGTGCGTCGAGCGCGAACCGGCCCACGCCGCACGGGCCGCCGGCTCCTTCGCGGTCCACGCCCTGCGCGGCCCCGCGCAGGAGGAGGGCGTCACCGTCCGTGCCCACGCCGTGCTGCTCGCCACCGGCGGCTACGAACGTGTCCTGCCCTTCCCCGGCTGGACGCTGCCCGGCGTCGTCACCGCGGGCGGCGCGCAGGCCATGCTCAAGGGCGGCCTGGTGCTGCCCGGCCGTACGGTCGTGGTGGCCGGCACCGGACCCCTGCTGTTGCCGGTGGCCACGGGGCTCGCCGCGGCCGGAGCGCGGGTGGCCGCGCTGGTCGAGTCCGCCGCTCCCGGGGCCCTGCTGCGCCGTGCTCCGGCCCTCGCCGCCGAGCCCGGCAAGCTCGCCGAAGGCGCCTGGTACGCGGGGCGGTTGCTGCGCCACGGGGTCCGCACGCTGCCCCGGCACACCGTGCTGGAGGCGCATGGCGGCGACCGGCTGGAGGCGGTCACCGTCGCCGCGCTGGAGCAGGGAGGGCGGATCAGGCCCGGCAGCGCGCGCCGCATCCCCTGCGACACCCTCGCCGTCGGACACGGCATGCTGCCGCACACCGACCTCGCCGAGACGCTTGGCTGCGCGCTCTCCGGGACGGACGGCCCGGCCGTGCGGGTCGACGACGAGCAGCGCACCGACGTGCCCGGCGTCTGGGCCGCCGGGGAGAGCACCGGCATCGGCGGCGCGGCGCTCGCGCTCGCCGAGGGACACATCGCCGGCCGCTCGATCGCCGCCCGGCTGCACGGCATCGCCCCCGACCCGCACGCCTGGGCGGCCGCCGCCCGGGCCAGGACCCGGCTGCGGACGTTCTTCGCGGCGCTGGAGGCGGCGTACGCGCCGCCCGCGGGCTGGGCGCAGCGGCTCACGGACGACACGGTGGTGTGCCGGTGCGAGGAGGTCACGGCCGGTGCGGTCCGCACCGCCGCCGGCACGCTCGGCGCGGGCGATCTGCGCACCGTGAAGCTGCTCACGCGGGCCGGGATGGGCTGGTGCCAGGGCCGGATGTGCGCGCCGGGGGTGGCCGGACTGACCGGCTGCCCGCTCACTGCGGACCGCCGCCCGTTCGCCCGACCGGTACCGCTCGGCGTCCTGGCCGCACCACCGGACAACTGAACCGCATCAGTACCATGTCACACGTCATTGATTGGGGACCACAGATGACCCACCCGCAGAACCGTCCATGGCGCGGTGTCCTCGTCGCCACCGCGCTCCCGCTGCGCGACGACCTCTCGATCGACTACGACCGCTATGCCGAGCACTGCTCCTGGCTGGTCGCAGGAGGCTGCGACGGCGTCGTGCCCAACGGCTCGCTCGGCGAGTACCAGGTGCTCACCCCCGAGGAGCGCGCCCGGGTGGTGGAGACGGCCGTCGCGGCGATCGGCGGCGAACGGGTGATGCCGGGCGTCGCCGCGTACGGCGCGGCGGAGGCCCGGCGCTGGGCCGAGCAGGCGGGCGAGGCCGGCTGCGCGTCGGTGATGCTGCTGCCGCCCAACGCCTACCGCGCCGACGAACGGGCCGTCCTCGCCCACTACGCCGAGGTCGCCCGCGCGGGGCTGCCGGTGGTGGCGTACAACAACCCGATCGACACCAAGGTCGACCTGGTGCCGGAACTCCTCGCCCGGCTGCACGGCGAGGGCCTCGTCCACGCGGTCAAGGAGTTCTCCGGCGATGTCCGCCGCGCCTACCGCATCGCCGAACTCGCCCCTGATCTGGACCTGTTGATCGGCGCGGACGACGTCCTGCTGGAGCTGGCGGTGGCCGGCGCCAAGGGCTGGGTGGCCGGTTACCCGAACGCGCTGCCGCGGGCCTCGGTGGAGCTGTACCGCGCCGCGACGGCCGGTGACCTCACCACCGCACTCCCCCTGTACCGGCAGCTGCACCCGCTGCTGCGCTGGGACTCACGGGTGGAGTTCGTGCAGGCGATCAAGCTGTCCATGGATGTCGTGGGCCGGTACGGCGGCCCGGTGCGCCCCCCGCGCGTCCCGCTGCTGCCCGAGCAGGAGGCCGCGGTGCGCGCGGCCACCGAGAAGGCCGTCGCCGCGGGGCTCGGCTGAGAACTGCGACGCCGAGAACTCCGACGCCGAGAACTCCGACAACGAGACTGGAGAAGCATGCGCAGCAAACTCGTGCTGCACGCCGTCGACTCGCACACCGAGGGCATGCCGACCCGGGTGATCACCGGCGGCATCGGCACCGTACCGGGTGCGACGATGAACGAGCGGCGGCTGTACTTCCGTGAACACCGCGACCACATCAAGCAGTTGTTGATGAACGAGCCGCGCGGCCACTCCGCGATGAGCGGCGCGATCCTCCAGCCGCCGAGCCGCCCCGACTGCGACTGGGGCGTCCTCTACATCGAGGTCTCCGGCTATCTGCCGATGTGCGGCCACGGCACCATCGGGATCGCGACAGTGCTGGTCGAGACCGGCATGGTGGAGGTCGTGGAGCCGGTGACCACCATCCGGCTCGACACCCCTGCGGGGCTGGTGGTCGCCGAGGTGGCGGTGGAGAACGGGGCCGCGCGGAACGTGACCCTGAGGAACGTGCCGTCGTTCGCCGTCGCCCTGGACCGCAAGATCACTCTGCCCGGCGGCCGCACGGTCACCTACGACCTCGCCTATGGCGGCAACTTCTACGCGATACTCCCGCTCGACGCCTTCGGCCTCCCTTTCGACCGCGCCCGCAAGGACGACATCCTGGCGGCCGGGCTGTCCCTCATGGAGGCGATCAACGCCGAGGGGGAACCGGTGCACCCCGAGGACCCGTCCATCCACGGCTGCCACCACGTCCACCTGTACGCACCCGGCGCCACCGCGCGTCACTCACGGCACGCCATGGTCATCCACCCGGGCTGGTTCGACCGCTCACCGTGCGGCACGGGCACGAGCGCGCGGATGGCACAACTGCACGCGCGGGGCGAACTGCCGCTGCACACCGAGTTCGTGAACGAGTCCTTCATCGGGACCCGGTTCACCGGGCGCCTGCTCGGTACGACGGAGATCGCGGGCGTCCCGGCGGTCCTGCCCAGCTTCACCGGCCGCGCCTGGATCACCGGTACCGCGCAGTACCTCCTCGACCCCGCCGATCCCTTCCCGGAGGGCTTTGTCCTCTAGCCGTCCCCCAGCCACCCCGTCGTCCTCTAGACTCGCGCCGGTGATGCGTGACATGGCACAGGCACAGAACAAGCCGGACTCGGATCTGCCGGCGCTCCCCCGGCTGGGCGGCCGGCGCAGCAGCTACCGCGAGCGGGTCGCCGACGCGCTGCGCGCCGCGCTGATCGCGGGTGAGCTGCGGCCCGGCGAGGTCTATTCGGCGCCCTCGCTCGCCACCCGCTTCGGCGTCTCGGCGACGCCGGTGCGGGAGGCGATGCTGGACCTGGCCAAGGAGGGCCTGGTCGACACCGTTCCGAACAAGGGCTTCCGGGTCACCGCGGTCTCCGACCAGCAGCTGGACGAGTACACGCAGATCCGTGCGCTCATCGAGATACCCACCGTGGTCGACCTGGCCCGCAGTGCCGACCGCGTCTCGCTGGAGGCGCTGCGCCCGGCGGCCCGCGAGATCGTCACCGCGGCGGTCGCGGGCGACCTGATCGCCTATGTCGAGGCCGACACCCGCTTCCACCTCGGCCTGCTGGCCCTCGCGGGCAACGCCCACCTGGTCGAGGTGGTGGCCGACCTGCGCAAACGCTCCCGCCTCTACGGCCTGACGGCCCTGGTGCAGGCCGGCCGGCTGCTCGCCTCGGCCGAGGAGCACCTGGAACTCCTCGACGCCCTGCTGGAGCGGGACGAGAAGGCCGTACACGCGATCATGACCCGTCATCTGGGCCATGTGCGCAGTCTGTGGGCGCAGGGCACGGAACGCGACTAGCGGAGATCGGGGCGTCGAATATTTTGTGGTGCGGGCGCCCCATCACTGCAGTTTTTTCACGCTCAGCCGGGCCGGGCGCCACAAGGACCGGTGATTTTGCGGCGGGCGGGGGCTTCACGGACCATGACCGGGCCCGGGCGATCCTTGGGCACCTGTTCGATGAGAGGCACCCCCATGCACGTCACCGGAACCGCCCCGCAGCCGGCTCCGGCCCCCGTCGAGAACGCCCACGGCTCCGGCAGCAGGCATGCCCGCAGCTTCGGACTGCCGGTCGCGACCGCGCTGGTCATGGGCAACATCATCGGCGGCGGCATCTTCCTGCTCCCCGCCTCCATCGCCCCCTACGGCACGGTCAGCCTCGTCGCCTTCGCCGTCCTGACCGTCGGCGCCATCGCACTGGCTCTGGTCTTCGGCCGGCTCGCCGCACGCGACCCCCGCACCGGCGGCCCGTACGTCTACGCCCGCGAGGCCTTCGGCGACTTCGCCGGGTTCCTGGCCGCATGGTCGTACTGGATCACCACGTGGGTGTCGAACGCGGCGCTCGCCGTCGCCGCGGTCGGCTATCTCGGCGTCCTGATCCCTCTCGGCGGCCACCGCTGGACCGCCTGTCTGGCCGCGCTGGTCCTGCAGTGGCTGCCCGCTCTCGCCAACTTCGCCGGCACCCGGTACGTGGGCGCCGTCCAGGTGGTCTCGACGGTGCTGAAGTTCGTGCCGCTACTGCTCGTCGCGGTCGGCGGCCTGTTCTTCTTCGATCCGTCCCGGCTCGGGCCGTTCAACGCCGGCGGTCACAGCGCCATCGGCGCCGTCTCCGCCTCGGCCGCCCTGCTGCTCTTCTCCTACCTCGGGGTGGAGTCCGCCGCCGTGAGCGCCGGCGAGGTCAGGGACGCGCGCCGCAACGTGGGGCGCGCGACCGTCATCGGCACCGCGGGCGCCGCGCTGGTCTATCTGCTGGGCACGCTCTCCGTCTTCGGGACGGTCCCGCACGACCGGCTGGTGACCTCCACGGCCCCCTTCTCCGACGCCGTGAACGCGATGTTCGGCGGCGGCTGGGGCGGTACGGCGGTGGCGCTGGCGGCGCTGGTGTCGATGACCGGATGCCTGAACGGCTGGACGCTGCTGAGCGCCCAGACCCCGTACGCCGCGGCCAAGGACGGCCTGTTCCCCGCCGCGTTCGGACGCCGCCGCCGAGGCGTGCCGGTCGTCGGCGTCGCCGTCACGGTCGTCCTCTCCTCCCTCCTGACCGCGTACAACTACCTGTCCGGCTCGGCGAAGGTCTTCGACGTCCTGGTCCTCGTCACCACCTTCACCGCGACCGTGCCGTATCTGCTGGCGGCGGCGGCTCAGATCTTCCACCTGGTCTCCGGGCGGCGCGCGTCGGTGGACCGCGCACGTCTGGTGCGGGACTCGGTGATCACCGCGATCGCAGCCGGTTTCTCCCTCTGGCTGATGGCCGGCGCCGGCTACGCGGCGGTGTACCAGGGCGCGCTGTTCCTGTTCGCGGGCGTCATCGTCTACGCGGTGCTCGCGGCACGGCGGCAGGCGAAGCCCGCGGACACGGCCGAGGACGCGTCCCGCACCCGGTAAATCGCTGGCGGTGCACGGCGCCCCCACGGGACGATCACCGGTGCCGGTCGTACGACCGCTCTCCCTGTCCGGGAAAGGCACCGAGATGACCACTGCCGCATCCGTACCCGCAGGCGCCGAGCCCGAGGTCCGCACACCGGCCGGGGTGCTGCGCGGCCGCACGGAGGGGGGCGTGGCGGTCTTCCGGGGCATTCCGTTCGCCGAGCCGCCGGTGGAGGCGCTCCGTTTCGCCGCGCCCGTGCCGGCCGGCGGCTGGACGGGCGTCCGTGAGGCCGTGTCGTACGGCCCTCCGCCGCCGCAGGCCGGGTACTTCGGCATGGATGCCCTGGCGCAGGGCGCGGGCGCCGACTGGCTGACGGTCAACGTCTGGTCGCCCGATCCGTCCCCGGGAGCGGGCCTTCCCGTCATGGTGTGGATCCACGGCGGCGGGTACAGCATCGGCATGTCCGGTCTGCCGGAGTACGACGGGGCCCGCCTCGCGCGGGAGGGCGGTGTGGTCCTGGTGACGTTCAACTACCGCGTCGGCATGGAGGGCTTCGGGCACATCGACGGGGCGCCCGCCAACCGGGGACTGCTCGACCAGGTGGCCGCCCTTGAATGGGTGCGGGACACCATCCGGGTCTTCGGCGGCGATCCGGACCGGGTCACGGTCTTCGGCGAGTCGGCGGGCGCCGGGTCGATCGCGGCCCTGCTGGCCATGGAGCGCGCGGCGGGACTCTTCCGCCGGGCGATCGCGCAGAGCGTCCCGGGGACGTTCTTCTCGCCGGCGCTGGCCGCCGACATCGCCGCCGCAGTCGCCGCCGAGCTGGGACTACGGCCCACCGCGGCCGAGCTGGCGGCCGTACCACCGGAGCGACTGGCCGCCGCCGGTGACGCGGTCGCCGCGAAGTCGGCCTCCTTCGGCGAGCGCTGGGGGCGGCCCGCACTGCGGTCGGTCCTGTTCGCTCCCGTCGTCGACGGTGCAGTCCTGCCCGTCACTCCGTGGCAGGCGCTGGCCGACGGCGCCGGCCGGGACGTCGGCCTCGTCGTCGGACACACCCGGGACGAGCACCGGCTGTTCAGCGCGGTCGACGGGACGCTCGGCCAGGTGACCGAGGAGCAGGCCGCGACCGCGCTGGAGCACTTCGCCCCGGGACCGGACGGCGCGCACCGCTACCGGGCCGGCTTCCCGGCCGCGGGCCCCGAGGAGCTGTACGAGCTGGTCCATTCGGACTGGCTGTTCCGCATGCCGAGCCTCCGTCTCGCCCACGCGCAGACCAGCGGCGGCGGCCGTGCCCACCTGTACGAACTGACCTGGCCCCCGCCGGGTCAGGGCGGTGCCCTCGGTGCCTGCCACGGTCTCGACGTACCCCTCGTCTTCGGCAACCTCGGCAGCGGCACAGCCGCCGCCCTGCTCGGCGGGGGCCCCTCCCCCGCCGCGGAGGAGCTGTCCGCGTCCTTCCGCACGGCGTGGTCGGCCTTCGCCGCCGACGGCGCCCCGGGCTGGCCGGCCTACGACGACGAGCACCGCCTCACCCGGCTCTTCGACGAGCACCCGGCCGTGACCGCCTACCCGGAGGAAACCTCCCGCCTGCTCTGGCAGGACCACGCCTTCGCGGCCCTGCCGCTCCTCGACCGCCCCCGGTGACCAGGGAACAGCCAAGAGGCCCTACCGGCATGCCGGCGCCAGCGGTGGCACGGGTGCCGGTGTCACAATCAGAGACGACGCGGCGATGACCGTCGGCCCCGGTGGTGACCGGGGTCGTGGAAGGAGGCTGCGATGCACCGCTCGAGTCCTGGTCGGGCCACTGGGCGCGCGTGATGGCGGGAGACAGGCATGGGAGACAGCTGAGGCAGCCGCGCCTGCCCGACCTGCATGTCCGCCTGCGTTCCGAGCTGGGCCGGATCGACGAGCAACTGCGCGCCCTGCTGACCTCCATGGACCGGCTGCAGGGCCTGCTGGACGCGGTGGTGGCGATCAGCCGTGAGGTGGAACTGCCCGCGGTGCTGCGTCGTATCGTGACCACCGCCATGGACCTGGTCGGCGCCCGCTACGGGGCACTGGGCGTGCTCAACGAGTCCGGCGAGCACCTGGAGCAGTTCATCTCGGCCGGTCTGTCCGAGGACGAACGCATCGCTCTGGCCGAGACCGGACTGCCTCGCGGTCTGGGCGTCCTCGGACACCTGATCCGCTACCCCGGACCCCTGCGGATCGACGACATCCGGGCCCATCCGTCCTCCGCCGGGTTCCCGCCCGGCCATCCGCGCATGCGCACCCTGCTCGGCGTCGCGATCAGCGTCCGCGGCGAGATCTACGGTGACCTCTACCTCTCCGAGCGGCAGGACGGAAAGCCGTTCGACATGCATGACGAGAACGTCGTCGTCGCCCTGGCCGGCGCCGCCGGCATCGCCATCGAGAACGTCCGCCTGTTCGAACGGATCCGGGTCGGAGCCGAGCAGTTCCAGCGGCTGCTGCTGCCCACACTGCCCGACCTGCGGCCCTTCACCGCCGCCGCCATCTACCGCCCGGCTGCCGAGCCCAGTCAGCTCGGCGGGGACTGGTACGACGCCATCCCCCTGCCCGACCATGTGGTGGCGGTCGTGATCGGTGACGTGGTCGGCCACGATCTGCGGGCCGCGGCCGCCATGGCCTCGACGCGGAACATGATGCGCGCTCTGCTGTTCGACCGGAGCGATCCGCCCGGCGCGGTCCTGTCCCGGCTCGACCGGGCTCTGGAGTCCATCACGAACAGTCCCGTCACGACCACCACCCTGGCCCGCATCGAGCCGGAGGCGCCGGGCTGGCGGCTGCGCTGGAGCACCGCGGGCCACGTCCCGCCCCTGCTGCTCACCCGTGAGCGCCATGTGGCCTACCTGCTCGGCGAACCCGGACTGCCGCTCGGCGTCGACACCGAGCAGCCCCGCCCGGACCACTCCCGCTTCCTGCCCCCGGACGCCACCCTGGTCTTCTTCACGGACGGGCTGGTCGAGCATCCCGACCACCCCATCGACGAGCGGCTGAGCGCACTCGCCGGTCTCGCCCGGGAACACGCCGGCCTGCCCCTGCCCGCGTTCGTCCGGGCTCTGGCCGATCACCACCCCAGCGACGGTCACGACGACATGGCCATCCTCGCCGTGCGCACGCCGCCCGCCTGACCCGAGGACCGTCGGCGGTTCCGTGGAGGATCCGGGGGATCCGGCGGATGATGGGGCTGGGGGTGATGCCGACCCGGAGGTCGCCGATGGCTGTCGCGCGGCGTGTGCAGCTCAGCCGCGACGGCGTGGTGGCCGTCGTGGAGATCTGTGTCATCGCGGCGCTGTATTACGGGTCGGCCAGGGTGGGACTGCTCCAGCAGCTGGTGCGCGGCCAGGTCACCCCGCTGTGGCCGCCGAGCGGTATAGCGGTGGCGGGCCTGCTCCTGTGCGGGTCGAGGGTCTGGCCCGGGGTCGCACTCGGGGCGTTCCTGGTCAATGTCTCGCTGGGGCCCTCGTTGCCCGCCGTGCTCGCGATCACGGCGGGAAACACCCTGGCGCCCCTCTGCTCCTACGCGCTGCTGCGCCGCATGGGGTTCCGGAACGAACTGGACCGTCTGCGGGACGCACTCGCCCTGATCTTCCTCGGTGCGTTCACCGGGATGCTGGTCAGCGCGACGACGGGCAGCGGGACCCTGGTCCTCGCGGGAGTCCTGAGCACCGCGGGCTTCTGGCCCACGTGGTCGGTCTGGTGGACCGGCGACGCGATGGGCGTCCTCGTGGTCACCCCGCTCCTGCTCGTCCTCAGCACGGCACGCCGGCCGACGGACGTGCTGCCCCTGCGGTGGCTGGAGGGACTGCTGCTGCTGGCGGCCACGGTCAGCGTCGGCGTCGTCGAGACCGGTCGCGCGCCGCTCATGTTCCTCGGCTTCCCGCTGCTCATCTGGGCGGCCTTCCGCTTCCAGCTGGCCGGGGCCGCGCCCTGCGCACTGGCCGTGTCCACGTTCGCGATCATCACCGCCGCCCGAAGATCGGGCCCCTTCTCCGGCCATGACCTGCTCACCAACATGATCACCCTCCAGGCGTTCAACGGTTCCGCCTCGCTGACCGCGCTGCTGGTCGCGGCAGTCATCAGCGAGCGGAACGAGACCCAGCGGGAGATCGCGCGAGCCTGCGGGCAACTCGCCGAGATGGTGGCCAAGATCGCCACCGGCGACCACCCCCCGGCGCACCCCGGGGAGCAGGGCCAGAAGGACAGCAACGACGGCCCCACAGACACGAAAAGGTCGTCTCCTCATCCCTGAGAAGACGACCTCCGACCAGCGACAAAGCCGGTCGGGACGACAGGATTTGAACCTGCGACCCCTTGACCCCCAGAAGCTGACGCCCAGTCTTTCTCGTCCGTCCAGTCCAGAGAGTGGGGCAAACGTCCAGGTCAGGGGGTTGCCTTGCAGGATGTCCGCTGGGGTGTGTGACACGTCGGTGACACGCCCCGTGTGACGGGAGGGGTAGCCACGCGGCATCAGCGGCTCCAGGAAGCCGGGTGCGGTCGTCAGGCGGCAATTGATCGTGGAGCGCGCAGCGCCCGCTTAGTGGATCTACACGGCCGCAATAGCGATCCGGACACTTCTACTCGGGATGGGGATTGTGACCATGGCAATGACCGACACAGTGTCCAAGGCAGTGGCCGTGACAGTGTCCTGCGCAGTGTGTTCCCTTACATGCGGCTTCTTCATTTGCTGGATTCACCGGGCCAAAGGTCCACAGCGTTTCCGTTAGCTCTTCGCCCTCCGGAACAGGGCCCGGCTCTGGTTTGACCGTCAATGTGCGATTGACACTGTCTGTGGTTTCCACCAGTAGCTCAGTGTTGTTTTCCCGAAGCTTGGTGATGTTGAGCGTTGCAATCCCAAAGACATTGAGAAGGTTATACTTCTCAAGCTCGTAAGCCATGTCTTGCAGAAGTCCGAGGTGTTCGTCCAGACGGAACCCATCCAACTCTTCTGCATACTCTCGTTCTACAAATTCGAGTGGGTAGTATGCAAATTTCCCGCCGGATTCACGAACCGCTCGCCACAGGTACGGAACCGTAGCATCCTTCCGCTGCTTCGGCACAGGTCGCATGGTAATCGTGCGACCCGGCGTATCAAAAGATCGCGACAGGATTTCACTTTCTTCCAGCGGGAAGTGCTTATGAAGGAGACTGACACCCATCTTCTCTTCAAGTCCGTGTTTAACAATGACGCTACCCACTGGGCAGAGATTCGCCTTCTGCTTTTTGAGGGCGTTCTTGGAATCCCGGAAGAGAGGAAGCGTACTGAACGCCTTGGGCGTGTACTCCTGAACAGGAGTTTCAGCGAGGAGGGCTGTGGACATGCGGGAGCATCCTTCCTGGAGGAGGTTTAACGCTCTTACATGCTTCGCTCCAAGGCAGGCTACGATAAACGAAGACACTACTTCACCACTCGTCTGGTGTATCAGGCCACGTCTACGAGGTGTGTCATGGCATCAAGCGCGAAGATCCAGGTGTCCTGGATCGTGCTTCCCGCTGTACCCAGCGCTGTTTGGTTTTGCCGCAGGTTCGTCATCGACACGCTTCATCGCTGGGACATGCTGGGCTTGGTTGATGCCGTGCAGCTCGTTGCAGCGGAGCTTGTACTCAACGCCGTTAGGGCCAGTACTGCCGCAGGCACTGACGTCACGGTGTGTCTTTGGGCAGAGCGGGGGAGTCTGTTCGTCGAGGTTGGCGATTATATGGAGGAGCTACCGACACTTCGCCGGCCAACGCCTGAGGATGGCCGCGGTCTGGGACTGTCCGTGGTGTCCTCGATGAGCAAGCGGTGGGGCATTCGCCAGGAGGGTTCAGGGAAGGTCGTCTGGTCTGAGCTGTCCTATGCGTAGCCCACCCGCGCGGCCGGGCGTCGCCGATGGGTGGCCCTGAAGGCTTTACCCACCTCTCTCGTGCTGGGGGCCCTACGCCAGGTCGACCGTTCTCGGGCTTTGTCGGACAGCTGCTGCTGCCCGATACGGTGGGCAAGCCTGCGGCCGACCTGGCTCCCAGCACGATACAGGCCACCGGCCAAAGCCTGAGGGCAGAGAGCTACAAGGGAGGGGATGAGGGCAATTACACGACACGACAAGAGTTAGTCACTTCCAGAATTTTTTGGGCTGGTTCCTCCTTATAAACCGCTTCTCATCCTTGGTTGACCACAGGTTGGTATTTTCTCTATGTCGCTGACTAAATTCTTCCAGAGACATGGGGTTGTCGGTTAGCTCCCTATCTCTCCTTTCGTCACTGATCTTCTTCGCATTCACTTGATGGGGGGTTAGCTTTTTCAGGGATAATTTTCCTTTCGCGCGCTTGAAAAAATTTTCTCTATTTTCCATATGGCAGCATTAATTAAACACCGAAGAGCAAGCGATTGTCAATATGGAATTTGAAAACTTGATGGCTATGATTTGCTGCTTCGATTGTTCCTATCAGCCGCATGGAGTAGTACAAGATGCGCCTTGGCCACTATGGGGGTAAGCATAGTAATGAACTATCATATGGATATCAATGAAGGGGGATCCTATGGATCCATTTGGCGAGCGCCAGGATTTGGCTGCCGTGGTTCTTTTGTGCAATCTGCAAGCCTGGCGCCTGCGGGCTGTTGAGCGCGTGCAATTATCTAATGCTCTTTGGTCGGAACGCTATAAGGAAATCCATGTTCGTCCGCTTGCGTATTCTTTGACAGAGAAGAAAGTTCTTTCAGGATGCAGCAAGCAGGCGAGGTCTCTCAGGGCTGTACTCAAGGTTCCGCCTACGGAGGCAGGCAGAACTCCGAGTGCTAAGTTGATTTTGCCCATTGCCGACATGCCGAGAATTCCATTGCTTGACTTGCGCATCACAGTGGCTGGGCAGCACGTCTATCGAATCCCTCTAGATGAGAGCGCTAGGATCCAAGCTAAGTACGTTAGTCATTTGGGGGGTTCTACTGAGCTTATCAACGGATCTTGCCTGGAGCCTGAGCTTATCGATCTATTGACCTCCATTTTCTATTTTCCGCCTCATCCTTTCAATAGGATTTGCGCTAGCCGTAAGAATACCGATTTGGCGCAATACGACTACCTGCTTTCCGAGAATGATGTGCTTCCGACGGGTTGGAAAAACTCTTACCCTGATTGGAAGAATTTCGCAGACAAGATTGCGACTTTGGCTTCCAAGTACGTACTTCCAGAGCGCGCTAACAGCTCGGAGCACCCACTGATTGTTCTTCCCTATTTCTTCCAGGAACTCCATGCGCACTCAGAGACGCGCTACAATGCGACAACCGCTCAAGACATTACCCTGCTACTTGAAAAGCTTCACTTTCTTCTTGATGGGGCAGCCAATCCGCCTGTAGGTGCCTCGGATGAAGAGAAGGCTAGACGTCACAGATTCGCTTCAGCCTATTATGGGTATGGACTTCGTTGGATGGCGTTTGCCAGATGTGTTGTACCCTTGGACGAGCCTTTTACTATTACGGTAGAGCACAAACGCGCCGTTTATTTTACTAAGACGCGCGATACTCGGGACCGCTTGAGTAAGACCGTCTGGACAACTATTGCGTTTGCCGATGCCGAGACCAACCATATTAGTTTTCGTGCTTCCGATACGGCAGTTCGGCTTGAAGAGAGCCACCGAGTACTCCAAGAGAACGGTGATTCCCTCAAAGACGCTAAGGTGGATGAAGAGACAAGTACTTTTGAGCTTTACTTGCGTCAAGACTCGACTAGGAATCGAACGGAACGAATCCTAATCGGCATCCGTTTGCACCTTACCAGGTTGCATTCCAGCATGCTCTGGGTTGCCATTCTCATTACCGGTTTTGCTTTTGGTCTCTTGGTCTGGCGTGGAGTTGTGGAGTTTCGTCATGCCAGTACCAAGGGTAGGACGTTTGGGCTTACAGCGAAGGATGCCTCAGTCATCCTGATCCCAGTGGCCTTTGCCGCATCATTTCTTCTTTCCCGGGACTCTTCTACTTTAAGCTCTAGGATCAAACGACTTCCTCAGGCTCTGCTTACCGTGGAGCTATTCCTTCTCTTCGCGTTGGCATTCTTTTTGTTTCTCTTGCATTACATCAGGCCAGGTTAGCCGTGATGTAAGCTGTCTTACATCTTTTGCCGTTCCTGCCGCTTATAATCCGTCCTCATATGACAGAACGAGCAAGACCTACATTTGATGAAGCAGCTGTCGCGAAGGCTTTAGGAACCGAGGCATCCCCGGTGACCGATCCCGCGTACGGCGAGGGACAGCACTTTCAGGTGGCGAGCAACGGCGCGTTCCTGAGTCTCGATACTTTTCCCGAGCGCGGCGTTTCCCGTATCACCACCAAGGGCGCTCGTATCGAGCTGTTCGGCGACATGGTGCCCCGAGTCGAGGACGAGGGAATCGTCTTCCTGCGCAAGGACTCAGACCATGAGCACTCCTCCATGGCCCTGCATCCCGATGGCGGCCTGACGTTTGGCTACCAGGTAGACACTGAGTGTTTTCAGCGCGGCCACTGATCGGGTGACGCTGGTGGTGTGCGCAACGCACGAGGCTCCTGTGCCGTTGGGGGAGGTGTTCGAAGTC
>NZ_JBFAWH010000054.1:0-35905 GCF_040680235.1 Streptomyces sp. NPDC052101
AGCCCCGCGAAATGCCCCACCACCGCTTCCACCGCGGCCGCATCCCCACTGACCACCGTCTGCGACGGACCGTTCAACCCCGCCACCGACACCCGGCCCACCACACCGGCCACAACCTCCAAAACCTCCGGCTCCGACGCCTCCACCGACGCCATCGCCCCACCCGCCTCACATGCCTGCATCAACCGGCCCCGCGCCGCCACCAACCGCGCCGCATCCGCCAGATCCAGCACCCCGGCCACATGCGCAGCCGCAAGCTCACCCACCGAATGCCCGGCCACCGCCACCGGCGCGATACCCCACGCCCGCCACAACCGGAACAACGCCACCTCGACCGCGAACAACGCCGGCTGCGTGAACTCCGTCTCATGCACCAACACCGCATCCACACTGCCCTCAGCGGCGAACACCACCGCCGCCAACGGCACCCGCAGATACGGATCCAGGGCCGCGCACACCTCGTCGAAGGCCTGCCGGAACACCGGGAAGGCCGCATACAGCCCCCGGCCCATCCCGATGCGCTGACTGCCCTGACCGGTGAACAACACCGCCAGATCACCACCGGCCGAAGCACCCTCCACCACATCCGGATGCGCCCGGCCCTCAGCCAGAGCCTCCAACGCCTCGACCGCCTCCGCCGCCGAAACCGCCGCCACACCCGCCCGGAACTCGAAATGCGTCCGGTGCCGGGCGGCGGTCGCGGCGATGTCCAGGAGGTCGCCCGGGGACGCGTCGCGGACGCGGTCGGCGAGCTGGGCCGCGTTGCGGGCGCGGGCCTCCTCGGTCTTGCCGGACACGGTGAGGGTGACGGGCGCCTTGGGGGCGGTGCGGTCGGGACGGCCGTGTACGGCGGACCAGTCGAGGTCGTGGCCCTCGCACCACAGGCGGGCGGCCACGTCCTCCAGGGCGGTACGGGCGGGCAGGTCGCGCCGGCAGGCCGCCAGGGCGGCGGAGCGGGCGTCGCCCAGCGCGGCGAAGGTACGCTCGAAGGAGTGCCGGGCCACGGGGTGGGGGGCGATCTCGACGATGCGCAGTCCGCGGGTGGCGGCCGCACCGGTGTGTGCGAGCCGGGTGACGGACTCGGCCAGCAGCATCGGCTCGCACATGTTGCGTGCCCAGTAGCCCGCGTCCAGGGCGTGGCCGTCTACCTGGTCGGCGAGCACCGTCGACCACAGAGGGACGGACGTGGTCCGGGTGTCGACGGTGCCGAGGCGGCGTACGAGTTCGGGGGCCAGGTCCTGGAGCGTGGCGCTGTGGGACGCGTAGTCGATGTGGACGCGCAGGGTGCGCACGTCGGCGGCAGCGAGTTCCCGCTCCACGGCGGCGACGGCTTCGGTGGGTCCGGACAGGCAGACCTGGCCGGGGGCGAGGTGCCCGGCCAGGGAGAGGTCTGGGGCCGTGTCCCGGATGAGGTCGGTGGCCTCCTCGCGGGTGAGGTCGCAGACGACGAGGGTGCCGTGGCCCGAGGCGCGTTCGGCGATGAGCGCGGACCAGGTGGTGATGACCCGAGCACCCTCGTCGAGGGTGAGGGCGCCCGCGACGACGGCCGCGGCGACCTCTCCGACGCTCTGGCCGAAGACGGTGTCGGGCTCCAGGCCCCAGGCGGTCAGCGTGCGGGCCAGGGCGATCTGAAGGGAGAAGAGGACGGGCTGGACCACGTCGGTGCGGTGCAGCCGGGAACGGGTCTCGTCGGCGAGCAGTTCCTCGGTCACCGACCAGCCGGTGAACCGTCGTACGGCGCGGTCGCAGGCGTCGAGGGCGGTGCGGAAGGCGGGTTCGGCGAGCAGGTCGCGGCCCATGCCGAGCCACTGGGAGCCGTGGCCGGAGAAGAAGAAGGCGAGCGGGGGGCGTTCCCCGGTCCGTACCGGGCCCGCGACGAGGCCGGCGGTGGCGGAGCCGGTGACGGCGGCGACGGCGCGGTGGGCGGCGGACTGCTCGGGTGCGGGCGGGAGTTCGCCCGCGCCGTGGGCGGCGAGTGCGGTGACGGCGTCGTGCAGGGCCTGCTCGCCGGCGGCGGTGACCGGGACGAGGCGCCGCCTGCGGTGGGGGGCCTCCTCCAGGGCGATGTGGGCGTTGGTGCCGCCGAAGCCGAAGCCGCTGACGCCGGCGTAGCGGCGGCGGGTGGCGGGCCAGGGCTGCTGTCCGGTGACGACGCGGAGTCTGCCGCGCTCGAAGTCGATGTGCGGGTTCGGCTCGTCGAAGTGGAGGCTCGCGGGCAGTTCGCCGTGGTGGAGGGCGAGGGCGGTCTTCAGCAGGCCGACGACGCCCGCGGCGGGCTCCAGGTGTCCGAAGTTGGTCTTGGCCGAGCCGAGGCGCAGCGGCTCGGTGCGTCCTTCGGCGAAGACGGTGCCGAGCGCTTCGGCCTCGATGGGGTCGCCGAGGAAGGTGCCGGTGCCGTGGGCCTCGACGTAGGAGACGTCCTTGGGGTCGATGCCCGCGTCCTGCCAGGCGGCGCGCAGGACGTCGACCTGCGCGCCCGGATTGGGGGCGGTCAGGCCGTTGGAGGCGCCGTCGTTGTTGACGGCGGTGCCGCGGATCACGGCGTAGACGCGGTCGCCGGCGGCGAGGGCGTCGGACAGGCGGCGCAGGACGATGACGCCGCATCCCTCGCCGCGGACGTAGCCGCCCGCCCGGGCGTCGAAGGCGCGGCACTGGCCGTCGGGGTTCATGCCGCCGAACTTGGTCATGGCGACGGTGGTGTGGGGGTGGAGCATGACGTTGACGCCGCCCGCGAGGGCGAGGTCGCTCTCGCCGCGCCTCAGGCTCTGTACGGCGAGGTGGGTGGCGGTCAGCGAGGAGCTGCAGGCGGTGGCGACGGCCATCACCGGGCCCTGCAGACCGAGCGTGTAGGCGATGCGGGCGGGGATGATGGAGTTGTCCCAGCCGACGGCGGAGTGGGTGCCGATGGTCTCGGGGTCGGCGCCGGTGGCCAGGTGGTATTCCTGTGCCATGGTGCCGAGGAACACGCCGGTGCGGCTGCCGGTGAGGGCGCCGGGGACGATCCGGGCGTCCTCCAGCGCGGCCCAGGCGACCTCGAGCGCCATGCGCTGCTGGGGGTCCATGTGCCGGGCCTCGGCGGGCGAGATGCGGAACAGCTCGGCGTCGAAGCGGGAGACGTCGTCGAGGAAGCCGCCCCAGCGGGTGGTCATCTTTCCGGGGGCGCGCGGGTCGGGGTCGAGCCACTCCTGGGCGTTCCACCGGTCGGCGGGTACTTCGCGGATCGCGTCGAGGCCCTCCACCAGGGCCTGCCACAGCTGTTCGGGGGTGTCGACGCCGCCGGGCAGCCGGCAGCCGAGGCCGACGACGGCGATCGGCTCGCCGTCCGCGGCGCGGCTGCGGACGGCCGGGGTGTCGGGGGCGGCGGCGATGCCGGTGAGGTGGGCGGCGATGCCGGTGATCGTGGGGTGCTGCCACACCACCCAGCCGGGAACGGGCCGGGCGAGGTGCTGGGACAGGGCGGCCACGACCGACATGATCCGGACGGAGTCCAGTCCGAGGTCGCGCAGCGGCCGGCCGGGGTCGACCGACTCCGGTGTGACGTCCAGCAGTTCGGCGACCGTCGCCCGCAGGAAGGCCACCACGTCGTCGGCGGTGGTCGGGGCCTGGCTCTCGCCGCTGTTCACCTGGGCATAGCTCATCTGCTCATCCTCGAAGCTCGTTGAAGCCGACGACCGGCGCCCGCGGCCCGGGCGCGTCCCGTGCACGGCGCCCGTCCCACCCTCGGACGCCGCCCTGGAGACGGGGTGGAGCCGCGCTTCATCCGGCCACGTGTGCCGGAGCCCGTCGGCTGTTTCCGTCTCCCTTCTGCCGAAGCCGGCCCGCCCGCCCCTGGCGTCGGGGCCGGGGGCAGGCGGGCGGGTGTGGCTCGGTCCTTACGACTCAGCCGTCACGACTCAGTCCTTGCGACTCAGTCCTTGCGACTCAGTCGTCACTACTCAGTCATTGCGACTCAGTCCCTGTGGCTCAGTCCTTGCGGCCGACGACCGCCGCGGTCGCCGAGGGCGTGGCGGTGGACGACGTGCCGTCGCCGCCGGGCTCGGGGCTGAGCGGGCCGATCTCGCCGTACTGCCTGCGGATCTCCGGGGTGAGCCGGCGGGACTTGGCGATCTCGGAGTAGACGCTGACGGCCTCGGTGGGGATGCGCTCCATGGTGGAGCGGTCGACCTTGTACAGGCCGAAGTGGGCCTTGTAGCCCTGGAGCCACTCGAAGTTGTCCATCAGGCTCCAGTGGTAGTAGCCGCGCACGTCCACGCCGTCGGCACGGGCGCGGAAGATCTGCTGCAGGGCCCGCACGATGAACTCGGCGCGGCGCTTGCCGGAGTCGGTGGCGATACCGGACTCGCTGACGACGAGCGGAAGGCCGCGGAAGCGGGCGCCGAAGTCCTTGAGCACCGGGTAGAGCCCGTCGGGGTCGGACTCGTAGCCCATGGCCGGGACGAAGTAGGACTTGTCCAGCTGCGGCATGCACGGCGCGGTTCCGCACACGTCGACGTTGATCACCGGCAGGGTGGTGGGGCCGGGGGTGGTGCCGGGGTCGGAGACGCCGGTGCGGTCGTAGAGCTGGATGCCGAGCCAGTCCACGGAGTTCTTCCACTCGGGGTGGGACTCGTCGGGGACGCCGTCGAAGTCGGAGTCGAAGCTGCCCTTCCACAGGGAGTCGATGAAGTTCAGCTCGAAGAAGCGGCGGAAGCGGTTGACGGCGGCGATGTCCCGCGGGTCGTTGCTGATCTTGCCGTCGCGTACCGGGACGTACTGCTTGACGCTCAGGGTGAGGCCCACGGAGGCGTGCGGGTCGTGCTTCTTGATCGCGCGGTACATGGCCACGTGGGCGTTGATGTAGTTGCGGATCGCGGGCACGAACTTGGTGGAGAAGTTGGTGGGCAGGTCGGCCTTGCCGGGCGGGCCGGCTCCGAAGGCGTGCGAGAACAGCATGTAGACCATGGGCTCGTTGAGCGTGGCCCACTCGTGGACCCGGTCGCCGAACCGCTCGGCGATCACGTCCGCGTACTTCGCCATCTCCTGGACGACCAGGGGGCCGCCGACCGGGTTGTCGAGGCCGCACAGGTTGGTGTCGGAGGGACCGTTCTTGCAGGTGGGGTCCTCGGGGTTGTCCACCCACACCGGGTTGGCGAAGTGGTGCAGGACGAGGACCGGGCGGATGCCGCGGGCGAGGAGTGCGTCGATCTCGTCGCTGTAGTGGTCGAGGGCCTTCTCGTCGAAGTAACCGCGGCGCGGCTCGACGCGGGCCCACTCGATGTTGAACCGGTAGGAGTCGACATGCAGGTTCTGCAGCAGGCCGATGTCCTGCATGGCCTTGGAGTAGCCCTGCACACCCTCACCGACGAACGGGCTCTTGCCCATGCCGTCGGGTGCGGGCTGTGTCCACTTGTACCAGTCGGTGTTGGTGTTCTGGTCCTCGATCTGGGTGGCGGAGCTGGCCACGCCGAACCGGAAACTGCCTTTGCCGGAGGGGTCGCTCAGCGAACCGATCCGGGGAAAGGACTCGGTGCGCAGGGCCTGGGTGTCGCTGCCGGTCTCCTCGCCGACGGCTGCGCCGGCGGTCGGTATCAGCAGACCCAGGGCCAGGACAGCGCCCGCGATCTTCAACAGTCGCTTCACGGTGCCTTCCAGTGGGGATAGACGGACTGGACCAGGGGTGCACCGCACGAAGCATGAGCGCAGTCCCCCGCAGGCCACACCCTGGGCGCTTCCGCTCGACGGGCGCTCGAACGGCCGTACAGCCACCGGGAATCCGGGGCGCGGGCACATACGGCGAGGGCCTGCCGCCCGGTGTCACCGGGTGGCAGGCCCTCGTGTCATGTCGTGGTCAGCGCGCCTCGGTCAGGAAGGACTCGACGGCATCGGCCGCGACGGCGGGTCCGTCGGTGGCGCGCATGCCGCGGCTCAGACCGTCCACCCGCTCGCGCACGCCCTGGTCGCCGGCGACCTCGTCGATCGCCTGGCGCAGGCTCTGCGCGGTGGTGTCCTCCTTGGCCAGGTGGCGGCCGAGGCCCAGCTCGGCCACGCGCAGGCCGTTGGCCCTCTGCTCGTTCATCTGCGGGATGACCACCATGGGCACACCGTGGTAGAGCGCCTCCATGGTCGAGTTCATCCCGCCATGGGTGACGAACAGGCCGGCCCTGCGCAGCACCTCCAGCTGCGGTACGTGCCTGCGTACGTCGAAGTGGGCGGGCAGGTCGCCGAGTTCGGCGGGGTCGAGGTGGTCGCCGACGGCCATGACCACCTCGTACTGCGAGTCCCGCAGCGCCTCGACGGCGGTGCCGAAGAACTCGGGCCAGCCGGTGGCGGCCGTGCCCAGCGAGATGAGCAGGACGGGGCGGTCGGCAAAGGACGGCTCCCAGGCGCCCTGGAAGGAGCGGTCGCCGAGGCAGGGTCCGGCGAACACGAACCGCTCGTCGAAGGTCTCGCCGTCGTAGTGGAACTCGCGCGGCATGAAGACGATGCCGCGCTTCTCGATGCCCTGGAAGAACGCCATCGGGTCGGCCGGCAGCCCGTACTCGGGCAGCAGCGCGGCGAGCTGTCCGACCATGTCCATGACCTGGGGGTCGGACATCTCCGCGATCGGGAACCGCTCCTGAATGTTGAAATGCTCGTTCCACGCGTACGACGGGAAGAGCCGGACCACCGGGATGTCGTTCTTCGACGCGAAGAAGCGGGCTCCCCAGGCCATGAAGTCATGCACGATCAGATCGGGCTTGTTCTTCTCGTAGAATGGGCCCACCTGCTCGACGAGCGTCGTCGCCTCGTTCAGACACCGCAGTCCTTCTCCGGCATTCGCCTCGGCCGTGTACGGGCTGCGGTAGAACTCGCCGAACACCGACTCGTAGACCACGGCCTCGGCACCGACTCCCTCGACCGCGGGGACAAAGTGCTCGGTGACGGTGCACGTCACCCGGTGTCCCCGCTTCACCAGTTCCTCGACCACGCCGAGCGTGGGATTCACATGGCCGATGGCCGGGAAATTGAAGAAGGCGATGTGAGACATGAAAGCTTCCCCTTTCGGGCACCGAACGCTGCGGGACCAAGTCTGGACCACACCGTAGCAGTGCCCGGCGGGGAGCCGTCTAGAAAGGAACGTGCTTGCCCAGGGCCACCCGCAGGCAGCCGATTTGGCCGCAATGGTAGGCATCGTGCATCTGAATGATCGACAGCGCCTTGCCGAGATTCTTGAGCCGGTCGTCCCCGAAGGGTTCGAGCGGGGACTGGCGGTCGAGGTCGGCGGGGGTCAGCCCGGCCACGAACTCGCGCATGCGGGCGTGGACCGCCTTGTAGAGGTCGATCATCTCCTCAAGGGACGGACCGACGGACCAGTCGAAGTTGTCGTTGCCCGCGTAGCGGCGCGAGAACTCCTCGGTCACCAGGGACTCGGTGCCCTGGTGCAGGGTGGAGAAGTAGTCGGTGGCGCAGGTCAGATGACCCAGGAACCACACGAGCGGCTTGTGCGGGGCCGGCGCGAGGCGCGCACTGGCGTCGTCGAAGTCCTCGGCGAGCTGGAGGACCATCTCGAAGGCGAGGTCGAAGTGGTGCAGGAAGTGCGTGGTGAGCGACTCCTGCGGCGGGGCCTGTACGGGCGCGGTCATCTACCGGGTTCCTCTCGGTTCTTTTTCCATGATCGTGGCAAGGTCTTCTCAAGTGGTTCTCGAGCGATCGTCGAGCGGTTCTCAGGCGATCCTCAGGCGGCTCTCTGCTTTTTCACGTACCGGGTGAGGCGAATTCACTGGTACCCGGCGTCCGTACGGCCGTAAGACGGGCTCGCGCTTCCTCCCAGGTAGGCAGTTCCGTGGTTTCCTCGACCGCCCAGTGCGCGCCTTCCCAGTCGAACATCAGCTCACGCACCCGGCGTGCCGCCGCAACGTGCGCTTCCGACTTCATGAAACCGGCGAGTGCTTTCTCGTCCTGCCAGATACTGAGGCTTCGGGTGCTGTTGAAGTTGTTCTCCGAAATGGCGAGGGAGACGGCCAGGAGACCGGGGCGCGTATAAAGCTCCCGAAGGATCGCCTCATTCAGCTGGATGGCCACCGGCTCATGTCCGGGCTTCGGCCAGCCGACCGATGTCGCCACAATGTGACGGCCCCGGATCGGCTCTTTCAGAAGTCTGGTTTCGGGGTCGACGGCGGGACCGGTCCAGGGCGCCACCACATTCAGGTCGGATTCGTCTCCCTCGGCGAACTCCTGCAGGGTGGCGGGTATCGGCCTGTTGTTCTCCGGCATTTCTCACTGCTCCTTGCGTCGTACGACGAGCCGCTTGATCTCGGCCGCCTGGAGGTGCAGCACCCCGAACTCTGGCTTGCGCACCGGCTCCAGTTCCGCCAGCAGGGGGGCGATCGCCCGCAGGACGGCCCGCAGTTCGAGGCGGGCCAGGTGGGAGCCGAGGCAGACGTGCTCGCCGTGTCCGCCGAAGGCGACGTGGGCGCGTGCGTCACGGGTGATGTCGAAGCGGTACGGGTCGTCGAAGACGGACGCGTCATGGTTGCCCGCCGGGTACCACATGGCGACCGTCTCGCCCTTGCGGATGCGCTGTCCGCCGATCTCCGTGTCCTGCCGGGCGGTGCGGACGAAATTCACCGCGATCGAGGTCCAGCGCAGGATCTCCTCGACGGCGCTGTCCACGAGCGAGGGGTCCTCGTTCAGCTTGCGCAGCTGCTCGGGGTGGTCCAGCAGGGCCTGGATGCCTCCCGTCGTCGCGTTGCGGGTGGTGCCTATGCCCGCGACGAGCAGGTTGAAGATGGTGTAGAGGATCTCGTGGAAGGCCAGCGGCTCACCGTCGATGCGGGCCCTGGCCAGCCGGCTGAGCACATCGGTGCCGGTGCCGTCGATCTGGGCCATGCGCTCCTGGACCAAGCCCGCCACATAGCCGTTGAGGGCGGTCATGTTGCGGGCGAAGGTCGCCTCGGCGTCCTCGCCCTCCCGCTGGTTCTCCGGGTCGGCGGCGCCGGTGGTGCCCTCCGTCCACTCGAAGATGTCGTCCCAGTCCTTCAGCGGGGCTCCGACCAGCTCGCAGATGGCGGCGACCGGCAGCCGTGCCGACAGATGGCGGGCCACGTCCGCCGTGCCGTGCTCGTCGAGGCGGGCGACGAACTCGGCGGCGTATCCCGCCGCCAGCTCGTGGAAGCGGTCCTCCAGCTCCGCTATCGCCTTCGGGGTGAAGCAGGGGGCCATCACCTGGCGCAGATGGCGGTGGCCCGGCGAGTCCATGTAGGACAGGGCCGGCGGCAGATCGGGGCGGTGCCCGAACATCTGGGCCCGCTGCTCGAGCTGGATCTCGAACATGTCGACGGCCTCGGGGGTGTCCAGGGTGACCCGCTGGGCGCTGGAGAAGATCTTCGGGTTGCGCGAGACCCAGGCGATGTCCTCGTGCCGGGTGAGCACCCAGAACGGCTCGAAGCCGGGGCGCCGGTACCAGAACACCGGGGCCTCGCGGCGCAGCAGGTCGAACTCGCGGTAGGGGTAGCCGCCGGCGGCGGCGTAGGCGGACTCGTCGGTGATGTCGAGGGTGTCCAGGGTGAGCATGTCCTCGGTCCTTCGTCAGCGGGGCGTGTGGTCGTTCAGGAAGGCGACGATCGCCTGGACGGTCTGCTCCCGGCGGTCCCCGGTGTCGTAGCCCGCGTCGAGGATCCGTGCGCCGGGTGCCTCGTCGGCGATCCGCTTGGCCAGCGCCTCCGGGTGCAGCGTGTCGGCGCCGGGAAGGACCAGCAGCGGGCGGTCGAAGCCCGCCATCCACTCCTCGGGCACGGAGAAGTACGGCGAGCCCTCGGGCCAGATCCCGTCGCGGAAGCGGACGAGCGAGACGATGTAGCGCTCGCGGCGCAGCGCCAGGATCTCCTCCCGGAACTCCGGGTCGTCGTGCAGGCGCCCGGCGTACGGTCCGGCGGCCGGGTTGCGGGTGAAGCCGCTGTCCTCGGCGGCGGCCGCGATCACCCCGGCGAGGCCCTCGGCGCGGGCGTGGCGCATCGGCTCGTCGTAGGTGCCGAGGAAGTCGCCGAGGGTGTTGCCCTCGGCGAGGCCGACGGGCCGCTCGCAGACCACGGAACGCACCCGCTGCGGGGCGTCGTGCGCGAGCCGCCAGGCCAGGGCGGTGCCGGTGCCCGCGGCGACCACGTGGACCTGCTCGACGCCGAGGTCGTCCAGGACCGCCTGGAGGTCGGCGGCGGCCTGCGGGTACGAGAACGGCTCGTAGGGAGCCGCGGTGCTGCGGCCGGTGTGCCGCTGATCCACCGCGATCACCTGGAACGCGCCGGCGAGTTCGGCGACCGGGTCGTAGAAGTTCCGCGACCAGGAGGCGATCTCGCCGCCGGCCGCGCCGTCGGCGAGGAGCAGGACGGGGAAGCCGCGTCCGTGCACCTCGTAGTGGATCCGCGCTCCGTCGGGGCGCACTGTCTCAGGCATGCGGTTCCTCCGCTGTCACAAGGTGGGTGATCACGTTCATGAGCTGGGCCGCCATCGCGGAAGCGTTGACGATCGGGGCGGCGTGGGTTCCCTCGATGCTCGTCCGGGTGAAGGGGCCGGCGGTCAGCTCCCGCCACACCTCCATCGCGCCCGGGTGCAGCACCGGGTCCTCGCTGCCCTCGACCGCGAGGACGGGCACCCCGAGCGGGGCGCGGGTGACACCGCGCAGCACCGTGCGGTGGCTTTCGGCGAGGACGGTGTCGGCGCGCAGCCGGCCGACGTACTCGGCGAGCAGCTCGTCGCTGTCGAGGATCTGGTCGGGCAGCAGGCCCCGGAAGATCTGGGCGAGTTCGTCGAGTGCGACCTGGTCGAAGTCACCGTCCGCGGTGACCTCGGCGAGCCGGCGCAGCCCGTCGGTCGGCTCGGCCAGCGGCGGCAGCGCGCAGGCCGCGACGAGTGCCAGCGGCGGCACCCCCGGCCGGTGGGCGAGCCGGTGGGCGACCTCCCAGCACAGCCAGGATCCCTGGCTGTGCCCGTAGAGCACGGCCGGGGCGTCGAGCCGGTCCGCCACAGCGGCGACGACCTGGTCGGCCACGGCCATCATGTCGGTCATGGCGGGTTCGCCGGCGCGTGCCTCACGGCCCGGCAGCTGGACGCCGACGAGTTCGACGTCGTCCGGCAGGTGCCGTACGAGCGGTACGTATCCGCCGGTGGTGCCGCCCATGCCCGCGACGCAGAACACCCGGGCCCGGGGCCGCTCGGCGGGCTTGAGCACCCGCAGCCACGGCCCGGTGCCGGGCTCGGCCGCGGTGGCGGACGGCCCGCCGTCGGGCAGGAGTTCCTCCAGTACGCGGGCGGCGATCCCCGCGCAGCTCGCCTGCCGCAGGATCATCTCCGTGGTCAGCGGCAGGCCGGTGCGGCGGATCAGCTGGTTGCGCAGGGTCACGGCCATCAGGGAGTCCAGGCCCAGCTCCTGCAGCGGCTGTTCGCCGGGCAGGGTGTCCGCGGCGCGCCCCAGTACGGGGGCGGCCTCGTCCTTCACCAGATCGGTGACCGTGCGCAGCCGGTCCTCGGCGCTCTGCGGGGCGAGCCGGGTGCGCAGTTCGCGGCCGGCCGACGCCTCGGCCAGGCCCTCGGGCTCCTGCTCCGGCCGGGCCTCCTCGATGGTGTCGAGGAGCGGGCGCGGGCGCGCGGCCCGGTAGGCGGGGGCGAACCTGGCCCAGTCGATGTCGGCCACGCCGAGCGCGACGCTGCCCGCGCGCAGTGCGAGGTCCAGCGCGTCCAGGGCCCGCGCGGGCGGCATGGAGCGCAGCCCCCGGGAGCGGGCCGCCTTCTCCGCCTCCGCGGAGACCATGCCGCCTCCGGCCCAGCCGCCCCAGTGCAGCACGGTGGCGGGCAGTCCGAGGGCGTGGCGGTGCCGGGCGAGGGCGTCGAGTGCGGTGTTGGCGGCGCCGTAGGCGCTCTGGCCCGCGCCGCCCCACAGGCTGGCGCCGCTGCCGTACAGCAGGAAGGCGTCCAGCCGGTGTCCGGTCAGCGCCTCGTGCAGGTGCCGGGCGCCGAGGACCTTCGCCGCGACCTCGTCGGCGGCCGCCGGTGCGGTCAGCTCCCCGATGGGGGCCATGCGGGAGACACCGGCCAGGTGGGCCACGACGGTCAGCGGGCAGGTGTCGTCGGCGCTGCTGCGCGCGACGAGTTCCGCGACCTGCCCGCGGTCGGTGACGTCGCACTGCTCCAGGGTCAGCCGGACGCCCTGGTCGGCGAGTTCGGCAGCGAGCCGTTCGGTGCCGTCGGTCGCCGCGGCCTGCCGGGAGGCCAGCACGATGTGCTGGGCGCCGTGCTCGGCGAGCCTGCGGGCGAGGTGCAGTCCGAGTGCTCCCCGGCCGCCGGTGATCAGCGCGGTGCCCCGGGTCGTCCAGGTGTCGCGGGCGGCGGGCGGTGCGACGCGCCGCAGACGGCGTACGTATCTGCCGTGGGCCCGCAGCGCGGCCTGGTCCTCGTGGTCGCCGCCGGCGAGGTGGGCCACGAGCTGGCGGGCCCAGCCGTCGTGCGGCTGCTCCGGGATGTCGACGGTGCCGCCCCAGCGCAGGGGGTCCTCCAGTGCCGCCACCCGGCCGAAGCCGCTGACCAGGGCGGCGGCGGGGTCGGGAGCGGCGTCGGTGCCGTCGACGGCGACCGCGCCCCGGGTCAGCGCCCAGAGGGGTACGGCGAGTTGGCGGTCACCGAGGGCCTGGAGCAGGGCGAGGACGGCGAGGAACCCGTGGGTGGTGCCGCCCGGCCCGGGTGCCGCGTCCAGCGAGGCCAGGGTCAGGACGGCGTCCGGCGGCTCGGGCAGCGCGGCCAGCGCCCGGCCGGCGGCCGCTCGGTCCGCGGTGCCCGGGACGCGGTGCACGCGGGCACCGGCGGTGCGCAGGGCGTCCTCCACCGAGGCGGCGACGGCCTCCTCCCCGTCCCCGGTGACCAGGGCCACGGTGCCGGTGAGGGTGCCGTCCCCGGTGAGCGCGAGGGGTTCCCAGGTGTCCTCGTACAGCCAGCCCGCGATCTTCGTGTCGCTCTCCTGGCGGCGCCGCCAGGCGTTCAGCACGGGCAGCAGCTCCTCGATGCTCTGCCGCAGCTGTTCGGGGGCGTCCAGCAGTTCGGCGACGGTCGCGGCCTCGCCGTCCCCGACCGCCTCCCAGAACGCCTCGCCGGCCGCCGCGGCCGCCGTGCGGGGTGCCTGCTCCTGAAGCCAGTAGCTCTGCCGCTGGAAGGCGTAGCCGGGCAGCTGCGCGACCCGCGCCGGGGACAGCACCCGCTGCCAGTCCACCGTGTACCCGTGCGTGTACAACTCGCCCAGACTGCACAGCAGTTCGGCGCGTCCGCCGCGGCCGCGGCGCAGGGTGCCGGCCACCACGGCCCGCGCACTGCCCTCGGTCAGCGGCATCGCCAGCACCGGATGCGGGCTGACCTCGACGAACACATCCAGCCCGGCCTCCAGCAGCGCCCGCTGCGCCAGGTCGAGCCGGACCGGCTCGCGCAGGTTCCGCGACCAGTACGCGGCGTCCAGCGCGGTGCCGTCCAGCAGGCCGCCAGTGACGGTGGAGTAGAACGGCACGGTCCCGGCGCGCGGCTGGATCCCGGCGAGTTCCGCCTCCAGGTGGGGCAGCAGGCCGTCCATGTGGTGGCTGTGCGAGGCGACCGGCGCCTCCAGCTTGCCGCACACGACGTCGTCGTCGTCCAGCTCGAACAGCAGCTCCTCGACGGCGTCGGCCTCTCCCGACACCGCCACCGACGAAGGCGTGTTGACGGCCGCGACCGAGATCTTCCCGCCGTAGCCGGCGATCCGCTCGACGACCTGCTCCAGCGGCAGTTCCACCACCGCCATCGCGCCCACGCCCGCCACGCCCTGCAGGGCCCGGCTGCGTACCGCCACGATCCGCGCGCCCTCGGCCACCGTGAGCGCGCCGGCGACGACCGCGGCCGCGATCTCGCCCTGTGAGTGCCCGACCACCGCGGCCGGTTCCACTCCCAGTTCCCGCCAGGCGGCCGCGAGGGCCACGTACATGGTGAACATCACCGGCTGCACCACGTCCAGCCGTTCCCAGGTCAGCTCCGGCGCGCCCTGTCCGAGCAGCACGTCCGTCACCGACCAGCCGGTCCATGCCGCGAGTGCCGCGTCGCACTCGCCGACGGCCTCGGCGAACGCCGCGGACTGCGCGAGCAGTTCCCGCGCCATCCCGTCCCACTGGGCGCCCTGTCCGGGGAAGACGAAAACCGGCCGGCCGGTGGCACGGGCCGTGGCACGGGTCAGGTCCGGGTGCGAGCGGCCCTGCGCCAGGGCGGTGAGTGCCGCGCGGAGTTCGGGTACGCCGGTCACGGTCGCGGCGGCTCGCTCGGTGAAGTGGGTGCGGCGTGTGGCGGAGGTGGCGGCGATGTCGGGCAGCGGGGTGTCCGGGTGCCTCTCCAGCCAGTCGGCCCAGCGTCCGGCCTGCTCGCGCAGCGCGGTGTCGTCGCGTGCGGACAGCAGCACCGGCACGGCGGTGTCGTCGCCCGCGGGCATCTCCTGCCGGTCGGGCGCCTGTTCCAGCACCACGTGCGCGTTGGTGCCGCCGATCCCGAAGGACGACACTCCGGCCCGGCGCGGCCCGTCCTCCGCGGGCCAGGGCCTGGTGTCGGTGTTGACGTAGAACAGGTTGGGGTCCATCCCCATCTCGGGGTTGGGGTGCTCGTAGTTGAGGCTGGGGACCAGTTCGCCGTGGTGCACGACCAGGGCCGCCTTGATGAGTCCGGCGATGCCGGCGGTGGCGTCGGCGTGGCCGATGTTGGTCTTCACCGAGCCGATGGCGCAGGGCTCCTCGCGTTCGACCGCGCCGAACACCTGCTGCAGGGCCTGCACCTCGATGGGGTCGCCGAGCGCGGTGGCCGTGCCGTGGGCCTCGACGAACCCGACCGAGGACGGGTCGACGCCCGCGACGGCCTGGGCCTCGGCGATGACGTACGCCTGCCCGGCCACGCTCGGCGCGGTGAACCCGGCCTTGTCGGCGCCGTCGTTGTTCACGGCGCTGCCGCGCAGTACGGCGTAGACGGTGTCCCCGGCCTCCAGCGCGTCGGACAGCCGGCGCAGCACGAGCATGCCCACGCCGCTGCCGAAGACGGTTCCGGCGCCCTTCTCGTCGAAGGCCCGGCACCTGCCGTCCGGCGAGACGACCAGGCCCTCCTGGTGGACGAAGCCCTGCTTGAGCGGGATGGTCAGGGACGAGGCGCCGACGAGCGCGACGTCGGACTCCTGGCGCAGCAGGCTCTCGCGGGCCAGATGCGCGGCCACCAGGCCGGTGGAGCACGCCGTCTGCACGGTCAGGGCGGGGCCCCGCAGGTCGAGCTTGTGGGCGACCCGGGTGGCCAGGTAGTCGCTCTTGCCTCCGATCATCGAGCGGTAGAAGGACGACATGTCCTCCGCCTCGGGCTGCGGATAGCCGCCGAAGCCGGTGCCGCCGAAGACGGCCACCTTGCCGTCGAAGGTCCGCGGGACGATGCCGGAGTGCTCCAGCGCCTGCCAGGCGCACTCCAGGAAGAGCCGGTGCTGCGGGTCCATGACCAGCGCCTCGGCGGGCGAGTAGCCGAAGAAGGAGGCGTCGAAGAGGTCCGGGTCGTCCACCAGGCCCCGGGAGCGCACATAGTCGGGGTCGGCCAGTTCCTCCTCGGTGGCGCCCGTCGCGCGCAGTTCGTCGTCGGTGAAGTGGGTGATGGACTCGATGCCGTCGCGCAGGTTGTGCCAGAAGGTGTCCAGGTCGGGGGCGCCCGGCAGTCTGCAGGCCATGCCGACGATCGCGATCGCGTCCTCGCCGTCCCGTTCCCGGCGGGCCGCCGCCTGCTGCCGTACGAGGGTGGCCGGTGAGCCGTCGCGCAGATAGGCGGCCAGCTGACGGACCGTGGGATAGCGGAAGAGGGTGGACAGCGGGAACTGACGGCCCAGGGCCGCGCAGATCGCCTTGTGGGCCTCCAGGGCGGTCATGGAGGTGGCGCCCAGTTCGAAGATGCCCTTGTCGGGGTCGATGTGCGCGATGTCCAGCACCTCGGCCCAGGCCCGGGTGACGACGTCCTCCAGGCTGTCCCCGGTGGCGGGCCCGGCGGGTGCGGCCGGTGCCGTGGGGGCCTGCAGCGCCCGGAGCGCGTTGCGGTCGACCTTCTTGTTCGGGGTGTGCGGCAGCTCCCCCATGCGGATCAGCCGGGAGGGCACCATGTAGCCGGGCAGCCGCTCCGCGAGCAGGTCGCGTACGTCCTCCTCGGCGACGGCCTGCCGGGTGGTGTAGTACAGGCACAGCCGCGGATCACCCGCGATGTCCTCGCGCACCACGGCGGCCGTCTCGGTCAGCGCCGGATGCTCGGCCGCGACCGCCTCGATCTCGCCCAGCTCGATCCGGTGCCCGCGCAGCTTGACCTGCGCGTCGACGCGTCCGCAGAACTCCAGCGACCCGTCGGCCCGGTAGCGGACCACATCGCCCGTGCGGTACATCCGCCCGCCCGCCGCGAAGGGGTCCGGGACGAACCGTTCGGCGTTCAGCTCGGGCCGGTTCAGATACCCGCGGGCCACCTGCAGCCCGCCGATCCACAGCTCGCCCCGCACCCCGCGCGCGACCCTGCGGCGCGCCGGATCCAGTACGTACAGCCGGTTGTTGGCCAGCGGTTCACCCAGGGCGACATCGCCGGGTACGGCGTCCCAGGCCGCCGACCACACGGTCGTCTCGGTCGGCCCGTACATGTTCATCACACCGTCCGGGCACAGCCGCAGCAGCTTGCGCGCCAGGCCCCGGTCCAGTGCCTCCCCGCCGACCAGGATCTTCTGCAGGCCCTGCACGAGCGCGCGGCCGTCGGCGTCGGCCAGCAGCATCCGCGCCAGCGACGGCGTGCACTGCAGATGGGTCGGCGCGTACGGCACATAGCCCGCCCATGCGGCCGGGCCGCCCTGCGCGACCACCACGCGGTAGCCGCGCGTCAGCGTCCAGATCAGTTCCAGGGTGGAGATGTCGAACGACAGGCTCGTCACCGCGAGCCAGGTGTCCCCCGGCCCGCCACCGACCCGGGCGTCCATCGCCGTGCAGAAGTTCGCGAACTGGGCGTGCTCCAGCTGCACGCCCTTCGGCAGCCCCGTCGACCCGGAGGTGTAGATGACGTACGCGAGGTCCGGCAGGTCCGGCAGCGGTACGTCCTCGGGCAGCGCGGCGTCGTCCGGGACGGACAGGGCGTCGGCCGCCAGGACCTCGATCCCGTCACCGGCGATCTCGCTCTCGCCGGCCCGGGTGGAGACCACCACCCGCAGCCCGCTGTCGGCGATCACATGCTCCAGGCGGGCCTTCGGGTACTCCGGGTCCAGCGGCACGTACGCGCCGCCGGCGAGCCAGGTCGCCAGCACCGCCACCACCAGGTCGGCGGAGCGCGGCAGATGGACGCCCACCAGGCTCTCCCGGGTCACCCCGGCCGAGCGCAGGTGTCCGGCCATCACCCAGGCCCGCGCCAGCAGGGCCCGGTAGGTCAGCTCCGTGCCGTCGCAGACCAGCGCCACCGCCTCGGGCGCCGTACGGGCCCGCGCCACGATCCGCTCCAGCGCGGCCGGCGCAGCCTGCGACGCGGCCGAGCTGCCGCCGTGCTCCTCCAGCCAGGCGAGTTCGGCGGCGTCCAGCACCTCCAGCTCGCTCACGCGGCGCGAGGCGTCCGCGGCCACCGACTCCAGCAGCGTGACAAGGGCCGCCACCAGCCGCTCGGCCGACGCCCGGTCGAGCACACCCGGCAGGAACTCCAGCTCCGCGCGCATGCCGTGGGCGCCGGGCGCGAGGGTGAGGCCGACGTCGGCCTTGGCGACGCCGCGGGGGGCGCCGCCGACGGCTCCGTCCTCGCTGGGCACCCAGGCGTCCGCGCCCTCGCCGAGGGCGGGCAGCGCGGTGCTGCGGTAGTTGAAGACGGCTCTGAAGAGCGGGTTCTCCTCGCCGGCGCGGGCACCGGCGGCGACCCGCACGATCTCGGTCAGCGGCACGTCCTGCCGCTCCAGCAGCCCCAGCACCCGCCGCCCGGTGGTGGCCAGCAGCTCGGTGAACGACGGGTCGCCGGTCAGGTCGCAGCGCAGCGGCAGGGTGTTGACGAGGAAGCCGGACATGCCGTCGGTGCCGGCCAGTTGGCGGTTGGCCCAGACCGTGCCCAGCGCGAAGTCGTCGGCGCCCGTCGTGCGGGAGAGCAGCACCGCGAACGCGCTCGCGTACAGCGTGTACGGCGTCACCGACGCCTGCGCGGCGATCTCCTCCAGGCGGGCGTGCAGGTCCGCGGGCACGGTGAAGCCGACGGTGCCGCCCTCGTCGCCGTCGTCGGCGGCGGCCGGCGCGAACTCCAGCCGGTCCACGCCCGCAAGCTCGGTCCGGTAGAAGTCCAGGGCCTGCGTGAAGTGCCCTTCGTCGATCGCGCGCCGTTCCCAGGCCGCGTAGTCGCCGAGGTGGAACTCCGGCTCGGGCGCCGTCGGCTCCTTGCCGTCGGCGAGCGCGCGGTAGGCGTCGAAGAGTTCCCGGGTGAGCAGGGTCAGCGACCAGCCGTCCGTGACGGCGTGGTGCAGGGTCAGACACAGCAGCTGGCCCTCGGCGGTGTCCAGCAGGGCGCAGCGCAGCAGGGTCGGCCCGCCGAGGTCGAACGGCTCCAGCTCCTCGCGGCGCAGCCGCTCCTCGACCGCCTCGGGTGCGGCGCCGGTGAGGTCGTCGTGGACGAAGGGCAGCGGGTACTCGGCGGCGACGGCCTGGACGAGGTGGCCGTCGCGCCGGTGCAGACCGGTGCGCAGGGCCTCGTGGCGGTCCATCACCCGGCGCAGGGCGCCGGCGAGCAGGCCGGGGTCGACGGGGCGCTCGATGCGCAGCACGAGCGGGGTGTTGTACCGCGCGGTGCCCGGCTCCAGCTGCTCCAGGAACCACAGCCGCCGCTGGCCCTCGGTCGCCGGGTGCGCCTCGCGCCGCTCGGCGCGCTCCAGGGGCGAGCCGGCGGGTCCGCCGGAGAGGTCGAGGCCGTCGGCCAGCAGGCGTGCGGCGATGTCGCGGGGTGTCGGGTGCTTGAAGGCGAGGTTGGTGGGCAGGGCCGCGCCGAAGAGTTCGGTCAGCCGGTTGCGCAGCTGCAGCGCCATGATCGAGTCGAGGCCGAGTTCCTGCAGGCGCTTCGCGGCCGGCACGGGCTCCGGGGCGCCGAGGACGGTGGCCGCCTCCTGCTGGACGATCTCGGTCAGGGCGCCGGCCCGGGCCTCCTCGTCGAGCGTGGCGAGCCAGCCGCGCAGCGCGGCGGGACCCGCGTCGTCCTGCGCCGCGCCGGTTCCGGCCGACCGGTGGGCGAGGGCCTCGCGTTCGGCCGGGTCGAGGGTGCGCAGGCCGGACACGTCGGTCCAGTAGGCGCGGCGCTGGAAGGCGTAGGTGGGCAGGCCGATGGCCCGGGAGCGGGGAAGTGTGCCGAGGACGTGCGCCCAGTCCACCGCGAAGCCCTGCGCGTGCAGGGCGCCCAGGGAACGCAGGAGCTGCCCGGCGCCGCCGTGTTCGCGGCGCAGGCTGCCGGCCACCGCGCCCTGGACGTCCGCGGTCGCCCCGGTCAGCGCCATGCCGAGCACGGGGTGCGGGGAGATCTCCACGAAGACGTCGAAGCCGTCGGCGACGAGCGCGTCGAGCGCCCGGTCCATGCGGACGGTGCGGCGCGCGTTGCGGCACCAGTAGTCCGCGTCCAGCGCGGTGCCCTGAAGGATGCCGCCGGTGACGGTGGAGTAGAACGGCACGGTCCAGGCGGTGGGGCCGAGGCCGGCCAGCTGTTCGGCCAGCCAGGGCAGCATCGGGTCGATGTGCGCGCTGTGCCCGGCCGTGTCCGAGGCGATACGGCGGCAGAAGACGTCCGTGCCCTCCAGCGAGGCCAGCAGGGACTCCACCGCGTCCACGTCGCCGGAGACCACCGCCGAGGCGGCGGTGTTCACCACGGCCACGGACAGGGCGTCCCCGTAGGGAGCGATCAGCTCCTCCACCTCGGCGACGGGCAGCTCCACCAGGGCCATGGCGCCCCGCCCGCTGCACTCACGCAGCTGCCCCTGGGAGCGCAGCGCGGTCAGCCGGGCGCCGTCCGCCAGCGACAGCGCCCCGGCGACGACCGCGGCGGGCACCTCGCCCTGGCTGGAGCCGACGACCGCGGCGGGCTCGACGCCGAGCGAGCGCCACACCGCCACCAGGGAGATCATCACGGTGAACAGGGCGGGCTGGAGCACGTCGATGCGCTCCAGGGTCAGCTCGGGGTCGGCCTGGCCGCGCAGTACGTCGAGGACGGACCAGCCGGTCCACGGCTCGAGGGCGGCGTCGCACTCCTCGGCGGCGGCGCGGAACACCTCGTTGCCGTCGAGGAGTTCCAGGCCCATGCCCACCCATTGGGAGCCCTGCCCGGGGAAGACGAAGACGGGCTTGCCGCGTTCCTGGGCCAGGCTCGTCACCACGCCCGGATGCGAGGTGCCGTCCGCGAGCGCGCGCAAGGCCTCGGCGGCCTCGGCCGGCCCTTCGGCCAGCACGCAGGCGCGTGCCTCCAGATGGGCCCGGTGCAGTGCGGCGGTGCGCACGGTGTCGCGCCAGTCGGCGTCGCCGTGCTCGGCCAGCCAGTCGGCCCAGCGGGCGGCCTGGCCGCGCAGGGCCTGCTGGTCGTGCCCGGAGAGCAGCAGCGGGTAGGTGGCGGCGTCGATGGCGCCGGTGTGCTCGCCGGCCGCCCCGTCACCGGCCGCACCGTCGCCGTTCGTCTCGCCGGTGGGTGCTTCCTCGACGATGACGTGTGCGTTGGTGCCGCTGATGCCGAACGAGGAGACGCCGGCGCGGCGCACGCGTTCGCCGCGCGGCCAGGGCACGGTTTCCCGCAGCAGCGCCAGTCCGCTGTCCTGCCAGGCGATGTGCGGGCTGGGCTCCTCGGCGTGCAGGGTCTTCGGCAGCGTCTCGTGCTGGAGCGCCAGCACCATCTTGATCACGCCGGCCACTCCGGCGGCGGCCTGGGTGTGGCCGATGTTCGACTTGGCGGAGCCGAGCCGCACCGGGCGGCCCGGATCGCGGCCGGGTCCGAACACCTCGGCGAGCGCGCCGGCCTCGATGGGGTCACCGAGGGGCGTGCCGGTGCCGTGGGCGTCGACGGCGTCGATGTCCTGCGGGTCCAGCCGGGCGGCGGCGAGCGCGTCGCGCACGACGCGCTGCTGGGCGGGCCCGTTGGGGGCGGTCAGGCCCTGGCTGCGGCCGTCCTGGTTGACCGCGGAGCCCCGGACGACGGCCAGGATACGGTCGCCGTCGCGCCGGGCGTCGGACAGCCGCTTGAGGACGAGGATGCCGGCGCCCTCGGACCAGATGGCGCCGTCGGCGTGTGCCGAGAAGCTCTTGCAGCGCCCGTCGGGGGCCATCGCGCCGAGCCTGCTGGACTCGACGAACATGGCGGGGGAACTCATCACGGTGACACCGCCGGCCAGTGCCAGGTCGCACTCGCCGGAGCGCAGCGCGCTCACCGCGGAGTGGATGGCGACCAGCGAGGACGAGCAGGCGGTGTCGATGGTGAGGGCCGGACCCTGCAGTCCGAGCGCGTAGGCGATCCGGCCGGAGACCACGCTGCCGGAGATGCCGGTGCCCTGGTATCCGTCGAGCACGTCGAGGGGGGCGTTGCCGGTGTCGTAGTCGGAGCGCATCGCGCCGAGGTACACACCGGTGCGGCTGCCGGTCAGGCCGTCGGGCCGGATCCCGGAGCGCTCCAGGGCCTCCCACGAGGTCTCCAGCACCAGCCGCTGCTGCGGATCCATCGACACCGCCTCGCGCGGCGATATCCCGAACAGGTCGGCGTCGAACTGCTCCAGGTCGTCGAGGAATCCGCCACGGTCGGCGTAGCTCTTCCCGAGGGCGGTGGGATCGGGGTCGTAGAGGTCGAGCCCCTCCCAGCGGTCCGGGAAGGGGCCTATGCCCTCGCGGCCCTCGGCCAGCAGCCGCCAGTACTCCTCCGGGGTGCCGGCGCCGCCGGGCAGCCGGCAGGCCATGCCGACGATGGCGGCCGGCTCGTGCAGCCGGTCCTCCAGTTCGGCGTTGCGTTCCTTCAGTCGCAGGACTGCGGCCATGGCCCGCCGCAGCCGGTCCTCGTTCGCCTGGGCGTTCATCTCCGCCATCCGTCTCGCCGTCTCGTTCTGTCGCAGGAAGGTCGCAGGAAGGGGTGGTGCGCGGGTCGATCAGCGCTCGACCGTGACGTCCATGTACGGCGGGAACTCGGGCAGCCGGGCGCCGTCGTGTTCGAGCACGGTCAGTCCGCCGTCCTTGGCCACCTCGCGGAAGCCGGAGAACTTGTAGGTGACGTACATGGTCCGGTTGCGGTCGGTGGGCACAAACTCCGCGCGCAGCGCGACGCCCGCCTCGTGGGCGGCGCGGATCAGGTGGCCCAGCAGCACGGTGCCGACACCGCGCGACATGACCCGGCAGGACATCAGCAGCAGCTTCACGGTCCACGCGCCGGTGCCGCGTTCGACGAGGGCGAGCCCGATCCGGCCGTAGGTGCCGTAGCGGTCCTCAAGACCGGCGACGAGCAGGTCATGGTCGGGCGAGCGCCTGAAGGCGTCCAGTTCCTCGTAGGAGTAGGTGTAGCCGGTGGCGTTGAGCTGATGGGTGCGGACGGTGAGTTCCTCCGCGCGCTGCAGGTCGCGTTCCTGGGCGGCCGCGATGGTGAAGCGCATGTCCAGGGAGGCGAGGAACTCCTCGTCGGTGCCCTGGTGGGTGTCCTCGGCCTGCTTGCGGCGGGCGTCGGCGCGGTAGAGGTGGCGGCGCTCGCGCGAGTCGCCGGTGACGAACCGCGGCTGCATCTCGGGCAGTTGGGGGATCGCCCCGGCGTCGGCCGCGTCGATGCAGAGCACCTCGGCGTGCGCGAAGCGGACCTCGTCGCGTTCGAAGGGCTGGTCGTCGACGAAGGCGAGGGTGTCGATGCCGATGTTGATCGCCTCGGCGACCGCCCGCACCGAGTCGGACTTGTTGCCCCAGTTGATCTGCGGGTACAGGAAGTACTCGGCGAGGCCGAACTCCTCCAGCTTCGCCATGGCCGCCTCGTGGTCGTTGCGGCTGGCGATCGAGTGCAGGATGCCGCGCTCGTCGAGGGTGCGGATCACCTCGACGACGGCGGGCCGCAGCGTCACGTCGCCGTCCTCCAGCAGCACGCCGTCCCACACGGTGTTGTCGAGGTCCCAGACCACGCACTTGACGGTCTGGGCGGACTTGGCGGTCGTCGTCATCGCGAACTCCTCGGTGCACGCTCTTGGAAGGCGTACTCGGCAAGGCCCACTTGGTGGAGCTGCGCGCTGCCCTCGATGATCTCCATGACGCGGGAGTCGCCGAGCAGGCGCTGGACGGGGTAGTCGGAGCTGCAGCCGTTGGCGCCGTGCAGCTGTACGGCGTCGGCGGCGGCCCGGCCGGCGGTGGTGGCGGCGAAGTACTTGGCGGTGGAGGTGGCGGCCAGCGCGCCGGGGTCGCGTGCGTCCCGCAGCCGGCCCGCCTCCAGGCACAGCAGCCGGGCCGCCCGGGCATGGGTGTACATGTCGCTGATCAGGCGGCGCACCAGCTGGTGGTCCTTGATGAGGGAGCCGAACTGCTCGCGCCGGCCGGCGTAGTCGACGCTCGCCTCCAGGCAGGCGTCGAGGATGCCGACGCACCCCCAGCCGACGGTGTAGCGCCCCAGGTCGAGGGCGGCGCCGACGACGTGGGAGACGCCGAGGCCGGGCCGGGCGAGCAGATTGCCGCCCGGGATCCGGCAGCCCTCCAGGTACACGTTCGCCGTCATCGAGGCGCGGATGCCGATCATGTCCTCGATCAGCTCGGTGCGCAGGCCGGGGGTGTCCCGCTCGACGAGCAGCGCGGTCGGGCCCTCCTCGCTGCGGCCGACCACGAGGAAGAGGTCGGCCGTCTCCCCGTAGGTGATCCACTTCTTGTGGCCGTCGGCCACCCAGTCGTCGCCGTCGCGGACCAGGCGGGTGGTGACGCCGGCCGCGTCGCTGCCGGCGCCCGGCTCGGAGACGGCGAGCGCGGCGATGCGCTCGCCGCGGGCCAGCCGGGGCAGCCAGGTCTCCTTCAGCTCCCGGCTGCCCCAGCGGGCGATGGCGTGCGCCACCATCGTGTGCACGGTGAGCAGGCTGCGCACCGAGGAGCAGGCCCGGCCCAGTTCCGCGGCGAGCAGTCCGAGCGTGACCGCGTCGCAGCCGCCGCCACCGTAGGCGCTCGGCACGGACAGCCCGAGCAGGCCTTCGTCCGCGAGGAGCCGGATGATCTCGGGCGGGGTGCGCTGGGCCCGGTGCCAGGCGTCGGCGTGGGGTGCGATGTGGCGGTCGGCGAAGGCCCTGAACTCCTTGCGGGCCTGCTCCTGTTGTGCGGTGAGCGCTCCGGTCATCGTCGTCGTGTCCGCTTCCTTCTACTGCGCCACCGGGACGGACAGCTTGCGGCTGACGAAGGCGTCGAGCGCGCTGATGGAGCGGAAGTGCTCCAGCTCGAGGTCCTCGTTCTCGACCGTGATGCCGAACTCGTGCTCGACG
The DNA here is from genome assembly GCF_040680235.1 of Streptomyces sp. NPDC052101. Taxonomy (NCBI): domain Bacteria; kingdom Bacillati; phylum Actinomycetota; class Actinomycetes; order Kitasatosporales; family Streptomycetaceae; genus Streptomyces; species Streptomyces sp. NPDC052101. Next base: position 24,446 of record NZ_JBFAWH010000054.1, read on the forward strand.
AAGGAGACCAGCTGCATCGCGAACATCGAGCTGACGAAGCCGAGTTCGAAGATGTCGTCGTCGTCCTTGAGGTCCTGGACCGGGAAGAAGCGGGAGAGGTACTCCGCGATCCGGGTCCTGTTGTCCGTGCTCATCTTCTGCTTCCGTCCTGTCGTCGTCGTGGGACGCCGCGGGGTCGTGGGGCGTCGTTGGCTCGTGGCTGTCGTGGGCGGGCTGCGCGTCAGCGGTACTTGTGGAAGCCCTCGCCGCTCTTGCGTCCCAGCAGGCCGGCGGCGACCATCTTCTTCAGCAGCGGGGCCGGCCGGTACTTGTCGTCGTTGAAGCTCTCGTAGAGCACCTCGACGGACTTCAGGATGGTGTCCAGGCCGATCAGGTCGGCCGTCTCCAGCGGGCCCATCCGGTGGTCGAAGCAGGTCTTGAAGATGCGGTCGACGTCGGCGGCGGGGGCCACCCCGTCCTGGACGAGGAAGGCCGCCTCGTTGATGGTGAGCATCAGCACACGGTTGGAGACGAAACCGGGCACGTCCTCGACGACGATGCACTCCTTGCCCATCCCGGCGAGGAAGCGGCGCGCGGTGTCGATCGTCTCGGGCGTGGTGTGGTAGCCGCGGATGACCTCGACCATCGGCTTCATCGGCACCGGGTTCATGAAGTGCATGCCGATCACCCGCTCGGGGCGCGTGGTGACGGAGCCGACACGCGTGATGGAGATCGCCGAGGTGTTGACGGCGAACACCACCTCGGGGCGCACGATGCGGTCGATCCGCTCGTACACCTGCTTCTTGATGTCCCAGTCCTCGGTGACGTTCTCGACGACGAAGTCGGCCTTGGCGAGCAGCTCGTAGTCCGTCGTGAACTCGATCCTGTCGAAGACGCCGGCCACATCGACGCCGGCGCCCTTGTTGAACAGGGCGTAGGCGCGCAGGCTGGTGCGCAGTTCCCGGCGCGCGTTCTCCAGGACGTCGTCGGAGACGTCCACGAGCACCACCCGGTGACCGGTCTGGGCGAGGTTCTGTGCGACGCCGACGCCCATGACGCCCGCGCCGACGACTCCTACGGTCGTGAATTCCATCTCGTACGACTCCGTTAGCGTGCGCCGCGTACGGCGTAGATGTTGTGGATGTCCGTGCCGACGTACAGCTCGTCCTGCTCGGCGGTGACGGTGAAGCCGTGGCCGCGCAACAGGTCGGTGAGGCGCGCCACCTCGCCGTCGGCGTCGTGCACCTCCAGCACCATCTGCTGGATCTTCGGCCAGTCGGCGTCCTCGATACCGTCGATGACCTGGCGTTCGCTCTTCTGCACGTCGATCTTGATGAGGTCGATCCGCTCGATGCCCTGTTCGCGGATGACGGCGCTGAGCGGGCGCAGGGTGGCGGTGAACTCGATGGCCTCGAACCGGACGTCGAGCAGGTCGTCGGAGGAGACCAGCTCCGCCACCTCGGCGTCGGCGCCGGTCTTCTGCTGGTTGGCGATGATGGTGCGCAGGTTGTGCTTCTCCTCCTCCTCGTCGGGGTGGAAGGAGGACATCCCGGAGCTGCGCGGGTAGAAGGTGAACCGCGCCGTGGCCTCGGCGTCGGAGACACCGATGTTGAACAGGGTGGCGTTGACGCCGTGTTCGGCGACGTTCCGGCTGATCAGCTCGAACATCGGCGGGGCGGGCTCGAAGGTGAAGACCCGTACGTCCTTGGCCTCGTAGTGCGCGAACAGGGAGAACAGGCCGATGTTGCCGCCGACGTCCACGACGGTGGCGCCGTCGGGGATCGTGATGCCGTTCTTGGCATAGGTGCGGTGCTCGAAGATGTCCTCGTAGAAGTGCTTGGTCTCCGCCTCGTTCTGGTGCCACACCGTCAGGCCGTTGGGCAGCCGGAAGCGGGCCAGGGAACTGCCCGTGTGCGAGGAGCCCTCGGCGGTGTGGTCCAGCTCGCCGCCGAGCCGCAGGACGTCGATGGCGGCCGCCATCCGGGGCAGGGTGGACCACTCGTACACCTCGCGCAGCGTCAGCTCGACGCCGAAGGTGCGCTTGATGCGCAGGATCAGCCGGGTGGCCAGCAGTGAGTTGCCGCCGATCTCGAAGAAGCTGACGTCCCGGGGCAGTTGCTCGTTCTTGAGCAGCCTGGCCCACAGGGGGGTCAGGTCCCGCTCGGTGGCGGTGGGCTCGTTCTCGCGGGTGTGCCGGGCGGCCGTCGTGGCGCCGTCGGCGACGAGGTCCAGCTCGTCGGCCGGGAACCCGGCCCAGTCGATGTCGGCGCCCGCGAGCCACAGCCGGCCGAGCGCCTTCAGGACGACGGCGGAGTCCGACTGGCGCTCCAGCGGGTGGCGCATCGAGGCGACGATCGTGCCCGCCTCGGCGCCGCGGACCACGGTGGCCAGGCTGCTGAGGGTCTGCCCGGGGCCGGTCTCCAGCAGCAGGGGGGCGGCCGCGAGGTGGCGCAGGCCGTCGGCGAAGCGGACCGTGCTGACCAGATGGCGGGCCCAGTACGCGGGGTCGGTCGCCTGCTCGTCGGTGACAGGCTCACCGGTGACGTTCGAGATGTACGGGATGCGCGGCCGGCTGAGCGTGAAGGTGCGTGCCAGCTCGGTCAGCTGCCCGGCGATCGACTCCATCATCGTGGAGTGGAAGGCATGCGTGGAGCGCACCCGGCGGCTGATGACGCCCTGCTCGCGCAGGGTGGTCTCCAGCGCCTGGACGGCGGCGACGGGGCCGGCCACCACGCAGAACTCGGGTCCGTTGACGGCGGAGAGCGACAGCTCCTCGCCCAGGTACGCGGTGACCTGCTCCTCGGGGAGCATCACGGCGAGCATGGCGCCCTCGGGCAGCTCGTCGATGAGCGCGGCGCGGCGGGCGACCAGGGTCAGGGCGTCCTTCAGGGTCAGGACGCCGGCGAGGGTGGCCGCGACGTACTCGCCGAGGCTGTAGCCGATCATGAGGGAGGGGCGGGCGCCCCAGGACTCCCAGAGCCGGGCGAGCGCGTACTCGATGACGAACAACGCCGGCTGCGCCAGCCGGGTGGCGTTCAGCCTGCGCTCGGCCTCGCTCTGCGGGCCGGTGTCACGGCCGAGCATCCGGCGCAGGTCGACGGCCGGCGCCGGGTCGCCCGCGGACCGGGTCTCCTGCGGGTCGGGGAAGACGACCTCGCGGATGTCCAGGCCCAGTTCGGGGGCGAGCGCGTCGGCACACTCGTCCAGGGCGGCGCGGAAGACCGGGAAGTCCCGGTACAGGTCCCGGCCCATGTCGAGGTAGTGGTCCCCGAGTCCGGGGAACATGAAGGCGACCGGGGCCGTGCCGCTGGCCTCCTGGGCACCGATCTCGGTGGCGGCTCCCTCCCCGGTGAGGACGGCGCCGCGATGGCCTCCCTCGGTGCTGCCCACGGTGCGGATGCGCACCGGCACGTCCTCCCGGGCGAGGCCCTGTGCGAAGCGGGCCTTCAGTCCGGCGAGTCCTGCGTCGAGGGTCGTGCCGTTGGCGCCGCTGACCAGGGCAAGATGCCACAGGACCGGCTCGGTGGTGTTCTTGGGGCTCATGCCTCTCCTTGAGGTGTCGGCCGTCCGGAAAGGGTCGAGCGCCCAGTGCTGCTGCCCCGTGCCCCTTTTCGAGGTGTCCGTCTCAACCCACTTTCGAGGCGTCGGCTAGAGCGGAGCCGGAGCTGCGGTCGACATCCGCCCGCCCGCCGCTCGCCGCTCGCCGGTCCCCCGTCCCCGGTCCCCCGTCCCCGGTCCCCCGTCTCCCGTCCCCCGTCTCCCGTCCCCCGTCCCCCGTCCCCCGTCCCCCGTCTCCCGTCTCCCGTCTCCCGGCGGGCGGAACGAGAAGAGCCCCCGGCGGCCACCCGGAGTCGGGTGGCCGCCGGGGGCCGAGGGGCCGCCCGCGCGTGACGGAGGGGAACCGCGGGCGGTGGTCACAGCCGGAGCGCGGACTCCGCGTGCCGGCGGGCCAGTTCCAGCGTGGCGGTGGAGTTGCGGCCGAGGGCCTCGCGGACATAGCGGCGGGCCTGGGCGAGGTCCGCGCCGGGGCCGAGGACGCGTTCCACGGCGTCCTCCCGCAGCACCACGCTGTGCTGCGCGACCACGGTCACCCCGGTCTCGTCGGGCACCACCGACCACTCACCGGTGTGCGCCTCCATCAGCGCGGGCGTGGTGGTCTGCTTGTAGACGATGCGGCCCGCGTGCGGGAAGCAGATCCGCACCGACTCGGTGGTGTGCACGGAACCGTCCGCCGTGAGCGTGTCCATCGCCATGACCTGGACGCCGGGGCTGTCCTCCGTCAGGTCCAGCCGTGCCACGTGCGGGATCAGCCGGGGCCAGTCACCGGCCCGGTACAGGAAGTCGTACACCGCCTCGGCCGGTCCGTCGACGCGCACCGAGTCCTCGAAGGAGAGCACCAGCTCGTCGAGCTTGCGCCAGCGTTCGGCCAGCCCCTTCAGACTGGCCAGCTCGGCCCGCGAGTTGGTGTCCACCGCCCGGTCCACCCAGGCCACGTCCTCGGCCCGGTCGTCGTACACGGTGAAGTCGTGCAGCAGGGTCAGCAGGGCCGATCCGCCCGGCAGTTCCTCGACGATCCATGTGCCGTGCATCATCTCCACCGGCGCCTGGGGGTGCGACTGGCGGAACTCGATGCGCCGGGTCTGCGGATCCTGCACGCGCTGCGAGACCCAGGAGCGCACCTCGCCGGTGGCCGTCGCCCACATCCGCAGCCGTTCGTCGGTCCCGTCGAACTCCAGGCGCTCCACATGCACGTTGGGCGGAAAGAACAGCGGCCAGCGGACCGCGTCCGAGATCAGTCCGTAGACCACCCCGGCCGGTGCGTCCACCTCGATCGAGTGCGACGTACGGTGCACACGCTCACCCGTCACCACAAACACCTCTTCCTCGTCGTTCGGATCCGTTCGGGATCAGTAGTTGCCCAGTCCGCCGCAGACGTTGAGCGCCTGCGCGGTGATCGAGGCGGCGGGTTTCGAAGCCAGGTAGCCGACGAGCGCGGCGACCTCCTCGGGCGTGGAGTAGCGGCCGAGCGGGATCTTCGCCTCGAACTGCTCCTGCACGACGTCCTCGCTGGTGTTCCACGCGGCGGCGTACCCCTGGCGCACCCGGGCCGCCATCGGCGTCTCCACATAGCCCGGGCAGACCGCGTTGACGGTGACCCCGGAGGGGGCCAGCTCCCGCCCGAGGGCCTTGGTGAAGCCGACGACGCCGTGCTTGGAGGCGCTGTAGGGGGCGCCGAGCAGGACGCCCTGTTTGCCGGCGGTGGAGGCGATGTTGATGATCCGGCCGTGCGCGGCGCCTGCCAGCCCGCCGTGCTTCAGCGCCTGACGGGTCACCAAGAAGACGCTGTTGAGGTTGGTGTCGATGACGTCGTACCACAGCTCGTCGTCGAGGTCCGCGGTGACGCCGCCGCCGCTGCGGCCGGCGTTGTTGACCAGGACCGAGAGCGGTCCGTATGTCTCGACGGCGGCGGCGACGAGCGCGGCCACCGACTCCCGGGAGCGCACGTCGGCGGCCCGGCCGTCGACGTCCAGGCCCTCCTCGCGCAGGTCCGCCACCGTCTGCTTGACGTCCTGCTCGGTGCGGGCGCACAGGAAGACGCGGTGGCCCGTGCGGGCCAGTTCCCGTACGACCTCCAGGCCGATGCCGCTCGTGCCGCCGGTCACCAGGGCGACGGGGTGGGTGTAGGTCATGCTCAGTGCTCCTTGGGCCGGTGGGCGGGGGTGGGAAGGGTCAGACCCGGTTCGTGCCGGGCCTCCCCTGCGAGCGGGGCGGGCAGCCGCAGCGGCGCGAGTGCGCGGTCCAGGTCGTCGCGGGTCAGCAGGGTGCCGCGGGCGGCGACATAGCCGTCCGGGCGGATCAGCAGCCAGCAGCCCGGGTCCAGGCCGAGCGCGGAGCGCAGCCCGCCGCCGGGGTCGGCGAGCGGTGCCGGCCCGTCGGGGCGCCGGCCGCCCACGGTCCGCACGGACAGCCACTCGCTGTACTGGACGGCGGCGGTCACCGCCACGCCGACGGGCGCGTCACCGGGACCGATGCCGCCCGCCGCCAGCAGCAGCGTCCAGCGGGGGTCGCGCAGTTCGTCGTGCAGGGCGCGGCAGCCCGGGTCCGCCGGGTCGTGCACCCGGGCGGCCGTGACCCGCTCGCCGGGGCCGGGGCCGGGTGTCGGCAGCCTGCCGAAGACCAGCACCGGTCCGGCCCCGCAGAGCTGCTCGTAGACGTCGATCGTGGTCAGGGAGGACTCGTCGTACCCGATGCGCAGCCCGGACATGCCGCCGAGCACCTTGCGCTGGAGGGCCCTGCGCAGCGCGGGGACGGCCCGCACGACGCCGAGGACGACGGGCAGCGCGGCCGAGGCGAGCAGGTTCTTCAGCTGGACGAGGGAGGTGGCGGTGCGGGTGGAGCCGAGCAGCTCCCGGCCGATGGGGACCCGCTCCTCGCTGTAGGTGTCGAGCAGTTCCCGCCCGGCGTGCCCCTGCTCGACCTGCGCGAGCTTCCAGGCCAGGTTGTACGCCTCCTGGATGCCGGTGTTCATGCCCTGCCCGGAGGCGGGGCTGTGCACATGGGCGGCGTCCCCGGCCACGAACACCCGGCCCCGGTGCATGCGCTCCACCATCCGCTGCTGGAAGGTGAACACGGACGTCCACTCCGGTTCGCCGACCCGGACCCGGCGGCCGAGCCCGGCCGACAGCTTGCCGCCGAGCCGCTCGGCGGCACCTGCGGACGCGGCACCGGTGGTCTCGTCCGGCCCGGGCGCGGTGTCGAGCAGGCGCCAGTGCCCGTCGCGGGCGTAGGGCACCATCATCAGGGCCTGGCTGCCGGTGTGCGTCCAGTAGATGGTGTCGGGCGGCAGATCGGTGTCGACGGGGGCGTCGGCGAGCATCCAGGTCTCGCTGGCCCTGCCGAGCAGTTCCAGCCCGAGCAGCTTGCGCACGGTGCTGTGCCCGCCGTCGCAGCCGACCAGCCACGAGGTGCGGACGCTCTGCTCGCCGCCGTCCGCCCCGGTCAGGCGGACCTGCACGCCCTCGGCGTCCTGCTCGAAACCGGTCAGGCGGGTGCCCCACTCGATCTCGACGCCGAGCCGGGCCACCGCCTCGCGCAGCACGGCCTCGGTCTCCGTCTGCGCGATGACCAGCGTGTACGGGTACGACGTGGGCATCGTCGAGTAGTCGGCCTCCAGGCGCACCAGGCGGCGCCCGCCGGCGTACATGGTGAACGCGCGGTTCTTCCGGCCCCGCCGCAGCATGCCGTCGACGACGCCCATCTGCGCGTACGTCTCCAGCGTGCGCGGGTGCACGGCCACGGCCCTGCTGGTGGTGGCGGGTGCCGGAGCGGCGTCGACCAGCCGCACCCGCAGCCCCCGGCGGGCCAGTTCGTGGGCGGCGGTCAGGCCGACGGGACCCGCGCCGACGACGATCGCCTGCGGTGCGCCGGTGTAGGGGATCACGCGCTCTCCTCGACGGTCTCGTAGAGCCCGGGGTCGGGCGTGGCCAGCGGGCCGAGCTGGCGGACGATGGACTGGAACTCCTCGCTGCGCACGGCCTTGCCGTGGGCGGCGGCGTCCTGCCACACGGCGAGTTCGAGGAAGACGCGGGAGTCGGCCGCGTGGCGCAGGGTGCGGTGGCTGACGTAGCCGGGCTGGGCGGCCATGTACGCGGTGAGCCTGCCCTTGACGGCGAGGAAGGCGTCGAGGTCGCCGTGGACGGTCAGCTTGTTGACGAAGGTCACCATGGTCTGCTTGCTCCTGACGGGGTCGGGTGGGGTGCGGGGGCGGACGGCTCAGGTCCCGGCGCCGGCCGCGGCTCGCGTCCTGAGTCCTTGGCGGACCCGGCGCCGCTCCGGCTTCCCGGTGGGGGTGCGGGGCACGGCGTCCAGCGCTTCGGTGCGGCGGACCTGCTCGAAGTGGGCGAGCCGCTCGTTGGCGCGTGCGGCGATCGAGTCGAGGACCGCGCGGGTGCCGTCGGCGTCGCGGGCGTCGCCCGTGTCGCGCAGGACGACGCCCGCCCAGGCCAGGCCGCCGTGTTCCGCGTCGGGCCAGTCGGCGACCAGGCAGTCGGCGACCCGTGGGTCCTCGCCGAGGATCCGCTCGATACGGCTGGGCGAGACGATCTCGTTGTCGTACTTGAAGATGTCGTCGGCGCGGTCCACCAGCCACAGGGCGCCGTCGTCGTCGATGTGTCCGACGTCCCCGGTGGAGTACCAGCCGTCCGCGTCGATCCGTGCGCACCGGTCCTCGTCGAGGTAACCCGCCATCAGCTGGGGGCCCTTGACCTGCACCTCTCCCGTGGACCCGGCGTCGAGGGGGCGGCGGGTGGTGAGGTCGACGAGCCGGCACTCGGTTCCGGGCACGGGCGTGCCGACCGCTCCGGGCCGGTAGCGGCCGGGCTGCTGGCAGTGGGTGAGCGGGGACAGCTCGGCCATGCCGTAGCCCTGCACCACGGGTACGCCGAGCAGGTCGCGCAGGGTACGCGCCGCGTCGGGCCGCAGCGCCGAGCCGCCGGACAGCACGGCCGTCAGCCGCGGACCGCCGCGGGCGGCGTGCGGTGCGCGCGTCAGGCGGGCGTCGGCGGCGAGGCGGTGCAGCCGTGCGGGCAGCCCGTAGTAGTGGGTGGCGCCGGTGCCGGCGGCCACCGCCAGGGAGACCAGCGGGTCGGGGTCCTGGCACAGCACCTGGCAGGCACCCGCGTACAGCGCCGAGTTCAGGTGCATGACGTGGTACAGCGGCAGGTGGTTGACGGTGACCGAGTCCGGGCCGAGCCGGTGGGTCAGTGCGGTCTGCCGGGCGTTGGCGACCAGGTTGCGGTGGGTGAGCAGCACGCCCTTGGGCCGGCCGGTGGTGCCGGTGGTGAACTGCACGCAGGCGACGGAGTCCGGGTCGCCGCGGTGCGCCGGCGCGCCGTGCGGCACGTCCTCGAGCGCCTCGAACAGGCACCGGCACCCCTCGGGGACCGGGCCGCCCGGCGCGTCGGTCACCACGATCGTGCGCAGCCGCGGCAGTTCCGCGCGCATCTTCGCGAGCCGCTCCGCCGTGGCGTACGGCACCAGCACGATCTCGGCGCCGGACACGGCGACGACATGCCGCAGTCCGTCCTCGCCGGTCAGCGGGTTGATCAGGACGGCGGTGCCGCCGCCGCGCAGGGCGCCGTGGTAGGCGGCGGCGAACACCGGGGTGAGGGTGTGGGCGACGCCGACCCTGACTCCCGGCCGGTGCCCGGTCTGCCGTTCCAGGAACACGGCGATCCGGTCGGCCAGGACGTCCAGTTCACGGAAGGTCAGCGCGGTGTCCGCGGTGCGGACGGCGATGCCCTCGGGATCGCGGGCGGCCGCCGTGCGCAGCAGGCCGTCCACCGGGAGGTCCGGGTACGTGAAGTTCGGCACGGGCTCGTTCTCCTGCGGGTCTCGGTGGGCGCATCCCACGTTCGGCCGGGCTGCTTGAGGAAGGTTCGAAGGGCGCTCGACCTGCGCCCGCGACGGTGTCGACATCCGATGGAACGGAGGCCTGTCCCATGCCCACCGAGTTGCTCGTCCGTCCCGAACCCGTCCGCACCGACGCCGAGTTCGGCGGACTGTACGCGCAGGTGCAGCAGTTCTACGCCCACCAGATGCAGCTGTTCGACCTGCACGAGGCCGAGCGCTGGGCGGCCACGTTCACCGAGGACGCCGTCTTCAGCGTCCCGACCCTGGACGCGCCGGTGCGCGGCCGTGCGGGGCTGGTGGCGAACGTGCGCCGCAACGCGGCCCAGCAGGAGCGCAGCGGGGAGCAGCTGCGGCACTGGATCGGGATGCTCGACGTACGCCCGGGACGCGACGGAGAACTGCTCACCCGCGCCTACGCCCTGGTGTACGTGACGCCGCGCGGGGGTGCGTCGCGGCTGCTGCGGGTGTGTGTCATGGAGGACGTCCTGGTGCGGGTGCGCGGCAAATGGCGCACCCGGCACCGGCTCGTCACCCGCGACGACCTGGCCTGACCCGCCCGCCTCTCGCGCCCACCACGCCTTGCCGAGCCCGTGACACCCGGAGGTCCGCCATGATCGACCACACCACCCAGGAACGTCCTCAAGCCGCCGCCCCCGCCGCCCTGTACACGCAGGTCCAGCAGTTCTACGCCCACCAGGTCGGGCTGCTCGACGATCTGCGGGCCGAGGAGTTCGCCGACACGTTCACCGCGGACGGCGTCCTCGTGCCCTCGCCCGCCGCGTCCCCGGTGCGCGGCAGGCCGGCCATCGCGGCGGCGCTGCGCGCGGCCCACGAGCGGCGGTTCGGCACCGAGGCGGTACGGCGGCGCCACTGGCACACCATGCTGCGCGTCGAGACACGCCCCGACGGCGCGCTGACCACCCGCTACTACAGCCTCGTCCTGATCACCCGCCCCTGGGACCCGGCACCGGTCATGGGCCCGAGTTCCGTGGTGGAGGACGTCCTGGTCCACGAGTCCGGTCAACTCCTCACCCACGAACGCCGGGTCACACCGGACCACCTGTCGTTCTGAAGCGCTCTGTCGCTGGGGCGACGGTCTTGCACGACGGGCGTCTCCGGCTGCGGCGCCGCAGCCGCGGCCAGCCCCGTCCCACTGACGCGGTGATGAGACCGGGCCGTGCCGAGTGGGCCCCGCGTCGCCACAACTTCCATGCTGCGTAGGGTTGTTACGGAAGCCTTTCCCGCGCTCGGCACAGCTGCACAAGGTGTGCGCCGCGTCGACGTGCACGCCCGGCCGTGTCCACGACCTGGGCGCGCCCCGCGCCCGCCGGGTCGCCAGCCACCTCAAGCGGGCCCGGCGATCCGGTGGCGCCCGCCTGTCTCGGGCTGCTGCTCGCCGGGGGCGGCCCCATGGTCCCCAGTACGTTTCTGGCGCTGCCGGTCGCGCTGCTCGCCTGAAGCTGCGCGGTCGTGGCGACGGCGTTCCTCGTGCCGCCGCCGGAACGGTTCGACGACGAGCAAGCAGGCCGTTCGGGCGTCGCCGAGACCGTCGAGGGCGTACCCGCCGCACTGCTGGCCTCCCCCACCGCGCTCGGCCCCCTGCTGTGCAACGCGACCGGAGCCCGGGGCGGCACAGCGCTCGCCATCGACACCGGGGCCGACCTCGGCGCCCTGCTCGCGCTCTGCGCGGGCCTGGGCGTCCTGGCTCACCGTGACCCGCACTTCAGGAAGGCAACACCGTGATCGACGTCGAATCCGTCACCGTACGCTTCGGCGGCCACACAGCCCTGAGCGAGACGTGCTTCACCGTGGCCGACGGCGAGTTCGTCTGCCTGGTGGGCCGCAACGGTTCCGGCAACAGATGTTGGCTGCAAGGTTGGCCGGTAGCGCGGGGAAACAGGGCAAGGCCTGAGTTCTTTCCTCCCCCCGTCCGGGGTGCTCCCTCTGTCTCACCGCAGCTATCCAAAAGTCCACTCTCAGAGGTCGTTTTCTCCCGATGTTTCATCCCGGGATGCGGATTTGATCCGGTGATGTCGGGTCGCGCCAGGAGATGGTGGCCTCGCCGGTCAG
>NZ_JBFAWH010000055.1:0-35785 GCF_040680235.1 Streptomyces sp. NPDC052101
CCACCCCCCCGGGCCCGGGCGGTGGGCGGGTAATTCGACAGGCCGCGCAACCGGGGGTGGTGGGTGGGGTGGGAGTGGGCCGCCCCCCGAGGGGGCGCGGGGAACTGCGCGAGCAACCACGACGCTCCTGCACAGGCACGACAACAGAACGGACCCCCACGTGCGCCACCAAGGCACGTGGGGGTCCTTTCAGTGCCGCTGCATGTCAGCCGGTGGCCGTCACCCCCCGGCGGGCGGCACGCCCAGGAAGCGTCGTCGGCCAGTGGGCAACCGCAGCCGTCGCCGCGTACCACGCCACCGCCCCCGAAGCGGCAGCGACCCAGCCCCCGACCTTGGCCAGGGAAGAGCTGTCGGCGAAGGCCGCCACCGCCAGCACCAGCATGGCCAGGAACAGCAGCCCGTGCATGACCTGACCGAGGCCGTCCCCGCCCGCGAGGGTCAGGGTGAGCGCCACGAGGGCGAACAGAAGCAGGAAGAGCCCGGCCGCATCGGCCGACGAGGGACCTGCGACGGCCCAGGTGAACCACAGGGCGCCGAGGGCCACAAAACCCGTACCGGAGGCGCTGTCACCGCCCCGGAAGGCCAGCAGGCCGACGAGGAACAGGGCAACTCCGCCCACATAGTGGGCCATTGAGACGGCGTCGGACGCGGCCACGCCGTGGATGACACCGGTCGTACCGAGGCCGAACGCCAACAGGGTGATTCCCAGGGCGAGTCGGCCGACCACGGTAGTGTTTCCGCTTCCCGCAGAGACTTCGTTGTCCACGGCGGGCTCCCTTCATGCTGTGCTGTTGCGCGGTGACCGATATATGCCCTTCACAAGGGCACAAACCACCTCTACGCGCGAGTAGTTTCGCGCTGCACAAAGGGAGTTGGACAGCTCAGGGGATCACGATCACGGGCCGCTTCGCCCGCTTGGCGAGCCGGCCCGCGACGGAGCCGAAGATCCGGCCGACGATGCCGTGCGTGGAGCCGACGACGATCGCGTCGGCCTCGTACTCCCGCCCGACCTCTTCGAGTTCATGGCAGATGTCCCCGCCCCGCTCGACCAGGATCCACGGCACCTCGGCCAGATAGTCCGCACAGGCCAGCTCAAGGCCGAGTACCTCGGTGCGATGGTCCGGTACGTCGACGAAGACGGGTGGCTCGCAGCCGGCCCACACGGTGGTCGGCAGCCGGTTGGCGACATGGACGATGATCAGGCCCGAGTGGGAACGGTGGGCCATGCCGACGGCGTAGGCGAGGGCGCGCTCACTGGACGTGGAGCCGTCGAAGCCGACGACGACTCCGTGCCGGAAGGCGGGGTCGCATGAAGGGCGTGGCTCTTCCGCCGCCAGGGGATCGGCCGCCGTCGGGTCGGCGACCGGCCGCTTGCGGTCCGCGGGTTCGAAGAATTCGTGACCGGCCATGGCTGTCTCGGCGTTGTGATCCTTTATGGGTGGGACGACAGTGTGCGCGGAACTGTGTCACGGAGCTGTGTCCGGGAAACATCTTCCCAACCCCATACCCCCAAGGGTACGGCGGCACGCCTCCTGAGCCCAGATCCCGCGCACGCTCCGTAAGCGGTCCCCCGACGTCCGTAGGGGTTCACCGGAGCATGCACGAGCGTCGCCCGTAACGCAATGGTTGCTGCCCCGTACAGGCGGTTTGCACAGGATTCACAGACGTACGGCCGGTGACCGACGGGTCGAACAGACGTTGAACCCGGGTGACCCACCGCCACAGGGAGTACGAAGTGATGCCCGGTCCCCGATCCACCTCCGAGTCGCACGCCGCACCGGACACCGTGAGCGATGTGATCCGCTGGGCCGCCTTCAGCTGCGTTCTCGTCCCCGTGGTCCTGGTCTGGTACGGCTCCTCGCTGGCCGGCGCGGCGGGGGCCGCGCTGGGCCTCGCGGCCGTCACGGCCGTGTGCCGGATCCTGCTGCGCCGGTCCGAGCGGTGCGCCACCCGGCCCAACCGTTCCGCAAAGCATTGCGCCGAGCAAAGAGGCGGACGTCACACCCGCCGACGGACACCGGTCGACTGACCTGTTTCCGTACCCCCGAACGTTGGTTTTCAGCCAACTTCTCAATGTCGCCCAAGAGGGGTCCGAACCACCCCCCAACCCCCGTTCGACCTGCACGGAAAGGGTCCATGGGCAGTTGTGCACCCTACGCGGTTTGGCCACTGCGACAAGGCGCACTTCCCTGCACGCCCCGCGAGTGCAACGCTTCGTGATCGAATGCTTCACGCCAAGTTGTCATGTCGACAATCTGGGGCGTGTGGAACTGGTCACCGTGAGACCGCGGGAGCCAGTAGATTCGATCTTGATCGTCTTATGGCGGGGGACTCGTGCAGGACCGAGGGGAAACGTGCAGGAGCGACACAACCGAGGAGCCGCGACCACCGAGGGGGGCTTAGCAGTATGAGCCACGACTCCACTGCCGCGCCGGAGGCCGCAGTCCGGAAACTTTCCGGGCGACGCCGCAAGGAGATCGTCGCGGTGCTGCTGTTCAGCGGCGGTCCCATCTTTGAGAGTTCCATTCCGCTGTCGGTGTTCGGGATCGACCGCCAGGACGCCGGGGTACCGCGCTACCGACTGCTGGTGTGCGCCGGCGAGGAGGGCCCGCTGCGGACCACAGGGGGCCTGGAACTCACCGCACCGCATGGACTGGAGGCGATCTCACGCGCCGGGACGGTCGTCGTACCGGCCTGGCGTTCGATCACCGCGCCACCGCCTGAAGAGGCGCTCGACGCGCTGCGCAGGGCACATGAGGAGGGCGCCCGCATAGTCGGGCTGTGCACCGGCGCCTTCGTCCTCGCGGCGGCGGGCCTGCTGGACGGCCGCCCGGCGACCACCCACTGGATGTACGCGCCGACGCTGGCCAAGCGCTATCCGTCGGTGCACGTCGATCCGCGTGAGCTGTTCGTCGACGACGGCGATGTGCTGACGTCGGCGGGCACCGCGGCCGGAATCGATCTCTGTCTGCACATCGTGCGGACGGACCACGGCAACGAGGCGGCCGGCGCGCTCGCCCGGCGCCTGGTGGTCCCGCCGCGCCGCAGCGGCGGTCAGGAGCGCTATCTCGACAGGTCTTTACCAGAGGAGATCGGCGCCGACCCGCTCGCCGAGGTCGTCGCCTGGGCGCTGGAACACCTCCACGAGCAGTTCGACGTGGAGACTCTGGCGGCACGCGCCTATATGAGCCGCCGTACGTTCGACCGCCGGTTCCGTTCGCTGACCGGCAGCGCACCGCTGCAGTGGCTGATCACCCAGCGGGTGCTGCAGGCGCAGCGGCTGCTGGAGACGTCGGACTACTCCGTGGACGAGGTGGCGGGCCGGTGCGGCTTCCGCTCCCCCGTCGCGCTGCGCGGCCACTTCCGCCGCCAGCTCGGCTCGTCCCCCGCCGCCTACCGGGCCGCCTACCGGGCCCGCCGGCCGCAGGGCGACAGGCAGGCCGACACGGAACCGGCGCTCGCCGCGCCCGGCCAGCCGGGCCCGCCCGCGGGCCTGCCGGGGGGTCCGGGGCCGATGGGCCACCCACCCGCCATGCTGCACCCGGACCGCGACAGCGGCGTCCCGATGCAGAGCCGCCGCCAGACGGCCGGCGCGGTGGGCCTGCTGCCGGGGCCACGCAGCGGTAACTGAGAGAAGGGGGGCGAGCACGCACTCGCCCCCCTTCCTTTTGCACGGCACCGGCACAGGGGAGCCCAAAAGCCGACGTCAGCTTTAGGGTGGTCGCATGAACGATCGCATGGTGTGGATCGACTGCGAGATGACCGGCCTCTCGCTGTCCGACGACGCTCTCATCGAGGTGGCCGCCCTCGTCACCGACTCCGAGCTGAACGTACTCGGCGAGGGGGTGGACATCGTCATCCGCCCGCCGGACCAGGCGCTGGAGACGATGCCGGAGGTGGTGCGTCAGATGCACACCGCGTCCGGGCTGCTCGCCGAGCTGCCGAACGGCACGACCCTGCAGGACGCCGAGGACCAGGTCCTCGCGTATGTGAAGGAGTACGTGAAGGAGCCCGGCAAGGCCCCGCTGTGCGGCAACTCCGTCGGCACCGACCGCGGCTTCCTGCTGCGGGACATGCCCCGCGTGGAGGACTACCTGCACTACCGGATCGTGGACGTCTCCTCCATCAAGGAGCTGGCCCGGCGCTGGTATCCGCGGACGTACTTCAACAGCCCGGAGAAGAACGGCAACCACCGCGCCCTCGCCGACATCCGCGAGTCGATCGCCGAGCTGCGCTACTACCGCGAGGCCGTCTTCGTCCCCCAGCCCGGACCGGACTCCGACACCGCGAAGGCGATCGCCGCCAAGCACGTCCTGCCCGCGCAGGAGCACTGAGAACCCGAGCGGGACCACCGAGAAGAGGGGCTCGCGAAAACGTGTGCGCGAGCACCCCTTCGGACCCTGTAGACTTCTTCTCGGCCGGTCGGGGAAACGACAAGTTCCACCGCCGGTCGTGGTGGGTGTAGCTCAGCTGGTAGAGCACCTGGTTGTGGTCCAGGATGTCGCGGGTTCGAGTCCCGTCACTCACCCTTGTTGATCAAGGCCCCTGACCTGGAAATGGTCAGGGGCCTTGATGTTTGTTGAGAGGCGCGGCGCTACGGTCCGGATTTGGCGTTGGACGTGTTCATGCCTACAGGCTCTCCGCCCATGCGGAAGGACGGGGGAAGGTCAGTCGCAGGCGGCGACGTGGGTCTGCCGGTCGATGATCGCCACATCGCCCTCCCACATCAGCGCGTTCACCATGACGCAGCGAGGCTGGAAGTCGGGATCATTGCTCTCGTACTTGACCGGGCCCGCGTAGTCGGAGAACGAGCCCTCATCGACCTTGCAGGTGGTCCAGCACAGCTTCAGCTTCATGTGCTTCTTGGATCCGAGGTTGTTGTCGAACACGGCGCATGCCCCGTTTCCTCCCCTCACTTCCTTGAAGTACGTGAACAGGGTTCCGAACCGACGGGAATCCGGAAGCGGATCCACAAATGACAGCCTGTATCCGCTTCCGCACAACAGGCCACCGGCTTGTACCGCTGCGGGATCGGCCGCCGCGCGGGCACGCGTCTGCGGATCGTGCGCCGCGCTCGGCGAAAACTCCACGTTGGTGCCGGGCACCATCTCGGGAGACGGCTTCGAGTCCTGGGCCAGGGCTTGCGGAGCTGCCAGAACCGAAGAGATGAGAGCCGTGGAGAGGGCAAGAGTGGGTAGCCACTTGCGCATGGCGGTGTTCCCCCTGTGGTGAGGGCACAAGGAGACTGGCCCGTGGCGGCACGCGCGCGTGTGGTCCCCGTTGCGCTCAGTGTGTGTTGGTCGTCCGCTCCCATCCCGCCCGAACGATACGAGCAGGCAGTTCCCCAACTGGCCGGGAGCAGGGCGTCACTCTAAGCGCGCGGTCAGCAGCAGACCCAACGCCATACGGCTCGATATGGCGAAGGATGATCCCTGAGGAAAGTAAGCGGAATCAGGGGACACACATGTTCTCCATACGTCCGCCGCATAGAAACGGAACCCGCGGGACGCGCACGAACCATGACGGGATTTCACCCATGCGGCATCGCGCCGGTTGTGACCTCCGTCGACGGGAAGGGATCACCTCATGGGCTTGTCGACGGCGTTCACCCGACTGCTGGGTGTGGAGCATCCGATCGCGCTGGCGCCGATGGGCGGTTCGGCCGGCGGGGCGCTGACGGCGGCGGTCTCGCGCGGTGGCGGCCTGGGGCTGCTGGGCAGCGGGAACGGCGACCGGGACTGGCTGGCCCGCGAACTGCCCGTCCTGGCAGCCGAGGGCGCCGGGAAGCCCTGGGGCGTCGGCTTCCAGGCGTGGGCGACCGAGGTCGGCGCGGTGGAGTGGACGCTGGAGCACGGTCCGGCGGCGGTGATGCTGTCCTTCGGCGACCCGCGGCCCTTCGCGGAGCGCGTGCGTGGCGCGGGCGCGACGCTGATCGTGCAGGTCACCGATCTGGAGGAGGCCCGCAGGGCGGTGGACGCGGGCGCCGACGTGATCGTGGCGCAGGGCACCGAGGCGGGCGGGCACGGGGCCCGGCACGGGCGGTCCACGCTGCCGTTCGTGCCCGTCGTGGTGGACCTGGCGGCGCCCGTGCCGGTGCTCGCGGCCGGCGGGATCGGTGACGGCCGCGGCATCGCCGCCGCCCTGGCGCTGGGCGCCGCGGGGGCGCTGCTCGGCACCCGCTTCCAGGCCACGGCCGAGGCCCTGGTCGACCCCGCGACCGCCCGGGCCATCGTCGCCGGCCGCGGCGAGGACACCGAGCGCAGCAGAGTGCTGGACATCGCCCGCGGCTCGCGCTGGCCGGCGCGGTACACCGCGCGCACGCTCCCGCACCCGTTCATCGAGCGGTGGCGGGACCGGGAGGCGGAACTCGCGGACGACCCCCGGGCCGGGCGGTCGTACCAGGAAGCCGTCACACGCGGCGACATCCCCCCGCTGCCGCAGTGGGCCGGAGAGGCCGTCGACCTCATCGACGACCTGCCCTGCGCCGCCGACCTGGTCCACACCCTCGCCACCCAGACCGAACAGGCACTACACCGAGCCTGCGGACACTGACCCACCGGCATACCGTCACACGCGGCGACATCCCCCCGCTCCCCCAGTGGGCCGGAGAGGCCGTCGACCTCATCGACGACCTGCCCTGCGCCGCCGACCTGGTCCACACCCTGGCCACCCAGACCGAACAGGCACTGCACCGGGCCCGCGGGCACTGACCCGCCGGCATGCCGCTCTACGACGACGCCCGCACCACCAACTCCGTGGCCAGTACGGCGTGCTGCCGCTCCAGGCCCCGGGAGGCGGGCGGGCGGCGGTCGGCGATCTCCGCGAGGAGCAGGTCGATCATCGCGCGGCCCATCTCCTCGATGGGCTGACGGACGCTGGTCAGCGGCGGGTCCATATGGCGGGCGATGGCCGAGTCGTCGTAGCCGACCAGCGCCACGTCGTCCGGGATACGGCGGCCCGCCTCGCGCAGCACCTGCCGGGCGCCGGCCGCCATCACGTCCGAGCCGGCGAAGACCGCGTCCAGGTCGGGGTGGCGGTCCAGCAGCACCGACATGGCCCGGCGGCCGCCCTCCTCGGTGAAGTCCCCCGGCTCGACGAGGAGTTCGTCCACGTCCCGGCCCGCCTCGCGCAGGGCGTCGCGGTAGCCGTCGACGCGGCGCTCGGCGCCGTAGACGTCGAGGCGGCCGGTGATGTGCGCGATGCGGGTGCGGCCGCGGGCGAGCAGGTGCTCGACGGCTGAACGAGCGCCGCCGTAGTTGTCCGAGTCCACCGAGGTGAGCGTCTCGCCGGCCGAGCGGGGGCCGCTGATCACGGCCGGGATCTCCAGCTGGGCCAGCAGATCGGGCAGGGGGTCGTCGGCGTGCACCGAGACCAGCAGGACGCCGTCGACCCGGTGGGCCGCCAGGTACTGCGCGAGACGGCGGCGCTCGCGGTCGCTGCCCGCGAAGATCAGCAGCAACTGCATCTCGGTGTCCGAGAGTTGGGAGCCGACACCGCGCAGCATGTCCGAGAAGTAGGGTTCCGCGAAGAAGCGGGTCTCCGGCTCGGGGACCACCAGCGCGATGGCGTCCGTGCGGTTGGCTGCGAGGGCGCGGGCGGCGGTGTTGGGGACGTAGCCGAGTTCCGCGACCGCCGCCTCGACCGCGGCGCGGGTCGCGTCGCTGACCCGGGGCGAACCGTTGATCACGCGCGAGACCGTGCCCCGGCCGACCCCGGCCCGGGCCGCGACCTCTTCGAGCGTGGGCCGGCCCCCGCCGCGGCCCCGCGCTCCGTGGCTTGCCATGGGCTCCGCCTCTCTCGACCACGTCCACTGTGCTGGCCGAATGTAACAGCACCGTTCGCTGCGGTTACCGCCCCTGGGGGCTGCGCCCCCAGACCCCCGCTTGTCGGCCTTCGGCCTCGTCCTCAAACGCCGGACGGGCTGGTTGTACTTAACGTGCTGATAACTGAAGGCAGTTGTCCGCGACCGCTCCCTTGACACCCTGCCCCCGACCGGCGACTCTTCAACACATCACTTATGGGAGCGCTCCCACAGTACCTGACACCTACACATCCCGCACGTTCCCCGCCCGAGCCGCAGCGCGTACGAACGGGCCCGTTTCCCATGCAGTTGGCCGGGGGGTCGGCACGTCAGGCAACAGGAGGACGCAATGCGCACGAGCATCCGCCGGTCCCAGCGGCTGATGGCCCTAGCGGCCGTGGCCGCCCTGGCCACGGGGCTGCTGGCCGGCTGCGCCAAGGACTCGGACAACGGCTCGTCGGACAACTCCGACGGCGGTGGCAAGGGCAGGACCACACTGACCATCGGCACCTTCGGCGTCTTCGGCTACAAGCAGGCCGGCCTCTACGACGAGTACATGAAGCTGCATCCGGACATCAGCATCAAGGAGAACGTCACCACCAGGACCGACGTCTACTGGCCGAAGGTGCTCACCCGCCTCCAGGCCGGCTCCGGCACGGACGACATCGAGGCCATCGAGATCGGCAACATCACCGAGGCCGTGCAGACCCAGGCCGCCAAGTTCGTGGACCTCGGCAAGGAGGTCGACAAGTCGCAGTGGCTGGACTGGAAGAACGCGCAGGCCACCACCAAGGACGGCAAGCTCATCGGGCTCGGCACCGATACCGGGCCGATGGCCATCTGCTACCGCAAGGACCTGTTCCAGAAGGCCGGGCTGCCGACCGACCGGGACAAGCTCGCCGCGATGTGGAAGGGCGACTGGTCCAAGTACGTCGACCTCGGCAAGCAGTACATGAAGAAGGCACCCAAGGGCACCGAGTTCGTGGACTCGGCGTCCTCCGTCTACAACGCGGCGGTGGGCGGCGCCAGCGAGCGGTACTACGACAAGGGCGGCAACGTCGTCTGGGACAGGTCCGAGGGCGTGAAGAAGGCCTGGGACGCCGCCATGACCGTCGCCACCAGCAATATGTCGGCGAAGCTGAAGCAGTTCGACCCGACCTGGGATCAGGGCTTCGCCAATGGCACCTTCGCCTCCATCGCCTGCCCGGCCTGGATGGTCGGCTACATCGAGCAGAAGTCCGGTGACTCCGGCAAGGGCAAGTGGGACGTGGCGCCGGCGCCGGCGGCGTCCAACTGGGGCGGCTCCTTCCTCGGTGTGCCGACCGCGACCAAGCACCAGAAGGAGGCCATCGCCCTGGCGAAGTGGCTGACCGCGCCCGAGCAGCAGGCGAAGGTGTTCGCCAAGCAGGCCAGCTTCCCGTCGACCCCGTCGGTGTACGCGAGCCTGAAGCCGCAGGCCGACACCACGGCGTACTTCTCGAACGCCCCGCTCACCCAGATCTTCTCCGACGCGGCGAAGACCATCCCCCCGCAGCCCCTCGGCCCCAAGGACAAGCCGATCGACAACGCGATCAGCGACATCGGCATCCTCCAGGTCGAGCAGAAGGGCAAGACGCCCGCGCAGGGCTGGGACGCCGCGAAGAACGAGATCAAGGACGTGCTCGGCCAGTGACCAGCCCCAAGCAGGCTCTCGCGCACTCCGCGTCGAGCGCCGACGCCGCGTCCGGCAGCTCGCCGGGCGCGGCCCGGGGCGCTCGCGGTCGCGGTGCGCCGGCGGGCGCCGACTCCTGGCGCAGCCGGCTGTACCGCTGGGACATGAAGGCCTCGCCGTACGCGTTCGTGTCCCCGTTCTTCGTCCTGTTCGCGGCGTTCACGCTGGTGCCGCTGCTCTACACGGCCTGGTACTCGCTGCACCATGTACAGCTGTCCGCGCTGGACCACCAGACCTGGGCGGGCCTGGGCAACTACAAGAACCTGTGGTCCTCGCAGTTCTTCTGGAACGCCCTGCAGAACACCCTGACCATCGGTGTCATCTCGACCGTGCCGCAGCTGCTGGCCGCGCTGGGGCTCGCGCACCTGCTGAACTACAAGCTGCGCGGCTCGACCGTGTGGCGTGTGGTGATGCTGACTCCGTACGCCACGTCGGTGGCCGCGGCGACCCTGGTGTTCACGCTGCTGTATTCCTGGGACGGCGGCATGGTCAACTGGATCCTGCACTTCTTCGGCGTGGCCCCGGTCAACTGGCGTGAGTCGGACTGGGGTTCGCAGTTCGCGGTGTCGTCCATCGTGATCTGGCGGTGGACCGGGTACAACGCGTTGATCTATCTGGCCGCCATGCAGGCAATCCCCGCCGATCTGTACGAGTCGGCGGCGATCGACGGCGCCAACCGCTGGCAGCAGTTCCGGCATGTGACGATCCCGCAGCTTCGTCCGACGATCCTCTTCACGGTCGTGGTCTCCGCGATCGGCGCGACCCAGCTCTTCGGCGAGCCGCTGCTGTTCGGCGGGGTCAGCGGGTCCAAGGGCGGCTCGGAGCACCAGTTCCAGACGCTCGGCCTGTACATGTACGACCAGGGCTGGATCATCGGCAACCTCGGCAAGGCGTCCGCGATCGCCTGGTCGATGTTCCTGATCCTGCTGATCATCGCCGCGGTCAATCTGCTGCTCACCCGACGGTTGAGGAAGTCCCCATGACCACCACTGAACTGACGCTGCCCCGGGCGGCGCGGAGGGAGCGGCGGCGCGGCCGGACGGGCGCCGGAAAGCACCTGCACGCGGGCCCGGTGACGTACGTCGTCCTGACCGTCTTCGCCCTCGTCTCCGTCGCCCCGCTGGTGTGGACGGCGATCGCCGCCTCCCGCACCGCCCACCGACTGGCCGAGACCCCGCCGCCGCTGTGGTTCGGCGGCAACCTGTTCGAGAACCTGCGGACGGCCTGGGACCAGGCGGGGCTCGGCACGGCGATGTTCAACTCGGTGATCGTGGCGGGCACGATCACGGTGAGCACGGTGCTGTTCTCCACGCTGGCCGGCTTCGCCTTCGCCAAGCTCCGGTTCCGCTTCTCCGGCCTGCTGTTGCTGCTGACCGTCGGCACGATGATGATCCCGCCGCAACTGGCCGTCGTACCCCTGTACCTGTGGATGGCGGACCTCGGCTGGTCGAACCAGCTGCAGACGGTGATCCTGCCGAGTCTCGTCACCGCGTTCGGTACGTTCTTCATGCGGCAGTACCTGGTGCAGGCGCTGCCGACCGAGCTGATCGAGGCGGCCCGGGTGGACGGCGCGAGCAGTCTGCGGGTGGTGTGGCACGTGGTCTTCCCGGCGGCGCGACCGGCGATGGCGGTGCTCGGCCTGCTGACGTTCGTGTTCGCCTGGAACGACTTCCTGTGGCCGATCATCGCCCTGAACCAGCAGAACCCGACCGTGCAGGTGGCCCTGAACTCGCTCGGCACCGGCTATGTCCCGGACCAGGCGGTGATCATGGCGGGCGCGCTGCTCGGCACGCTGCCGCTGCTGTTCGCCTTCCTGCTGTTCGGCAAGCAGATCGTGGGCGGGATCATGCAGGGCGCGATCAAGGGCTGATCCGCCGCTCGCGCCAGGGGCGGGCCGGGCCACCGCCGCCCCGGCCCCTTCGCCCCTTCCTCTCCGTTTCGCCGGTCCGGCTACGACCTCTCTGGGAGCGCTTCCATGCCTGAACCCGATGCCACTGTCACCTTTCCCCCCGCCTTCCTCTGGGGCGCCGCGACCTCGGCGTACCAGATCGAGGGGGCGGTGCGGGAGGACGGCCGCACCCCCTCGATCTGGGACACCTTCAGTCATACGCCGGGCCGGACGGCCGGCGGTGAGACCGGTGACATCGCTGTCGACCACTACCACCGCTACCGCGACGACGTGGCGCTCATGGCCGAGCTGGGCCTGACCGCGTACCGCTTCTCGGTCTCCTGGCCCCGGGTCCAGCCGACCGGCCGCGGCCCCGCGATCCAGGTGGGCCTGGACTTCTACCGCCGTCTGGTGGACGAGCTGCTGGCGCACGGCATCAAGCCCGTGCTCACCCTCTACCACTGGGATCTGCCGCAGGAGCTGGAGGACGCGGGCGGCTGGCCGCAGCGGGACACCGCGTTCCGCTTCGCCGAGTACGCGCAGCTGGTCGGCGCGGCGCTGGGCGACCGGGTGGAGCAGTGGATCACTCTCAACGAGCCCTGGTGCAGCGCCTTCCTGGGCTATGGCTCCGGTGTGCACGCCCCCGGCCGTACCGAGGCGGAGGCCGCCCTGCGCGCCGCCCATCACCTCAACCTCGCCCACGGCCTCGCGGCCTCGGCCCTGCGCTCGGTGATGCCGGCCCGCAACGAGATCGCGATCAGCCTCAACTCCTCGGTCGTACGCCCGCTTTCGCAGG
The DNA here is from genome assembly GCF_040680235.1 of Streptomyces sp. NPDC052101. NCBI lineage: Bacteria > Bacillati > Actinomycetota > Actinomycetes > Kitasatosporales > Streptomycetaceae > Streptomyces > Streptomyces sp. NPDC052101. The sequence continues at coordinate 12,197 of NZ_JBFAWH010000055.1, forward strand.
ACCCGGCCGACCTCGCCGCGGCCCGCAGGATCGACGACCTGGCCAACGGCGTCTTCCACGGCCCGATGCTGCACGGCGCGTACCCGTCGTCGCTGCTGGAGTCGACCTCGTCGATCACCGACTGGTCGTTCGTCCTCGACGGCGACACCCGCGCGATCAACGTCCCGCTGGACGCGCTGGGCCTCAACTACTACACCCCGTCCCTGGTGTCGGCCGCGTCCGGGAACGCCGACGGCCCGCGGGCGGACGGCCACGGCGCCAGCGACCACTGCCCCTGGCCGGGCGCCGACGACGTACGGTTCCACCAGACACCGGGCGAGCGCACCGAGATGGGCTGGACGATCGATCCGACGGGCCTGTACGACCTGGTCATGCGGTACACGAGGGAGGCGCCCGGTCTCCCGCTGTATGTGACGGAGAACGGCGCCGCCTACGACGACAAGCCCGACCCCGACGGCCGCGTCCACGACCCCGAGCGCATCGCGTACCTGCACGGCCATCTCACCGCGGTACGCCGCGCGATCACCGACGGCGCCGATGTGCGCGGCTACTACCTGTGGTCCCTGATGGACAACTTCGAGTGGGCGTACGGCTACGGCAAGCGGTTCGGCGCGGTGTACGTGGACTACGCGACGCTGGAGCGGACGCCGAAGTCGAGCGCGCGGTGGTACGGGGAGGCGGCGCGGACCGGGGCGTTGCCGGCCGGCTGACAGAGGAAGCCGGCTTCTCCTGCTGTCAGGAGCCGTACAGCTCGGTCATCTCGGTGATCTTGCCGGCGCTGTTGACGGCCACGTCGTAGAAGTTCTCGCCGTAGCAGTCGCTGGTGTCGGCGGAGGGTCCGGTGTCCTGTGCGGTGCCGTTGGCGCAGATGCGGACGTGCTCGATGCCGCCGCCCGCCGCGGTCATCTTGTCCGGGCCCTTCCCCTTCAGGTGCAGAACGTGGATGGGGGTGCTGCCCGAGGCGACGGTGTACTCGTGCTCCTTTCCGCCGTCGGCGTTGTAGAAGGCGCCCTCGTCGGGGTTGCAGTTCTGCTTGGCGTCCTTGGCGGTGATGGTGTTCATGGCCCCGGAGACGCTCTCGACCAGGATGTACTTGTGGCCCGGGGCGAGGGTGTGGCAGGCGCTCTTGCCGCTTCCCTTGCCCTTGGCGTCACCCTTGGCCTGGCCCTTGGCGTCGCCCTTGGCGTGGCTCGCGGTGGCGGAGGGGGTGACGGCACCGGTGGCGTCGGTGCCGTCGTCGGGCTGACAGGCGGTCAGCGTGAGCGCGGCGCAGGCGAGCACGGTGGTGGCAAGGGCATGACGAATGGATGACACGATTCCCCCGATATGGTGCGGCCCGGGCACGGACGGCCCGGGTCATGGCATGCAAGACCGGCCGTCCGTCGCTGTGTCGACCGACGTCCGGCCCGGGCCGAAGATCGACCCGGGCCGGAACTATATAGGCATGTGCATGGCTTGATCACATGGGTTGCCGTGCGTGGCGGGTCAGTTGAAGGCGCCGAACGCCTTCGAGAAAGCGTACTTGTCCTGGACGATCGAGCTGCAGGTGGCGTCGGCGGTGGGCTTGGTGCCGCCGTCGCACTGCTTGTCCCGGGTCGCGGACCACATCGACAGGCCGCCGAGGCCCTTGGACTTGGCGAAGTTCACCAGCTGGGTGGCGTCGTCCACCTTGAAGACCTCGGAGGAGACGTCGTTGACACCGATCATCGGGGTGACGGCGACCGACTTCCAGGCGGCCGGGTCGGACAGCCCCAGCACGCCCTTGACCTGGGCCTGGGTGGCGGTCGCGGCCTGCTGGGCGTAGTCGCCCATGTCGCCGCTGTACGAGGAGCCGTAGTCCATCGCCATGATGTTGACGGTGGAGACCTTCACTCCGTTGGACTTGGCGTCGGAGAGGAGGTTCACGCCGTCCTGGGTCAGGCCCTCCGGCATCACCGGGAGGGTGAAGGAGACGTCCAGGTCCGGGTGCTGGGCCTGGAGCTTGGCTATCGCCTTTGCCCGCAGGGTGTTCGCCGCCGTGTTGGGCAGTGCGCCGCCCTCGATGTCGAAGTCCACCTTGGTGAGCTTGAACGCGTCGACCGCCTTGCCGTACGCCGCCGCCAGCGCGTCCACGGAGGAGCAGGTGGTGGCCAGTTCGGAGCCGGAGGCGCCGCCGAAGGAGACGCGGACGTCACCGCCCTTGGCCCGCAGGGAGCCGATCTGCGCGGCGACGGCGTCGCTGGTCAGGTCGGTCACGCCGCCCCACTTGGGGATGCAGCCGCCGCCGTCGGTGAGGAAGGCCAGGTTGTAGTTCTTCACACCGGTCGCGGCGGCCGTGCCGAGGAGGTCGAAGGGCGGGTAGAGGGAGGTGTCGACGTACGGAGCGAAGCCGGCGGAGGCGGTGGTGCCGCTGCCGGTGGTCTGGGAGGCCGTCGGGGTCGGGGGGGCGCTCCTGGTCGGGGTGGGGGTGGTGCTCCTGGTCGGCGTGGCGGTCGGGGCCGGCGGCCGGGTCTCGGTGGGCCGGCCGCTCGGCTCGGGGGTGGCGCCGCCGTCCACGGAGCACGGGGAGTTGTCGATACGACAGCCCGTCGGGGCGCCGCTGCCCTCGACCACGAAGCCGACGGTCACCGACTTGCCGGGGGCGAGGCCCTCGGTGTCCCACTTCGCGGGCTTCACGGTGACATGCGAACCGCTGACGCTCGACTCGCCGTTCCACAGGGAGCTGAGCCTGGTGCCCGTGGGCAGGTCGAACTCCAGGGTCCAGGTCTTCTCCTGCTGGGAGCTGTTGTTGGTGACGACGTACTGGCCGGTGGAGCCCGTCGACCAGTCGCTGGTCCTGGTGTACGCGGCGTTCACGCCGGCGGCGTTGGCGGTGCCGGTGAGCAGGACCGCGCCGCCACCGACCACGGCCGCGGCCACGAGACCGCCTATCGCCTTGTTCCTGCCACTGATCCTGCGCCGGTGCGTGCTCATGCGCGTGCCTGCCTTCGCTGTTCGCGGGGGTCCACGGGGGACGAGGTGCGGCAGCACGCTAGCGATCCGGAATCGGGCAAATCACTTGATCGGGACGGCCGTTGCAGACCTTAGGGTTCACTTAAGGAAGGGATCGGGGACGATTAATGGTCGAGACCAGTCGGGACCGGTTTGCCCGATCGGCGTCTCCGCATCGACCTGCGGTGCCCGCGCCCGACGGGGCCCCGCCCGTCCAGCTGGAACCAGATCCGCACCTCCGTGCCGCCCAGCACCGAGGCGCCGATCCGGACGTCCCCGCCGGTGGACTCGGCGAGCCGGCGCACGATGTCCAGGCCCAGACCGGTCGAGCCCGCGCTTCCGGAGCCGCGGCCCCGGGCCATCGCCGCGTCCGGGTCGGGGATGCCGGGGCCCGCGTCGGAGACCAGCACGATCACCGCGTCCTCGCCGTTGTGCACATCGACCGCGAAGGCGGTGCCCTCGGCGGTGTGCCGGAAGACATTGCCGAGCAAGGCGTCCAGGCTCGCGGCCAGGTCGGCGCGGGCCACGGGTATCCGCACCGGCCGCTCGACACCGGCCACCCGCCATTTACGTCCCTCGTCCTCGGCGAGCGCGGACCAGAACTCCATGCGCTCGCGGACCACCTCGGCCGCGTCGCACCCGGCGCCGGGACCGGCCGCGACGGTCTGCGGCTTGGCCTCCCGGGCCGTACGGATGATGGTGTCGACCTCGCGCTCCAGCTGGGCGACGGCGGCCCGGGTCTGCTCGGCGGCCGGCCCGCCGCCGAGGGAGGCCGCGTTCAGCCGCAGGACGGTCAGCGGTGTGCGCAGCCGGTGGGAGAGGTCCGCGGCCAGCTCTCTTTCGTTCGCGAGGAGCTGGACGACCTGGTCGGCCATGGAGTTGAACGCCACGGCCGCGAGCCGCAGTTCGGTCGGGCCGTCCTCCGGGACCCGGGCGCCCAGCTTGCCCTCGCCCAGTTCGTGCGCGCCCCGGACCAGTCGCTGGGCGGGCCGCACCATGCGCACCCCGAGCCGGTCGGCGACCGCGACCGAGCCGACGATCAGTGCGATGCCGACGGCCGCGAGCACCGCCCAGGCCGTACCGACGCCGTTGGTCACCTCGGACTCGGGGACGTACACCTCGACGACCGCGATGTCGCCGGAGCCGAGCGCGACCGGCTGGAGCAGGGTCGATCCGCCGGCCACGGTGGTCGTGGACGCCCGGCCCAGCTTCCGCACGGCCTGGATGTCGCGGGCGGCGGCACGCTGCCGGCCGAGGTCCAGCGCGGACCGGCCGCCGCCCGCGGGCAGATGCACGGCCATCCCGGAGTCGGCGCCGGCGGAGGCCACGACCCGCTCCAGTTTGTCCCGGTCGGTGGTGATGGACAGCGCGGGCGAGACCGCGGCGGCCTCCCGCTCGGCATTGGAGAACGCGCGGTCACGGGCCATCTCCTTGACGACCAGTCCGAGCGGCACGGCGAAGGCGACCACGACCATCACGGTGACCGCCAGGCAGACCTTGACCAGGGCCCATCTCATCGCGCCGGCTCCCCGTCCATGGGCGGCTCCAGCTTCACACCGACCCCCCGGAGCGTGTGCAGATAGCGGGGCTGAGCGGCCGTCTCCCCCAATTTCCGGCGCAACCAGGACAGATGGACGTCAATGGTCTGGTCGTCGCCGTAGGACTGCTGCCAGACCTCGGCGAGGAGTTCCCTGCGCGGGACGACCACCCCGGGCCGGCCGGCCAGGAAGGCGAGCAGGTCGAACTCGCGGCGGGTGAGGTCGAGGCGGGCCCCGTCCAGTTCGGCCTGGCGGCGCAGCGGGTCGACGGTCAGGCCGCCGACCCGCAGCACGGACGAGGGCGGGGCCTCCGCGCCGCCGGAGCGGGCCCGGCGCAGCACCGCCGCCATCCGCGCCGAGAGGTGCTCGACGGAGAACGGCTTGGTCAGGTAGTCGTCCGCACCGGCGTTGAGCAGCCGGACGATCTCCGTCTCGTCGTCCCGGGCGGTGGCGATGATGACGGGCACGTCGGTGATGCCGCGGAGCATCTTCAGCGCCTCGGAGCCGTCCAGGTCCGGCAGTCCGAGGTCCAGGATGACCACGTCGAAACGGAAATGGGCGACCTCGCGCAGCGCCTCCAGTGCCGTACCGACGCTGCGCACGGTGTGTGCGGCGTCGGTCAGATGCCGGATGAGCGCCGAGCGTACGAACTGGTCGTCCTCGACCACGAGCACACTTGCCATGCGCCGCACCGTACGCCATGCGGCCCAGGCCGGGCGGGTGCCTGTGGATAACTCGGGGGGTGTGCGGACGGCGGTGCGCCTGAGGCAGTATGGCCCGCGATGCGCAGAGGACTCGTACACGTACTGGCGTGGCTGCTCGCGACGGGAGCGGCGGTCACGCTGTCGTGGTGGGGTGTGCACACGGTGATGGCGGGCACGGCGTACGACCCGCCGCGCGCCCTGCCGGTCACGGACGCCGGCGCCACCGCACAGGGCACGAAGGCCCTGGGGTCGCCGACGCACCGGCCGTCGCCGTCCACCAGCCCGTCGGCCCCGACGTCCACACCCACGCGGACACCGGGCCCCTCGCCCACCGCCTCGTCGTCCTCGTCCGCGTCCTCGTCGTCGTCCGGCCAGGTCAAGTCGTACGACACCGACGGCGGCCGGGTCGTGTTCGACCTGGGCGCGGCCGACGCCACGCTCGTGTCGGCGACGCCGGGGACCGGCTGGTCGATGCAGCTGTGGAAGACGCAGACGTGGATCCGGGTGGAGTTCAGCAGGGGCACGGACCGGGTGTCGGTGATGTGCACCTGGCACGATGGCCCGCCGCATGTGGAGATCGGGAACTACTGAGCCCGCGCCCGGGAAGAGCCGGGTCAGCGGAACACCGACGGCGGTGGGGCCGGGGAGGCCGCCGCCGTGGCGTCCGTCACCGGGAGCGCGCCGCCGGTGAAGTCCGTGAGCGGTCTGCCGTGTTCGACCCGGCCCGGATGCGGGTCGGAGGCGGCGCGGCGGGTGAGTTCGGCGAGCGGAAGCGGGCCGTCGGAGGCGACGAGCACGGCGTTGCCGAAGCGCTTGCCGCGCAGTACGGCCGGGTCGGCGATCAGCGCGAGTTCGGCGAACCGGGCGGCGGCGGTGGCGATCTGGCCGCGCAGATGGGCGAGCGGCGGGCCATCGGCGAGGTTGGCGGCGTAGACCCCGGACGGTTTCAGGGCGCGGCGGACCTCGTCCAGGAACTCGGCGGAGGTGAGGTGAGCGGGGGTGCGGGCGCCGCTGAAGACATCGGCGATGATCAGGTCCGCCCAGCCCTCCGGCACCTTGGCCAGACCCGCGCGGGCGTCCGCCGCCCTGACCCGGATCCGGGCGTTCGAATCCAACGGCAGCTCCCGGCGGACCAGTTGGACCAGGGTCGCGTCCCGCTCGACGACCTGCTGGGTGGAGCGGGGGCGGGTGGCGGCGACGTACCGGGCGAGGGTGAACGCGCCGCCGCCGAGGTGCACGGCGTGCACGGGTTTGCCGGGCGCGGCGGCGAGGTCGATGACATGGCCGATGCGGCGCTGGTACTCGAAGGAGAGGTGGGCGGGGTCGTCCAGGTCGACGTGCGACTGGGGCGCGCCGTCGATCAGCAGCGTCCATGCGCGGGGGCGGTCGGGGTCGGGTACGAGCTGTGCGAGTCCGCCGTCGACCGCCTCCACGACGGCCTCGGCGGCGGCCGATCCGCGTCGCGTCTGCCGGGTGTTCCTGGACCTGCCCATCGGACCATTTTCGCAGGCGGACCGGGACCGCGCCGCACCGGACACCGCCCGCCCTGCACAGCCGCCGCGGACCACCGGCGATCCGGTCGCCGCCGGCTCACTTGCAGCTGTCGGCCGCCTCGATCATCCGGGCCGCCTCCCCGAGGGCCCGGCGCAGTACCACCGGGTCGGTGGCGAGGTCGGCCTCGCCGGGCGGCAGCAGCCAGTCGGAGCCCTCCACCGGCGGCTCGGGGTTCAGGTCGAGCCCGCGCCCGTCCGTCTCCGTGCAGGTGCTGCCCGGCACGTCCCAGCAGGCCGCCGTGCCGGCCGGAACCAGGAAGCCGAGGGTGGCGCAACCGCCGTCGTGCAGCACGGGCCCCATCGCCTCACCGGCACCGCGCCGCAGGATGTCGACCGCCTCCAGGCCCTGCCGGGCCGGCACCGTCACAAGGTCGCATGCCGTCGCGTCCACCACGGACGACGACGGCGACGTACAAGGTTCGTTGCCCTGGCTGGTCTCCATGCCGGCCTCCACCACACAGCCCTGTTGCGGTCCATGGAGTCCAACGCGCGAGAGCGTCAACGGCTACGGCACAAGTGCGCCGCAAAGGATGGCACTTCATGGCAGATCGTGGATGAGATATCCGGTTTGTAGCCAAACGCAGCGTGGCGGGTCCTTCACAGCAGGTACGTTCATGCCCGCCGGAACCAGGGCGCCACTCGGACAACTCGTCCCGAATCCGTCCCGGATCCGGCATGGTTCGACGGTTCGCACGAGAGGACCCGGCCATGGCGTCGTCAACCGCGACCTCGTCACAGCCCGAACGGCCACCCCGGCCCAACCTCGCCTTCCGGCAACTGCGCGGCAGGCGCTCACCGGCCGAGTTCGCGGCGCTCGTACGGCGCGCCGCGCGCGAGATCGGTGAACGGGTGAGCTGTGACGCGCGTTACATCGGCAGGGTCGAGGCGGGCGAGATCCGCTGCCCGAACTACGCGTACGAACGGGTGTTCCTGCACATGTTCCCCGGTCGCACGCTCACCGACCTCGGGTTCGCGCCCCGCTCGTCCGTACGCGGCCGTGCGGCACGTACGGCGACGGACGCACCCGAGGCGCTCATCACCACTGAGCATCACGGGGCCGGTGAGACGCGAGGCGCGTTCGAACCGTATGACACACCGGATGTGCACGACCCGCCTGAGCCGTACGCGAAAGACCACCTGAACCACGAGGAGAGCGACGTGCTGCGTCGCGCATTCATGACCGGCGGAAGCGCCACGATGGCCGCCGCCACGCTGAGCCCGCTGGGGCTCACCACGGACGCCGCGGCCGCGGTACGGCCCGCGCGCCGGCTCGGCAGCCCCGAGGCGACCGCCCTGGAGGAGGCCGTCCGCCGGATCCGGCTGCTGGACGACCGGCACGGCGCGGACGGCCTCTACCGGCGCGCGGCGGCTCCGCTGCGCGCGGCCTACGCGCTGCTGGACGTCGGCGCGACCCGGCTGACCACCGCCGACCGGCTGCACTCGGGCGCCGGTGAACTCGCCATCTCCGTGGGCTGGCTGGCACACGACTCCGGCCGCTTCGACGACGCGCGCTCGCACTACGCGGAAGCGCTGGCCACGGCCCGGATGACCGGGGACCCGGCGCTGGAGGCGCACGCGTTCTGCAACACCGCGTTCCTGGCGCGGGACGCCGGCCGCCCCCGGGAGGCGGTCCGCGCGGCACAGGCCGCCCAGCGCGCCGCCCGCCCCCTGGGCTCCGCCCGGCTGATGTCGCTGCTCGCGCTGCGCGAGGCGGGCGGCTGGGCGGGGCTCGCCGACCGCACCGGCTGCGAGCAGGCGCTCGCCCGCGCACAGGCCCTCTTCGGGCGGGGCCGCTCGGACGCCGACCCCGAGTGGATGAGCTTCTACGGAGAGGCCGAACTGGAGGGTCTCGAGGCGCAGTGCTGGTCCATGCTGGGCGACTGGCGGCGCGCGTCCCGGCACGCGCGCCGGGCGGCGCATCTGCAGGATCCGCACTTCACCCGGAACATCGCGTTGTACACCGCCGAGCTGGCCGACGATCTCGCCCGCGAGGGGCGTCCCGACGAGGCGGCCGCCGCCGGCCTGCGGGTGCTGTCCTTGCTGGACCAGGTCCAGTCCTCGCGCATCCAGGGGATGCTGGCGGCGACGGCACGTGTGCTGCTGCCGCACCGGCGGGCATCGGGGGTGTCCGATTTCCTGGAACGGCATGCGGCTGTGCCGCGGGCCGGGCGGGCGTAGCGACGCCGGTGCCAGCCGGGGGGCGGGTTTCGCCCGCCCGCGCCGGCGGTGCCGGCGTGCGGATGCCGACAGCGGTCCGGGGCGGGGCTTGCGGTGGTCTTCGGGCTGCGGGCGCATCGTGACCGGTCGCGCCCACGCGGCGGAGCCGCATATCGATACAGCCCCGCGCCCGTCGGGCGTGGCACGCACGCGACTACCCCGCCAGGTGCCCCATGTCGTTCCAGCTCTCGATCGCCGGTTCCCCGTACGCCCAGCCGAGGACGGACAGTGAGGTCGGGTTGAGGCGGATGCGTGCGGCGAAGTCCAACGGCTGGCCCAGCCAGCGGGCACCGATGGAGCGCAGGATGTGGCCGTGGGCGAAGACCAGGACGTCCCGGTCCGCCGACCGCGCCCACGCCACCACCTCGTCCGCCCGCGCGGTCACCTCGGCGAGGGTCTCGCCCTCCGGCACCCCGTCCCGCCAGATCAGCCACCCCGGCCGCACGGCCTGGATCTCGGCCGGTGTCATGCCCTCGTAGGCGCCGTAGTCCCACTCCATGAGCGTGTCCCAGGTGGTGGCACGGTCACCGAAGCCGGCCAGTTCGCATGTCTCACGCGCGCGTGCCAGCGGACTGGTGCGCACCTCCACCCCCGGCAGCCCGTCCAGCGGAGCCCGGTGCAGTCGCTCGCCGAGCAGCTTGGCCCCGCGCCGGCCCTCCTCCAGCAGCGGTACGTCGGTCCTGCCGGTGTGCTTGCCGGACAGCGACCATTCCGTCTGTCCGTGCCGGGCCAGCAGGATGCGCGGTGCCATGAGGGACCTTTCCGGGAGCGGGACGCCACAAAGACGCCATGAGAACAAAGGAGTGGACTTCCCCATCATCGCTCACACCCATTCGGGGCAACCCGGCGGGCGATGTCGGCGTCTTTGTGGGCCGGAGGTCCCGCATGGGGCGGGATACGGACGCCGTAAAGTGGCACGGTCGCCCGCCGGGGCGCGCCGTACAGCAGAAGGGGGAGGGCGATCGGATGCCGCAGACCGAGACACCGGGCACCGAGGGGGTCCCGCGTACCCGGCTGCGGTGGTGGACCGAACTGCCGCTGATCCTCCTGGTCTACGGCTGCTACTCGGCCGGACGCCTCCTCGCGCGCGGTGACGTCACCTCCGCCGTCGACCACGGTCTGGCGATCCTGCGCATCGAGAAGACGCTGCACCTGAACGCCGAGCACCCGCTCAACCGGCTGTTCACCCGTGAGCCCTGGCTCGGTGTGCCGGCGGACTTCTGGTACGCCTCGCTGCACTACCTGGTCACGCCCGCCATCCTGATCTGGCTGTTCCGGGCCCGCGCCGAGCACTACCGGCGGGCCCGCACCTGGCTGATGACGTCCACGTTCATCGGTCTGATCGGCTTCACCCTGCTGCCGACCTGCCCGCCCCGGCTGCTCTCCGCCGGGCACGGCTTCGTGGACACCATGGCGCACTACAGCTCGTACGGCTGGTGGGGCGGCCAGGCGAGCGCGCCGCGCGGCATGGGCGGGATGACCAACCAGTACGCGGCGATGCCGAGCCTGCACGTCGGCTGGGCGCTGTGGTGCGGCGTGATGCTGTGGCGGCACGGCGGCACGCGCCTCGCGAAGATCCTCGGCGTCGCCTACCCGCTGGGCACCGCGCTCGTGGTCATGGGCACCGCCAACCACTACTTCCTCGACGCGGTGGCCGGTGTCGCCGTGATGGGCGTCGGCCTGCTGCTGGCGCCGCGTGTGATGCGGGGCCTGGACCTGCTGCGGTCCCGGCTGATCCCGCGCACCACGGCCGTCGCGGGCGGCACGGGGTCCCCGATTGTCAGTGGCGGATGCCAGACTTCCGCGGGTGAGCGAATTCCACGGCAGCGCGAGTCGCAGCTCGACGCCGGGGCCGGACCGGACGCCTCCCCCAGCGACGCGGGCGAAGGGACTCCGGCGAAGGCTCGCTGAGCTGCGCGGTCCCGACGTACCGGCCAAGTCCCTGGACGCGCGCGCCCTCGCGGCGCTCGCCGCGAACCCCGGGTGCGCGCGGCGGGCGGTCCTGGACGGCGCCGGGGTGGACAAGGCGCGGCTGGCGAGCGCGCTGGGCGCGCCGTCCGGTTTCGGGCAGTCGCAGTTCGCGCTGACCCGGGGCAACGCGTTCGAGGCACGGGTGAAGGCCGACGGCGGCGCGGAGCTGCTGCGGCTGGCGCACACCCGCCTCGACCCGGGTGCCGAGCCGCCGGCCGGTGCCGCCGTACCCGACCTGACCGCGCACGGCCCCGAGGGGCGTACGGCCCGTACGGCGCTGGCGCTGCGCGAGGCCACGCGCGCGGGTGGCTGGACGCTGCTCGACCACCCGATGCTGGCGCTGGACGTAGCCGGCTCGCTCGCCTTCCTGGAGCCGGACGCGGTGGTGGTGCACCCGGACGGCAGCTGGTCCGTGGTGGAGATCAAGTCCTTCCCGATGCTGGACGGTTCGGCGGATCCGGCCAAGGTCGGCGCGGCGGCCCGCCAGGCGGCGGTCTACGTCCTGGCCCTGGAGGCGGTCGCCGGGCGGCTAGGCGCGGACCCGGCTGAGGTGCCCCAGAAGCGGAGCGCCCCGGACAGCGCTCCCGTCCCGCGCGTGCACCACCGGGTGCTGCTGGTGTGTCCGAAGGACTTCTCCAACCTGCCCGCGGGCTGTGCTGTCGACGTCCGCAAGCAGCGCGCTGTCACCGCCCGCCAGCTGGCCCGGCTCACCCGGATCGAGGAGATCACCGAGGGGCTGCCGGAGGGCATGTGCTTCGCGCCCGACCGGAGTGCCGAGGAGCTGACGGCGGCCGTGCAAGCCGTCCCTGCGGCCTACGCGCCGGAGTGCCTGTCCGTCTGCGAGCTGGCCTTCCACTGCCGGGAGCGCTCGCGTGAGGCGGGCGCCGTCACCCGCCTCGGCCGACCGCTGCGGGCGGAGCTGGGCGGTCTGACCACGGTCGAGGACGTCCTCGCGACGGCTCGCGGCGAGCGGGGCGACCCGGACGACCCGGCGGTCGCGGCCCTGCGCCGGGCGGCGGCCCTGCGCGCGGAGGCGCTGACGGACGCGGCCCACCGGGAGGCGGCCCCGTGTCCCTGATCGCCACCCTCGCCCGGCTCGAGGCCGTCAGCAGCGGCCGCGCGCAGCCCGCCGCGACCGTGCGGCACCGGCATCTGTCCGAGCGCCCGCTGGTGTTCGTGCCGCTCACCACCGCCGGTGAGGCCGGCGCCCCGCTCGGCGCGCTGGTCGGCACCGACCGGGACGCCCCGCGCCTGCTGGTCGTAGCGCAGCCGCGCGACCGGGATCTGCGCTTCACGTTCCTCGCCGACCTGGCCGACACCGTCCTGCCGTACGTGGACTCCTACGCCGGGTCCGTGGAGGCGGCCGAGCGCACCGAGACCGATCCGGAGACCGGCAAGCGGGTCAAGGTCGAGGCGGAGCTGTGCGCGGACGCCCCCCAGCTGATCGTGCCGAGCCGCGCGGGCCTGGACTTCGTACGGCTCCTCGGCCGCTCGATGCGGTTTCGCCGTACGGCCGAGCAGGACCCGGAGGCGCCCTATCCGGCGCCGCCCCGGGTGCCGCTGCTGGGCCGCTGGCTGACCCACTACGGCGAGCGGTCCCGGGTCCCCGGCTCCTCCCTCCTGCTCGCCCTGACCGATGTGCTGTCCCGGCACTGGGCGACCGGCCAGTCCGGGCTGGAGGACCAGCATCTGGGCGCGCTGCTCGCCTGGATCGACCCCCCGGAGGGCACCGGCGGTGCCGATGCGGCGCGCCGGGCGGAACTCGCCCGGGACCCCGCCGGCCAGCTGCTGTGCCCGCCGGCCGGTCCCGCCACCGACCCGGCGTTCGACAACAGGCTGCTGGCCCCGGCGATCGAGCGCTACGACCGTGCGCGCACCGCGCTCGCCGCGGCCGAGGACGCCCTGGCCGCCGACGACCGGCTGGCCGCGCTCACGGCGGCCGAGCGGGAGGTCCTCGACCTGGTGGAGAGCCGCACCCGGCCCACCTGGGACGCGGTGTGGCGGGGCCTGGATCTGCTGCGGGCGCTGCCCGAGGCGGCGCATGCCGAGGAGCGCTGGACCCGCGACCGCTGGTCCTTCACCGGCCACCGCGACCGGGTGCTGGCGGGCGAGCCCCCGCAGCCGCGCCGGGACGACGCGGTGACGGCGGCGAACAAGCTGGCCACGCGCGAGCGCGAGCAGGCCCGGCTGGAGGCGCAGGAAGCCCTGGACGACCCGCTGGTGATGGCGGGGCGGCGGCTGGCCGGGGAGGCGTTCGCGGGCGAGGTCACCGATGTCGTCCCCGCGTACAGCGAGGGCAAGCGGCCGAGCCCGCGCCCGCTGGTGACGGTCCGCACGGACGACCGGCCGCATCTCGCGGAGCGCACGAAGGTGTATCGCTCGCTGGGCGGCAAGCCGCAGTCGGCGGAGCTGGTCGGATTCGAGGCCGAGGGTGTGCTGGTCCTGCGTGTCCTGGACAAGATGGGGCGCGGCAAGGAGCCGGAGCCCGGTTCGGTGCCGGAGAAGGGCGACCGGGTCTGCTTCACCCTCTTCGAGCACGAGCAGCGCGGCGGCACGAAGCTGCCCGATCCGGAGGCGACGCCGTGGACGCACGGCGGCCCGCCGGGCGAGTCCGCGCCGGAGGCCCCCGACACCGTGACCGAGGAGGACGTGCTGTGACGACGGTGGACTTCGATGCCGGAGCCGCTGCCGCCCGCGCCACCGACGCGATCCTCGACGACACGCTGCACGGCGGCGAGCGGGGCGTGGTGGTGGACTCGCCGCCGGGCGCCGGCAAGTCGACGCTCGTGGTGCGCGCGGCCCTCGAACTGGCCGGTGCGGGCCGCCCGTTGATGATCGTGGCCCAGACGAACGCCCAGGTGGACGACCTCGTCCTCCGGCTCGCCGAGAAGGACCCGGACCTGCCGGTCGGCCGCCTGCACAGCAGCGACGGCGACCCTTATGACAAGGCGCTGGACGACCTGCCGCAGGTCCGCACGTCCGCGAAGGCCGCCGACCTGAACGGCCTGCCGGTCGTCCTGTCCACGGCGGCGAAGTGGGCGCATGTGAAGGTCGACGAGCCCTGGCGGCACGCGATCGTGGACGAGGCGTACCAGATGCGTTCCGACTCGCTGCTGGCCGTGGCCGGCCTGTTCGAGCGGGCACTGTTCGTCGGCGACCCGGGTCAGCTGGACCCGTTCGCGACCGTCGGCAGCGAGCAGTGGGCGGGGCTGTCGTACGACCCCTCGGCCTCCGCCGTGACCACCCTGCTGGCCCACAACCCCGGCCTGCCGCAGCACCGCCTCCCGGTGTCCTGGCGGCTGCCCGCCTCGGCGGCGCCGCTGGTCTCCGACGCGTTCTACCCGTACACCCCCTTCCGCAGCGGCACCGGCCACGGCGACCGCCGGCTGACCTTCGCGGTCCCCTCGGACGGCTCCGGCCCGGACCGGGTGATCGACGAGGCGGCGGCTTCCGGCTGGGGGCTGCTGGAGCTGCCCGCCCGGCACACCCCGCGCACGGATCCCGAGGCGGTCCGCGCGGTGGCGACGGTCGTACGCAGGCTGCTGGACCGCGGCGGCGCGGCGACGTCGGAGCGTGCGCCCGAGGAGCCCGTGGCGTTGACCCCCGACCGCGTCGCCGTCGGCACGGCCCACCGCGACCAGGCGGCGGCGGTCCGCGCGGCACTCGCCGAGCTGGGCGTGGCGGACGTCACGGTCGACACCGCGAACCGCCTCCAGGGCCGGGAGTACGACATCACGGTCGTCCTGCACCCGCTCTCCGGCCGCCCCGACGCCACCGCCTTCCATCTGGAGACCGGCCGCCTGTGCGTGCTGGCCTCCCGCCACCGCCACGCCTGCATCGTGGTCTGCCGCGCCGGCGTCGGCGACCTCCTGGACGACTACCCGTCCACGGAACCGGTCCAGCTGGGCACGCTGGTGAAGTTTCCCGATGGCTGGGAGGCGAATCACGCGGTGCTGGCGCACCTGGCGGAACACAGGGTCGACTTTCGGCCATGACGGCCCCTTGCGGGGGCGCGGGACAATGGACGGTGGCCCACCTGAAGGCGGTGCCCAGCGAACCGTACGAGGAGGAGACGAGACATGGCGGAGCCCACGCCGCGTCGCAACGAACCGCGGCTACGCCCCGCGCCCCTGATCTTCGAGCCCGCGGAGGCGGCCGCCGATCCCGAGCACTTCTTCGACCTGGAGTCGATCGAGGATCCCCGGGCGCTGCTGGCCCGGGCCACGGAGCTGACCCAGGCCTTCCGCGCGGCCGCCGACCGGGCCGTGGAGTTCCAGGCCGTCGCGGCGGCCCAGCTCGCCGACCCGCGCCGGTTCGACCGGCTGACCCCGGCGGACATCGCCGAGCAGGCGGAGTGGACCGAGGACTACGCGAAGAGGATGGTCGAGTTCGGGCGGGACCTGATGCGCGGGAGCGCCGAGGGGCGCACGTCCGCCGATCCCGTGTGACCGCGTCCGTCGGCCCGTGTGACCGGGCGCCCGCGTCGCCCGCCCGCGCGGGCAATTCTCACGAGTAACCCCGTTCGGCATATGCCAGGCGGGCAAGATACTCCTCCGCCACCGCACCTGTCCCGATTTTCGGCAACTCAGAAGAACTGCCCGCTCACAGTCGGTACATGTAGGTGGCATGAGCAGCGCACCGAACGTCACCCGAGTCACCTCCGACGGAGTCGACTGGCTCGCCTCGGCGGCGACGTATCCGCGGAGCACGCTGGCCCTGTGGGAGGAGCGCCCGGACACCCCGGTCGTCCTGCCCTGCGGCACCGTCTTCGACGTGGTGAGCGCCCCGGCGATCTTCGGCCGCCGGATGCTGGACCGGCTGTGGGACGACGGCCCGGGCTCGGGCCCGGTCGCGATGTTCCGCGGCCGTGTGCTGCTGTTCGCCGCTCCGGGCACAGCCCAGCGGCTGCCCTCGCTGCTGGCGTGGGAGGAGTGGGGCTCGCACCGTACGCAGGCCGTGCCGCCGCTGCTGTGTCACGGCACGGGCGACGCGGTGACCGTCCCGGCGCCTGGCGGGGGCGACGGCGCGGGCGCGTCCCGCTGGCTGGTCGCGCCGGACACCCGTCATCCCTGGCTGCCGGGGCCGGAGGTCGTCCTCTGGGCGGCGGTACGAGCCGCCCGCGCGGCGGTGCGGATATCGATTTTTCCTCCCGCCGAACAGGATGCTAAGGTCTACGACGTCAGCAGGCGCCGCTAGCTCAGTTGGTTAGAGCAGCTGACTCTTAATCAGCGGGTCCGGGGTTCGAGTCCCTGGCGGCGCACGCGAAGAAGACGGCGGGTCCGGTTCGAAAGAATCCGGCCCGCCGTTTTCGTATACGGCGGCGATACAAGCGATACAGCAGCGCTGCGGCGGCCATCCGGCAGCGGACAGCCGCGCTCAGTCGTCATGTGCCCCTGGCGTGATCCGCACCGTCCAGGCCCCCGAGACCGTCCTCCCCTCCACCTCCACCTTCACGCCCTCACCGGGCACGGTGAAGCTCTCGCCGAGGGCGACCGGGGCGTCGGCGAGGGGCGGGTAGACGGAGCTCTCCCAGCAGGCCTCGGTGCGCGGGTGGGCGTCGACGACCTCCATGGGGCCGCCGCCGGACTCCGCCCCGCTCCTGATCCGGTACACCAGCACCCCCTGCCGGCAGCCGGCGCGGTCGTTGCCGGCCGAGCCGCGCGCCTCGAAGCCCAGGGCGCTGTCGAGCCCGGTGCGCACGATCGCCAGCTTCACCCCGTGCCCGAGCCCGAAGGCCGGGGGGCCCGCCGCGCCCTGCATCGGGATCCCCGGGCCGACCTCCAGCGGCTCCAGGGTCAGCCGGGTCGTCCCGGTCCCGCGCACGCACACCACCTGGCGCGGGTCCAGCCAGCCGAGCCTCCACTTGTGCCAGGCGAACAGGTCGGGGGAGAGCCCGAACTGACTGCCCATCAGATCCCAGTCGCCGACGTAGGTGTCCCAGTCGCCCTTGCCGTCGTCCGGGCGGTGATAGAGGTCGGGCAGGTCGAAGACGTGTCCGGTCTCATGGGCGAGGACCAGCCGGTCCGGCGGATGCTTCTCGAACACGGTGACGACCCGGCGGATGTCCGCGCCGTCCACACGCATGGGCGTGTCCAGGTTCACGACCTTCGTGGCGTCCGAGTCGACGCCGGGCGCGTCCGGGTCGGCGACGAAGTACACGACCTGGTAGCGGGAGAAGTCGACCTCCTTGTCGGCGACCGCGAACGCGTCGCGCAGATAGGCGGCGCGGTCCTCCACGCTCCAGTCCCGCCTTATGGCGTACGCCGTGGACGGCCGGGGCATGCGCAGCCAGTGCTTCAGCGGGTGCGGGCGGAGGGTGAACCTGCCGTAGGAAGCCTGTTCGAAGTAGTGGCTGGTGGCCGGGAAGTGGTCAGCGGTCAGCTCGGCGGGTGTGGCGTTCGGGGTGGCGTCCGGGAAGGAGAGGAAGACGAGCACGGCGTCCTGCGGGCCGGTCGGGCGGGTGTACTCCCGGTCCCAGCTGTCCACACCCTCGGAGTGGTGGGCGTCGGTCCGGTGCAGCGCGCAGGGGGTCGTGGAGAAGGGCCTGGCAGCGGACGGGCCGGTGAGGATCGATGTCGCGGCGAGCGCCGACAGCGTGGTGCACATGGCGGCGGCGCTACGCAGCTTGGGCACGGACATGACCTCCGGACGCGGTTCGCGGGGACCCAGATCCAGATTGCTGGTATTTATTTGGCTATGCCCTGTTTCTCTGCACCACCAGGGTGAGTGCGCCGTCGGGCGCGCCTGCGCGCTCCGGCGCTCGACACCCCGAAACACTCACGGAACGTCACAACTGGTCGGGGGCCCGAAGAAGCCGCCCACGCGCGGGCAGAAACGATCTGTCAGAAACCGTGTCCGGTCCGGGACACTGGAGAGTGGCTGGAAGGGCCCGGGGCCAGCCTCTATGATCGGCACACTTTCCGGCACGGACAGCGATCGAGTGCACTGCGGGAGCGAGCGGTGAGCGGAACGTCCGAAGGGCCGACGCCCGCGGCAGACCTCGACCGGTCAGCCGTAACAGACAGTGACCACACCACCTACCAGCGTGTCTTCGCGGCCGCCCCAGTCGCCATGGCCGTCGTGGACCGCGCCGGACTCGTCGCCGCCGCCAACGCGGCCTTCGGCGAGCTGCTCGGCACCGATCCGGACATACTCATCGGGCGGGTCGCCGCCGACCTGGTGGACCTGGCCTCGGACACCCGCAGCTGGCACGCCTACCGCGAGGTCCTGCGCGGCCGGCAGGCCCGGCTGCGCTGCACCCGCCGGCTGAAACACCCCGAGGGGCACTCGGTGTGGGCGCAGGTCACCATCGCCCCGCTCGGCGACGGGGAGCCCGGGGTGCTGCTGTCCGTCGCCGACATCAGCGCCCGCCGCGAACTCCAGGCCCGGCTGCGGCACTTGCAGATGCACGACCCGGTGACCCGGCTGCCCAACCGGACCCTGTTCTTCGAGCGGCTGACGGCCGCGCTGGAGGCGGAGTCGTACGAGGAGAGCGGCACCGGCCGGATCGGCCTGTGCTATCTGGACCTGGACGGCTTCAAGGCCGTCAACGACACCCTCGGCCACCGGGTCGGCGACCGGCTGCTCGCGGCCGTCGCCGAGCGCCTGACCCGGGTGGCCGACGAGGCCGGCTACGCCCGCGCCGTCACCCCGCTGGTGGCCCGGCTCGGCGGCGACGAGTTCGCGCTGCTCGTGGAGGACTCCACCGGCACCGAACAGCTCGCCGAACTGGCCGAGTCGGCGCTCAGGGCCCTGGAGGAACCCTTCGACCTGGCGGGCCAGCGGCTGTCCCTGACCGCCTCCATCGGCGTCGTGGAACGCCATGCGGCGGGCACCACCGCCACCGGCCTGATGCAGGCCGGCGATACGACGCTGTACTGGGCGAAGGCCGACGGCAAGGCCCGCTGGACCCTGTTCGACCCCGAGCGCAACGCGCACCGGATGACCCGTCAGGCCCTGTCGTCCACTCTGCGCCCCGCCATCGACCGGGGCGAATTCGCGCTCGAATACCAGCCGTTGGTCGGCATGGAGGACGGCAGCCTCTCCGGGGTCGAGGCGTTGATCCGCTGGAATCATCCTCAGTTCGGCACACTGACGCCGAATCGGTTCATCGGACTGGCCGAGGAGGACGGCTCGATCGTGCAGCTCGGCCGCTGGGCGCTGAACACCGCCTGCCGTCAGGCCCGCCGCTGGCAGCTCGACCACCCGGACGACCCGCCCATCTTCGTCAGCGTGAACGTGGCCGTGCGCCAGGTATGGGACTCCGACCTGGTGGCCGACGTGGCGGAGATCCTCGCCGAGACCGGACTCGCCCCGCATCTGCTGCAGTTGGAGCTGACCGAGTCCGCGGTGATGGGCTCGGCCGGCCGCCCCCTGCAGGCCCTGCAGGCGCTCAGCGACATGGGTGTGCGCATCGCCATCGACGACTTCGGCACCGGCTACTCCAACCTCGCCTACCTCAGCCGCCTGCCGGTCTCGACGCTCAAGCTCGACGGGTCCTTCGTCCGCGGCTTCCAGTACGAGGCCGACAAGTCCCCGGCGATCACTCCCAACCAGGCCGACGAGGTCATCGTCGAGGCGATGATCCAGCTCGCCCACCGGCTCGGCATCACCGTCACCGCCGAATGCGTGGAGACCTCGGCCCAGGCCAGCCGCCTGCGCCGGATCGGCTGCGACACCGGACAGGGCTGGCTGTACTCCCGCCCGGTGCCGCCGGATCGTATCTCCGAACTCCTCGGCGCGCAGACCTACGCGGTCGGCAACCCGTAGGCGTCCGCGATCAGTTCGTAGGAGCGCAGCCGCAGTTCACCGCGGTGGGCGTGGGAGACGAGCATCAGCTCGTCCGCGCCCGTGCGCTTGTGGAGGTCGTCCAGGCCGGAGCGGACCTCGTCGGCGGTGCCGTGCACGATGTTGGACGTCCAGGAGGTGATGAACTCCTCCTCCATCGGGCTGAACTGCTGCCGCTCGGCCTCGGCCGGGTCGGGGAAGAGACCGGGCCGGCCGGTGCGCAGCCGGAGCATGTTCAGGGCCACCGCGCGGCTCTGGCGGCGGGCCTCGCGCTCGTCGTCGGTGGCGAGGGCGGAGACGCCGATGAGGGCGTAGGGCTCGTCGAGGACCGCGGAGGGGCGGAAGGCCTGCCGGTACAGGTCCAGGGCCGGGATGGTGTTCTGCGCGGAGAAGTGGTGTGCGAAGGCGAACGGCAGGCCCAGCAGTCCGGCGAGGCGGGCGCTGAAGCCGGAGGAGCCGAGCAGCCAGACCGGCGGCCGGTGCGGGGACTGGACGCCGCCGGGGGCGGTGGCCTGGACGGGGCCCGGGATCGCGTGGATACGGCGGTAGGGATGGCCGTCGGGGAAGTCGTCGTCCAGGAAACGGGTCAGTTCGGCGAGCTGCTCCGGGAAGTCGTCGGCGCCCTCGCCCGGTGTGTCGGTACGGCGCAGAGCGGCGGCGGTGGCGCCGTCCGTGCCGGGCGCCCGGCCGAGGCCCAGGTCGATCCGGCCCGGCGCCATCGCCTCCAGCGTGCCGAACTGCTCCGCGATCACCAGCGGCGCGTGGTTGGGCAGCATCACACCGCCCGAGCCGAGCCGGATGCGCTCGGTGCGGGCGGCGAGGTGGGCGAGGATCACCGCGGGCGAGGAGGAGGCGACGCCCGGCATGGAGTGGTGCTCGGCGACCCAGTACCGGTGGAAGCCGCGCGCCTCGGCGAGACGGGACAGCTCAACGCTGGTGCGCAGCGCGTCGCCGGCGGTACTGCCCGCGCCGACGGTCACCAGGTCCAGTACGGAGAGGGGGGCGGGGGCGGTCCCGAGCGTCGTGCCCCGGATCTCGTCTGCCTCGTCTGCCGACACGGTGTGGCCTCCTGTTTCGCGGCATGGGGTGTCCTGCACCGGCGTAACAGGAGGCAGTCTCCGCTTATTCCGGCCGGGTCAGACCTGCACGATCGGCTCCCTCGTGAACAGCGTCCCCAGCGCCGGCGCGTTCACCCGCCGGTCGGCCAGCCTCAGCCCCTCCCACACCGACACCTGGTTCGCCGTGAGCACCGGCTTGGACAGCGCCTTCTCCAGCAACGACAGATGCGCGGCCGTGTGCAGCGCGGTGTCCGGCAGCAGTACGGCCTCCGCCTCGGAGACGTCGGCGGCGCGCGCCAGCGTCAGCACGTCCTCCTCGCCCCACGTGCCGACCTCCGCGGCCGTGATGATCCCCGAGGAGCGCGTCCCGGTCACCTCCAGGCCGCCGGCCCGCAGGAAGTCCGCGAACAGCGCGGCGATGTCCTCCGGGTAGGTCGCCCCGACCGCGACCCGCCGTACCCCGATCTCCCGGGCCGCGTGCACGAACGCGAACGACGTCGAGGACGCGGGCATCCCGGCCAGCCGGGCGAGCGTGCGCACCTGCTCCTGCGCGCCCTCCCAGCCGTGCACGAACCCGCCGCTGGTGCACGCCCACACCACCGTCTCGGCGCCGGTCAGCCGCAGGCTCTCCATGCCCGCCGCGAGCCGCTCGGCGGAACCCATCTCGCGCAGCGCCGCCACCCGGTGCGCGTCCTCGCCGATGTCGGTGTGGACCAGATCCACCCGGATGTCGCTGCCCAGGAGCTGCTCGATGCGCGGATAGTCGTCCTCGGCGGAGTGGCCCGGGTAGAGGAATCCGAGTGCGGTCATGACGGCCCTTCTTGGTGTTCCTGTGTCTCTTCCGGCAGTACGGGGGGCCAGGTACGCGCCGACTCGTCCGTCAGCGCCTGATACGGCCCCACCGCTCGGGTACCCAGCCGGCGCAGTGCCGCCCACATCGTGACCTGGTTGGCGGACAGCACCGGGATCCGCAGCTCGGCCTCCAGCTGGGGGATCACGTCGTACGTCGGCAGATTGGTGCAGGAGATGAAGAGCGCGTCGGCGGTGCCGGGGCGGACCGCCTGCCGCGCCATGCCGACGACGTCCCGGTACGGCACCTTCCAGATGTGCCGGGTCAGCCCCATGAAGGCGCACCCGGTGACCTGCACGCCGGCCTCGGCGACGAACTCCTCCAGCGCCCGGGTGACGGACACCGTGTACGGCGTGACCAGCGCGACCCGGCGTACGCCCAGCTCGTCGAGGGCCTCCAGCAGCGCCCCGGAGGTGGTCACCGAGGCCGGTGCGCCCGCGAGGCTCATCGCCGCGCACATCGCCCGCTCCCCGGTGACGCCGCCGACGAAGCTGCCGGAGGTGCAGGCGTAGGCGACGACCTCCGGCGCGACGGCGGTCAGGGCGCGCACGGCGTCGCCGAGCGTCTCGTGCTCGCTGACCAGCCGGGCCAGGTCCAGGCTCACCTCGACCGGCACGAACGGGGTCCGGGTCAGATGCAGCGACACCTCATCGGGCACCCAGCGCCACAGCTCGCGGTCGAGCGCGAAGTCAAAAGGGGCGACGACTCCCACTCCGCGCTGGAGGCGGGGGCCGCCGAGAAAGGTGACGTCCATGGCTGGCACCGCCTCACGCGGAGAACGAGGGGGCAAGGGATGGCGTGTACGCCCGTGTTGACGAAGGTAGGTTCCGGTGCGAGCGTGGTCAATCCGCGCACAATCTCCGCATAATCCGCGCACGTCAGACGCTCGGAGCCGCCCCGTATGACGACCCTCCCCACGCTTCTCGTGCTGGATGCCGAGCCGCCGCCCCGGCTCGGCAGGCTCACCGGCCGCGCCCGGATCGTCCACACGGACGCGGCGCACCTGGCCGAGCGGCTGCCCGCGGCGGACGCCCTGCTGATCTGGGATTTCGCCTCGCACGCCGTGCGCGAGGCGTGGCCGGGCGACGGGCCGAGGCCCCGCTGGGTGCACACGGCGAGCGCGGGCGTGGACCATCTGATGTGCCCGGAACTCGCCGCGTCCGACACGGTGGTCACGAACGCCCGCGGGATCTTCGACCAGCCGATCGCCGAGTACGTGGCGGCGCTCGTGCTGGCGGTCGCCAAGGATCTGCCGCGCACCCTGGAGCACCAGCGGGAGCGGGCGTGGCGGCACCGGGAGGGCCGCCGGGTGGCGGGCACCCGCGCGTGCGTGGTCGGCTCGGGTCCGATCGGCCGGGCGATCGTCCGCACCCTGAAGGCGCTGGGCGTGACGACGGCGCTGGTCGGGCGTGTGCCCCGGACCGGCATCCACGGCCCGGCCGACCTGGACCGGCTGGTCTCCCGCGCGGACTGGGTGATCGCGGCCGCGCCGCTCACCGAGCAGACGTACCGCATGTTCGACACCCACCGCTTCGGGGTGATGCAGCCCTCGGCCTTCTTCATCAACGTCGGCCGCGGTCAGCTCGTCGACGAGGATGCCCTCGCGCACGCGCTGACCCGCCGCTGGATCGCGGGCGCCGCGCTGGACGTCCTCACCACCGAGCCCCTCCCCGAGGACAGCCCGCTGTGGAATCTGCCCGGTCTGATCATCTCCCCGCACATGAGCGGCGACACGGTCGGCTGGCGGGACGAACTGGGTGTGCAGTTCATCGAGTTGTACGAGCGCTGGGCGGCGGGCAGATCTCTCCTGAACGTGGTCGACAAGAAGCGCGGCTACGTCCCCGGCCACTGAGCTCTTTCAGCGTTGCCGCTCCAGCGTGAGGACGGCAGCGGCGATTGACGTCATTCGATTCGGGCTGCACCGGGATCGGCGGAAGATGC
>NZ_JBFAWH010000056.1:0-29611 GCF_040680235.1 Streptomyces sp. NPDC052101
GTCAAGCTGGTGCAGCACCGCCTCATGCAGGCGGCCCCAGACACCGGCTCTCGACCAGATCAGAAACCGCCGGTGGGCCGTCGACTTCGATATGCGATCTCCCACAAGCCGTCCGGAACAATCCAACTCCATGGACGCCGCCCCATGAACAGGCCAACGACGCCTCACCACGTAGGACACGGTCTTAGTCGCAGGTGGAGTGGTAGGGCAGCGCGGAGAGGTACTGCTGCCACTGCGGGCGGGTCGGGGTGTCGGTGTTCGCACAGATCTGCCGGATGGTCTGGCCTGCTCCCAGCGGCCACAGTCGTACCGTGTCGTCCCATCCGCCGGTGGCTAGGGTTTGGCCGTCCGGGGTAAATGCCAGTGAGGTGAGCGCCAGAGTGTTGAAGCCGAAGGGCTGGCCGATCACGGCAGGGTGGGCCGGATCCGTAACGTTCCACAGGCGCACGCCGTTTCCGCTGGTGGCGAGGGTGCGTCCATCGGGACTGAAGGCTATCGCGGTCACGCGGCTGGGGTAGCCGCTGTAGCCGCTGAGCGGCCGACCGAGGGGGGTGGGGTGGTTGTGGTCGGAGATGTTCCACAGCTTGACGTCGCCGTCGCCGGGCCCGCCGGCGATGAGAGTGTCGGTGACCGTGGCGAGGGTGCGACCGTCCGGGCTGAGCGCCATCACGCCGGCCCCGCCGGTCAGGGGCGGCCCGGAGCGGGCTGGATGGTTCGGATCGGTCACATCCCACAACTGAACCTTGCCGGAGGAGTAACGGTCGGCGATGACGAGGGTGTGCCCGTCGGAGCTGAATACGAAGTTGGTGAATATGAAGGAGGTGTCCCTGCCCCCGTCGCTGGTGATCGGTCGGCCGCGCGGTCGGGGATGTACGGGGTCGGACACGTCCCAGGGCCTTACGCTGTGGTCGCCACCAACAGCGACGGTGCTGGTGGCGGTGGCGAGGGTGCGGCCGTCGGGGCTGAACGCCACCGACTCGACGCCGGACCCGGCACCTAGGGGGAAGTTGATCTGGGTGAGGATGGTGGGCTTGGTTGGTTTTGTGAGGTTCCAGAGGAACATGCGCTCGTCGCCGTTGGCGATGGTGGCGAGGGTGCGGCTGTCGGGGCTGAACGCCAGGGATATGACGGTGTTGGTGAAGCCGTGGATCAGGCAGAGGGGGGTGGGGTGAGCCGGATCGGATGTGTTCCACAGTCGCACGGTGTGATCGTTGGAGGCGGTGGCGAGGATGCGGCCGTTGGGAGCGGACACCGTGGAGGTGACGGCGGCGGTGTGACCGGTCAGCAGCGCGGTGGGCAGGTGCCACAGCCGCACCGTGGGGTCACTGCTGCTGGTGGTGGCGACAGTGCGCCCGTCGCGGGCGAACGACATGGAGTCAATCCGGGTGGTGGCGCCGGCCAGGGGTGGGGCGATGGACGTGGGATGCGCGGGGTCGGCGATGTTCCACAGCCGGAGCGTCTGCTCGTCGCCAGGGGCGGCGAGGGTGCGACCGTCTGGGCTCAACGCCATCGCATAGAGATCACCGAGGTAGCTCGACACGGGACCGCCCCACGCGACCACGTGGGTCGGGTTGGCCACGTTCAACAGCTGCACGGTGCCGTCATGGCCGGTGGCGAGGGTGCGGCCGTCCGGTGTGAATATCGCGACGCCGATAGCGGTCCAGATCTTGCCGAGCGGAACGGCGTGGGCGGGGTCCGTGACGTTCCACATCCGCGCCCCGTCATCCACGGAGGAGGTGACGAGGGAACGGCTGTCCGGGCTGAACGTGACGACGTTGACTGCGGACGCGTGCTTGAGAGGCTTGCCCAGCGGGACCGGGCGGGCGGGGTCCCTCACGTCCCACAGTTGTTCCTCCGTGTAGCTGTCGGTGCCGGTGGCCAGCATGTGCCCGTCAGGGCTGAACGCCAGTGGACTGCCGCCGCCGGTGTGTGCGAGGGCGGTGCCGAGCGCGCGGGGACGGGCTGGGTCCGTGACATCCCACAGTCGTACTCCCGCGTTGCCCGGGACCGGACCGGAGGATGTGGCGAGTTTGCCTCCATCGGGGCTGAACACCATCCAGGCAGCGCCAGGAACCTGGAGGGGCTTGCCGAGCGGGACGGGATGTGCCGGGTTCGTCATGTCCCAGAACTGCAACGTGCCTTTGTCGTGGTCCTCGCCGATGGCAGCGAGGGTACGGCCGTCGGGGCTGAACGCCGCCTTACTGATGCTGCCGGAGAAGTCGCTCAGGGTGGTGGACAGCGGCCTGTTCGCGTCTTCGATCAGGCGCGTATAGCGGTTGCCGGTGGGGTTCAGGCGGTATGCCTCGATGTCGATCCTGGCGGCGAGCGATGGGTCGGTGGCGCGTAACTGATCCGCTCGGGCTGAGACCTGGCTGATCAGCGCGGTCTGCTGCTGGGCCTGGGCAAGGTCGCGCTGGTGGAGGGCGAACGCCCCAGCCGTCACGGCGGCGAGGACGAGCGCTGTAACGGCGATGCGGCCGGTGCGGAACCGGCGGGCGTACCGATCGGCCTCTCGCAGTGTGGAGGCGAACCTCACCTCGCTGGGACGGGGAGCCGCTGCGGAGACTTCGAGCCGGTTCGCCTCGGGCGCCACCAGCCGAAAGCCCTTGCGGCGCACGGCAAGGAGCTTCGCGTCCAAGCCCGCGACCCTGAGCAAGCGGCCGTCCGCGTCGAGAGCGCCGGTCACCGCAGTGCGCGGGCGCAGTCCGTAGAACACATCGCGGAGCCAGCCCGCACCCGGCCGCCGCCGAAGCACGGCCCGGAGCCCGAGCGCGAAGGCCACGCCGAGCGACGGTCCCTCGATCCGGTCGGGAGCGACAGGGTCGTCCGACAGGACGATCCGCCACACCACGCAGCGGCCTTCGCGCTGCGGACTGGCCAAGAGCCAGGCCGCGCCCAGTGCTGCGGCGAACTGGCCGTTCGAGCTGCGCACTCCGTCCATCGTCCGTGGGTCGGGATACAAACCCGCAGGCCCCGGGGGGAACTCCCGCAGTTCCAGGATGCCGGTGACACCCTCAGCGGGCGCCGCTTCATCGCTTGGTCCGGATGAGCGGCCGAAGACCACGGGGACCCGGGCGACAGGACGTCTGCGCGGTGCGATGCCCGCCATCATGAGCGCGGCGATCACAAGAAGTCCATCGGCAGCCGACGACGGTCGGCCTGGAGCTGTGGATTGGCGCAGTTGCTGGCTCCGTTGAGGGAGCGCATCGATCCTGCCGGCGAGTCGGGGCGAGAGTTCGGAGAGTTCCTTTCCGGAGGGCTGCGTGGGCCCAGGAGCGGCTTCGGGGCACAGCAGCCCGCTGCCTTCCCATGCCCCCAGCAGCCGCAGCAGTGCGGGGTCATGCTCCTCGGCACTTTCCCTCGGCGCGACCAGCGCCCTGGCCAGGAGGAGGGGGTGATCGGCTCGCACCACAGCCGCGTGTTGCTGGTCCGATGCGGTCGCCCCGAGCCAGGCGCACAGTTCCTCACAGTCGCGGCCAGCGAGCCACGCCGGATCTTCACGAACCGCCTCGCTGCAGCAGTTCCACCACAGCGCCGACTCGCCCAGCAGCTCCCGGACTGCGGCCTGCGGGCCGGATGCGGATGCGCGCTCCAGCACATTCTCGACCGTTGTCAAAGCCGTGGGGCCGCCACGGGGCCCCGGCCAGCGCCAGCCCGTTCGTCGGGCCGGCGCAGCCTCCGAGGGGGCTCCATCCCGAGTACTCGCGCGATGCCCCGGTCCCGATGCCCCGGTCACCGCAGCTCCTGGTCGATGACGCGACGCACACCGGCGTCCGAAATCAGCGCCCGCACCTCGCGCCAGGCATCACGGGTCGCATCATTGAGCGAGGCACCGATCGACAGCGCGACCGTCGCGACGTCCCATGCACTGTCCGGACACACCGGAACCGGTACAGAGGCCGTCCACCCCTCCCCGACGAAGCCCGGGAGCCGGACGTACGAGGCAGCAGGGCCAAAACGCCCCCGCACCACGGGCACGAGCAGCTCCCGCTCAAGACCGGCCCCGCCCTCGTACCTGACCGCCGTCATCAGTGGCGCGGCGCCCTCGATGCCGCGCACGACGAGTTCCAGGCTGTACCCAGGGACGGAGTCCCCATGGCTGCGCACGAGAAACCGAGCCGCGCCGTCCGGGGACCATGCTTCAAGCAGCACTGTGTCGTTTCCCGCGGCGGCCAGGCCGCTGGCCTGCGGAAGCTGCGGGAGAGAGAACCAGCCCGGAGCGAGCGGCCTGGTCCGTGACCGATCGCGCACGGCCCCAGTCGTCGGATGGTTCTCGGCCGGCCGCCCCGGGAGGACGGACTCACTGCCGAGGTGTCTGGAGGGCAGGTCCGCACCGATGAACGACGCCCAGAACCGCTGCCACAGCGTGTACCCCTCGCGTGCACGAGCCCCTGTCGGAGGGCGGTGGGCAACCGTGCCACCGGTAAACGAGTGCCAGGAGCGCCGGGCGACTGAGCCGACGGTCATGACGACGCCTCCCCCCGGACGGGAGCTGTCCCCGCTCCGCCGGGCCCGCGGAGAGCCTCGGTTGGGGTGGTCGCGCGACCGATCTGAGCCAGTAGCGCCGGCGCGGAGGCTCCCACGGTCACCGCCGCGTAGATACCAGTGACCTCGGTATGGAGCAGCCACCCGGCCACGCCGCCCAGCGCCACGCGCACGAGTGCGGCGAGCGAGTCCGCGAGTGGATCGACGAACCTGCCGAGCGGTGGGAGCGAGGCATCCGTCGCCCGTGCCATATGTCGCGCCTGCTGCCAGCTGTGTAAACGTCCGTAGGTGACGACTGCTTCGGCGATCAGCCCACCGCCCGCACCGGATGCCACAGCCTCGATCCACGTCACCCGCCTGCCCCCAGCCGACCTCATGTCGCAGTGCCTGAACGCGAGTTAGCGTACGCCCCGGCGTGATCGTGCCGAGGCGGTTCTCCCTACGCCAGTGCGGCGGCGTTCAGGCTGGCGAGGCGCTGCCGGTGATCATCGGTGGGACGCGGTTCCACTGTCCGTTGGTGTAGTGGACGAGGGCCTCGGTCGTGGGGGCGATGAAGTTGATGGTGCAGCTGTCGTGGTTGTGGTCGCACAGGCAGGTGCACCGTTTGCGGTCGACTTTCCATCCCATGCCGGTGGGGCCGTCGCCGAGGAGGCGGATGATGTCGGGGCAGGGCGGGCCGTCGGTGGTCTCGAGGCAGAAGTCCGGGCCTGAGTTCCAGGCGCTGGTGGAGTTGAGCGGTCCGGGACCCTCGGTTGCCCGGATGCGCCGCAGCACGGGGGAGAAGAGCGCTCCGGGCTGGAGTCGTGATGATCCTTCCGCCTCGTACGCGGCGCGTTCCAGCTGTGTCCAGTCCGGCTGCTGGAGCAGGCTCTGGTATTCGGCGTGCATGCGCTTTACGACGTGGTCCCACCAGTGGGGACGAATCCGGTGAGGGGGATCCGGGCCGGCATCGACGGGCGGTAGAGGCACACGGTTCGGCCTTCGCGTCGGTAGCGGAGGCCGGGAACGCCCGTGATGCCATCACGCGGCTCACCGATCTCGCCGGTGAGCCGGGGCAGGAGGGCCTCGGCCCAGTACCAGATGATGTAGGGGGCGTTGAACAGCTGGTTCGTGGCCTGGCCGGGTTCGGGGTGCAGGCGGACGATGCCAATTGGGTGGGCGAAGAGGCCGCCCATCTGGCAGACGTTCAGCAGGACGTCGGCTCCGAATTGGGCCTGCTCGGCGTGCCGGGCGGAGGGAATGCCCAGCACGCTGCCGTTCGCGGGCAGCAGGGGGATCAGGGACTGATGGGTCTCGCCCGTGCTGCGGCGCCGGTCTGCGGTGGGTGCCAGGGGATGAGGGTGCGTCGTGCTTGTTCCACGCCGTACCGGCCCCCGGCGGTTGGCGATGAGTCGACGAGTGACGCACTGAGCCGTCTACTGACGGGCTTCTGACCGTTCCGCGGCGAAGGTTCTGCGGGGGTGGTTCCTTCACGCGGCCAGGCGCCCGTGGGCCCACCGGAGATCACAGCCTGTTCGCTGGCACCGGACAATCCCGGCACGCTGGCAAGCCGCTTCGACTTCGTCCGGTTCATCGGAGTTCGTCAACTCGCAGCCAGCTCCCGACCGCCGCACCGAGGGAGGAAGCCGCCGTTGCTGACTCGTGAGGAGCGATGGCGACGCTGTTCTTCGCTTTGCGCCTACGAGGTGCGTCAGGGTGCCGACGGAGCGGATGCGGTGGACACTGCGCACCCGTGCGCCTGGGGGCGAGCGGTAGGAGAAGGTCAGGGTGGGGCAGCATGTGCCCAGTTGCCGCTTTGCTCGTGAGGGGACGTCATGGGTTCCATCCGCCGCGCCGTACCGTCGGTGCTGCTCTCCTGCCTACTGCTGGCGGGCTGTTCATCCGGTTCACACTCCGGGCCGGGCACCTCGAACAAGGGCGGCGCGTCGGCGGCGGGGCCGTCTGCGAGTGGCGTGCCTGCCGGTACGGCGAAGATCCCGGTGGGTGCGGGGCCGCAAACGACGTACACGGTGCAGCAGCAGCCGCCTGCGGGCAGCTGCCGCTACCGGTACGAGAAGGGTGAGCCGCTGCCGGACCCGAAGTGCACGCCGGGTGCAATCTCCCCGGCAGTCACCCAGGCGAACCTGGCCACGACCATCTGCCGGAAGGGCGGCTACACCAAGAACATCCGGCCCCCGGAGGCGATCACCAGCAAGGAAAAGCAGGCCAACGCCGCCTCCTACGGCTACAAGGGCTCCTTCAAAGACGCCGAATACGACCACCTGCTCAGCCTCACGGACGGCGGCGACCCGAACGATGCCCGCAATCTGTGGGTGCAGCCGCCCGACCCGGGCCACAAACCGGGCTCGGGCGTGAACAACCTGAAGGACCCGGTCGAGACGAAAGTCCACACCGCCATCTGCTCCGGGAAGGTCACACTCACCGCCGCGCAGAACGCCCTCGTCACCGACTGGACAACGGCACTCAACCGACTGGGTATCGGCTGAGAGTGCGCCCGTGGCAGCCGTGCCCGGCACCCGAGTCTGGGGTGTGCGGGCCGCGCCACACGTCGCATCAGGTGGCCCTCTCGGCTGGTTCACCGCGTAGCAGGTCTGGGCGGGCCCCGGCCATCGCGAAGGCCCGTGTGAGCCCGTCCACGAGGGCTCGGTCGATGCGGTAGAGACGGGCTCGCTCATCCCGCTGGAGCAGCCGGTCCGCGCCTGCCGGGCCGACGTGCCGTTGCATCGCCCGCACGCTGGTCAGTGTTCCGCCGAACGTGGGCCTCGGGATCGGAGTCGTGGGGTGGTGGGCGAAGTACTCCTGAATCTCGTCGAACGAAGCCGTGCCGCCCAGGTCGGTGATCCGGCACAGCACGGCACGAGCCTTGGGCATCAGCGCTGCGATCATCCGAAAGAGCATCTGCTCGCTCCAGCCGGCGCCTATGTCTTCACCGCTGAGGTCCTGCGGGTCGGGGCGTGGCTCCGGGTCTGGGGCGTCGGGCCAGTCGGCAGGAATGACGGGGCGCAGTCCGTAGGCGGCCTGCACGGCGGCGATGGCCTGGTCGTAGGTATCCGTATCGGTGTCGATCGTCAGCCGCACGGCGCCCCTTGCATTGTCGTTGCCTGTCGATGTGTCTTGCCCGGTGGAGATCGCGGACGGTGAACTCTCTGTGTACAGCAGTAGCGTGCGCCCGCGGCCAAAGCCGGGGTCACCTCGCGATGCGCAGATGGTCACGCCGGGCGGTGACCAGGGCACGCCAGCGGTCCCGGACAGTCTGTTCGTCGGCGAGCCAGCGGATGGCGGGCCAGACGGGCCCCGGGCCGAGAACGCCGTCCGCGAAGGCTGACTGTAGGTTGAGTCGCTCCGTTGGCAGTGAGTCCTGCTGAAACTCTGGTTTCCATGCCGCGTTAGCAGTGGGCCGATCGGCTGATCTTTAGCAATCGTGTGGCCCGCCGGGTGGGACCGTGGAGTGAGGCCCGGTTCGGACGGCTGACAGTGGTCTCGCGAGCTGCTCAGTCGGTGGTCTCGATCCGCTTCGGAGCGATGCCCAGGATGAGCTTCTCAAGTGCCTCCGGGGCAGGGCCGAATGTGGCCAGCGAGGGCTTGACAGCGCTGCCGCTGCCTCCAGCAAGGGCCGTGCTGTCGCGCCCGGCCGGCGCCAAGATCGGGACCATGCTGGCGACCGGTGTCCGACGAGGCGGTGGCTGCCAGCATCCGCGGAAGCGGCCTGACCGGGCCCGTGGCAACGCGTGCGCCGGGCCGCGAAGCCTTCTTCGACCGGGAGTGTCGCCTATCACCGCAGTTGGTTGAATGCCTGGTCGGCGTCGGCTACGGCTTCGGGGTGGACGTCGTGGGCGGTTCGACCGTCGGCGATCTTCTGCCAGTTGGTCCGGGCGAGCACCCGTTGGACCGCGAGTACCTGGGCGGCTCGCAGGCGTGCCTGGATGCCTTCGCCGAGGGCGTCCGTCAGTGCCTCCTCGTCCTCGAGCTGGTACCGCGTGAGCCGTCCCGCCAGGCTCGGTGTGGTGAACACCAGCCGATGGAACGCCACCACCTCGGGGTGATCGTTGAGGCCGGTGACGGGGTCGTACCGATCGAGGCCGGACCGGAAGTGCCGGTGCAGGGCCGTCACCGGCTTGATGCCGGGCTTGCGGTCACGTACGACGCGTGCTGCTTCGCCCTGGTGGTCCGCAAACCGGTGCAGCACCAGGTCTTCTTTGGTGGGGAAGTACCGGAAGAGGGTCGGCTTGGAGATCTCGGCCGCCGCGGCGATGTCGTTGACCGAGACGCGGTCGAAGCCGCGCTCCAGGAACAGCGAGACGGCCGCGTCGCCGATGGCGTCGCGCGTCCGCTCCTTCTTGCGGGCCCGCAGGCCTGTCGGCTCACTCATTTGATCAGGGTAACATTTGTAACCGAGTTGCTTTTTTAACCGAGTAATGTTTCTATGGGTGGCGTGAATCAGACAGACATTCCTCCCGTGCTCGTAACCGGGGCGACGGGCCGGGTCGGCCGCCTCGTCATCGACCAACTCCTCGACGCGGGCGTGCCGGTCCGCGCCCTCGTTCGTCGCTCCGAGGCGGCGGCGACGCTGCCGGCGAAGGTCGAGGTCTTCACCGGCGACCTCACTGTGCCCGAGACGCTCGACCCGGCATTGAACGGCGCCGGTGCGGTCTTCCTGGTCTGGACCGCCCCGCCTCAGACCGCCGCGGCAGTCGTCGAGCGGCTGGCAGCCCACGTGCGGCGGGTCGTCTTCCTCTCCTCCCCGCATCAGACGCCGCACCCCTTCTTCCAGCAGCCGAATCCCGTGGCGGTGCTGCACGCCGACATCGAGAGGCTCATCGCGGCCGCCGGGCTTGAGTCGACGATCATCCGGCCGGGGATGGTCGCGTCGAACTCGCTGGCCTGGTGGGCGTCCGCGATCCGGGCCGGCGAGGACATCCGGTGGCCTTACGGCGCTGCCGAGGCGGCACCGATCGACGACCGCGACATCGCGGCCGTCGCGGCGCGGACGCTCTGTCAGGACGAATACGTCGGAGGCGACTACGTCCTTACGGGCCCCGAATCGCTGACCCAGGCCGCGCAGGTGGGCGTCATCGGCGACGCCCTGGGGCACCAGATCGCATTCGAGGAGATGACGCCGGACGAGTTCCGAAGCCTGTCGGAGGGCACAGTGCCCAGCTCGGTCGTGGACATGCTGCTCACCGCGTGGAGCGCGGCGGTCGGACAGCCCGCGTACGTCACCACTGCGGTGGCCGACATCCTCGGGACGCCACCGCGAACGTTTCGCCAGTGGGCCGCCGACCACGCCACCGCGTTCATGGAGGATTCGGAGGGTTCGTAACCTCGTCGACCGCGACCTGCGTCCCCGGCCGCAGCCCTCAGTCGTCCCGGCCCCGCCTCCGGGATGTGCCAGGCACGTGGGTGCGGGAGGCTCAGGCGGCCCGGGGCATCGCGACCCGGAAGATTGCTAGCCGACTGCTAGAGATCGACCGACACTGCTAACGCGAACCCGGAACCTACACTGACGTCCAAGGTTTGTCTGAGTCCCGGATGATCCACCATGTAGAGTGGCACTACCGGCGCGGGGTGGAGCAGCTCGGTAGCTCGCTGGGCTCATAACCCAGAGGTCTTCTCCGAACTAGACCCTGACTGCTGTTAGTGAGCGGTCCTCGGCTGCGTTCGTCCATGCGCATGTTGCTGCCGATGCGTTTCGTCGTCAGCGACGGGGCCCTGGGCCTCGGGGCGCTGGCGAGTTTCGATGTCACTCGATGGTGTGCTCACTGGCCAAGTCTGCTGGTCATCGGCCTGAGGTGCGACTGGGCGAAGTGGCCGAAGTGGCGCGAAGATGATCTATACCTGATGGCCGGACTGACGAAATACTCCCCATGGCACACATCGTGACTCAGGGGAGAATCCATGTCTGACCAGCAGGTTTCGAACGCTTCCCAGCCGTTCAACGTCATCACGCTGACGATCCCGGCCACCGAGGCGACCAATTACTGCGAGGTCTACCAGGTCGAGCCTCGGTACCTCGCCCAGACCCTCAGGCTGGCCGGATCGTTCCAGGGCGCCATTGAGCCGGATGACCTGAACTTCAACTTCGAGGCGGCCCTGTC
This sequence comes from Streptomyces sp. NPDC052101, assembly GCF_040680235.1. Classification (NCBI taxonomy): domain Bacteria; kingdom Bacillati; phylum Actinomycetota; class Actinomycetes; order Kitasatosporales; family Streptomycetaceae; genus Streptomyces; species Streptomyces sp. NPDC052101. The sequence continues at coordinate 10,581 of NZ_JBFAWH010000056.1, forward strand.
GATCGCCCAGGGCATCCCCAACTCTGCGGTGGTCAAGACCCTCAACCAGAGCGTGATTCAGCAGACCATCCAGGTCAGCGTCATGGTTGACCAGCTGAAGGAACTCGTCCGTACCGTCCTCGGGATCTCAATCAGCTCTCCTACCTTCTGGGGCCAGGTGACCAGCGCTCTTACCAACGTGTTCACGAACCTTGCGGCGCAGGAGGACGCAGCCTGGCTTTTCTGGAAGAGCGAATCCTCCTCGAACACGAGCTACTACTACAACCTGCTGTTCGCGGTGCAGAATGCCGAGACTGGCGGCGTGATGGCGATTCTGCCCCTTGCCTTCGAGGTCAACGTCGCTGTCCATAAGGAGCGGCTCCTGTTCTTCACTCTGCAGGACACCGCCCGTTATGAGGTTCGTGCGAAGGCCGTCACCCTGGTCCAGCAGCTGGAACACCTTGCGGGCTGATCACACATGACTAGGCCCGGCATGCCCCCTTGCGGAGGTATGCCGGGCCTAGTCATGCGCCGTAGGTTCGGGCAACCTATCGTCTCCAACGTCAACTGGTGCGGACAGCTATCTGGCTGAAGCTGGGGACACCCAAGAAGACTGGTGAGTCTTTCTTCTCCTGGCGTGCATCAAGCTGTGCGATCTTCTCTGCTGCGGCGTCCCGGCTCACTGAGAGGCCCTCGACGTCGCCGAGCCATCCTTCCCTTTCAGCCTCGGCGATCCGGTCATTCAGGTTGTCGCGAATTTCGACAAGTCGCCCTCGTTCGTCGGGGTCCACGATGAGGACTGGGCAGCGAACACAAGCGTGCTCGTGGATGCAGTCGGTTCCGTAGGCTCGGCCGCACGATCCCAACGCCAGTTTGCGCCGCTCGAAATGGTCCAGGAACTCCTTCCATTCTTCGGATGTGACCGCTCGGTATTCTTCGTTCGGTCGAAGGGCGCGACGGCGTGCGATGAACGACCGGTGGGCCTCGATGGCCTGCGCAGGATAGACAGCGTTGTAACCCATGGTCGTGTTGATGTTGCTGTGACCTGCGATGACTTGAGCGATGTGCGGTGGCAGGCCGTTGAGAATGGCGTCTGTGATGAAGATCCGTCGAAAGTCATGGGGTTGGAACTTCAACGGCTTCCCGGCGGCGTCGGTCAATCCGGTCGCCATGAGCACATCGTTGAGGGCGTCGCGGACGGTATTGGACGAGATCGGCCGCCTCTCGCCGGAGACATTCCACTGGTAGAGAAGCGGCATTGGTTCGTTCCAGACCTTCTCGTGGATGTCGTAGCTGTGGATGGAGGGGATCGCCCCGTTCGCGCCGCGAACTCGTGTGACCACCGCGCTGAGGACATCGGCCAGTTCGGGAGTGACCAGCAGCAGCCGTTCCTGGTCTGTCTTCGATGGCGCGATCTGCAGGAGCGGAACGAGTTCGCCGGTGGTGGGGAGCTTGTAGCGGATGATGCTGTGGTGTCCGAGCTCCAGCAGCTCTTCGATGCGGATGCCGGTGTGCCGCAGGATCTCGATGGTGGCCCACCCCCAGAAAGCCCGCTTCTCCTCGGCTTCGAGGTCGCGTCGGCGTCCTGAGGCGTCGTATGCCTGGCCCGTGAAGCCGGCCCGGGAAGTGCTCTTCGGCGCCGTGAACGTCTCTCCGAGGACGGTGAACTGGGCGCCGAGCGGGGCAGCCTGCAGCGCGTCCAGGCAGAGACGTGCCTCCTTGAGCCGACGGTCGGCGGCACGGATCAGCGCAGGCAGGACGGGGAGTCGCTCGCGTGTTCGCTGATCCGAGGCGGTCTTCTGCCGTTGCTTGGTCTTCTTGTCCGAGCAGTCGGCTTCGGTGATGGGGCAAGGAGCTGCCCAGGGGCCCCATCGAGCCGGCTCGTCCAATGCCCACTGTGCGATGTCGAGGTAGAAGGAGCGGACCAGTGTCTTGATCGCCGGTGAGCTGTTGCGCGGCTTGGTCATCTCGACGACCTGGCCGTCAGGCATGCGACGGCGGCGGGTGACCGTGTTGACCCGTGTTTTCCAGGCGGCCGCAATGTCCGGGGCCAGGTGGAGCGAGTCGATGCCTTCGTGGTGATGCTCCAGGTCGGCCCAGAAGTTGTTGGCCAGAGACGTCGACAGGGTGATCAGGGACTTGTGGTCGAGCGAGGGCTGGCGTTCGGTGAGGTAGTCGACGAGGAGGTCGCGGACCGGGCGACAGCGCAGGTGGTAGCGGTCCACCAGTTCCGCCGGGGTCACCTGGCCCGTGCGGGTCTGGAGCCGCAGCAGCGTGGCCGGGGCATCCGGCGGGAACTGGCCGAGGTCACGCAGGGCGGTGTAGGCGATGCGGGTGCCGCGGGCCGCGTCGTGCTTGGTCACCTGGAGCAGGGCGAGGAGGTCGCCGACGACGATGTCCTCGACGTTGCCGCCAAAGGCCGCCAAGACGCGGGCGACCGCTTTGAGGGCCGCGGAGGCGTGCCGCGTGTCCCGAATGTCAGCGGGGAACGCGGCTTCCAGGCGGGCGAAGCCCTCGGGGTCCCGGGCCGTCATCGCCGGACGCAGGGCATTCGACGAACTGGCCGCCAGCCATGCCGGGGACGGGCGGACGACGTCCGCGCAGATCAGCGCCAATGCGCCGGAGGCCAAGCAGGCCGAGGTGGGCCTGCGGCCGATGGTGGGAGTGGCCCATTCGAGGACCGTGCTGTGCCAGCCCGCGGGTGAGAGGGCAGCTGGGCTCGCCTCCCAACTGGCCTGCCAGGTCGAACCCGGAAAAGTCCTGAGCCAGGCCAGGATCGCGCGGGCACCGACCATGCGCGTGAACTGTGCGCTCCTGCCTTCGGCGCGTAGAGGTGTGCGGCCGAGGGAGTCCAGGATGTAGTCGGTGTCGGCTTCGGTCATGTGCCACGTCTCAGGGTTCACACGAGGCGGGAACTTCTGCAGAAGCGTGGCGGCCTCGGCGCCGGCGAGCTTGCGCGTGGTCTCCTGCGGCGCTGTGAGCGTTGCGGTGGTCATGCGACGAGCCCTCCGAAGAGGGTATTTAGCGAGTCCTCGTTGTAGGCGGGGGCTGCGGGAGCCGGCGGCGGGGCGAGCTTCTTCGCCTCCCGCCGGGCGTGATGTGCCAGACCTGCTGAGATGACCTCGTCCCGGCTCGGGCGGAGGTACTTCTGGAGCGTGCGCTGGTCCTTGTGGCCGAGGATGTGCTGAACGTAGACCAGCGACATTTCGGGATCCTCGGTCATACGGTAGGTAGCAGTATGCCGAAGGTCATGGAGGGTCCAGTTCGCGCCCAGGAGCTCGTTGGCGCGCTTGAACATCATGCGGGCCGCGTCGTACTGAAGAGGCCGCCAGGGGTGCCGCAGAGTCCACCACAACGGCTGGTCGCGGCCCCGGGGGACGCCCTTCTTCCAGGCTTCTTCCTGGTAGAGCCGGAGCCAGACGAACGCGTCGGGCGAAGCGGGGAGTTGCTGATAGTCCCGGGTGCCTTTGCGGATCACGCCGATGAGCTGCTGGCCGGGCAGGGCGTCGCGTTCGGTCGCGGTCAGCAACTCCTCCGAGCGGGCGGCGCTGGAGACCCAGAAGGCGAGCAGGGCGCGGTCGCGGTGCGATCGTAGGCCGGCAAAGGCTTCGGTGTACTTGTCGTCCGGTATTCGGCGGGGGATCCGTTCCGGGACGGTCGGCCGGTAGCGGCCGGTCCGCTCGTGCTTGAACTCGTCGGCCGGGTTGTGGTGGGCGTGGGGCCGGCCCTTTCGGCGGTTGCGGTCCAGAGGGAACGGATTGACCAGCAGCTGGCCGTTGTTCAGGCCGAGGTGGAAGTCGTAGAAGGTCCGCAGCACGGTTTCGCAGTGGGCCCGGGTGCTGGGCGCGTACTTCTTGCCGATCGTCGGTTTCCCGGTCACGGGGTTCGGCGTGCCCGGGGCGAGGGCCGGTGGCTTGCGCCGGGGTACCGCTGAGAGGGCCTTGCCGCGGTGCCGCCAATGCACGCGTACGGGCTTGTCGGCGAGCTGCATCCACAGGGTGAAGTCGCGGGCGTCCTCACGGACGGCGCGATCCCACTCGATGCCGTGGGCCCACAGGAATCGCCACCAGCGGAGCAGGTCGTTGCCGTACGAGTACAACGTGGTGGCAGGGCTGTGTGCGGCGAGCAGGTCCTTGAAGTAGACCGCGACCGGTTCGACGCGTCGACCCTTCGGGTCGATGAGCCGGTACGGCTCCCAGACGTCTCCCGTCGATTGCAACCGTCCGATCTCGGGCAGCACAAAGGTCTTCAGATCTCGTTCAAGTGTCCTTGCATCACGCACTGCGGGAACTTAACAGAAACAGCCTCTGACCTGCGAAAATGCTGAAGTTAGTTCGGTCAATACACCGCAGGTTCAAATCCTGTCCCCGCTACTCGAAGAAGGGGCCCGCTGCTGCGGGCCCCTTCGGCGTTCCCCCGCCGAATACGACAGTCCCCGCGCGCTACGTGATCACGAGGCGAACGGGCAGCTGTGCTGCCCCACATCCTGCGCGGCATCTGCTACTACTTCGGGGGACTCCCTGGACATCAAACGCCTCAGCCGTACTGCCTCAGGATGCCTTCCGCGATTGCCACGAGCTCGCTGAGTCCGGGGCCGATGGGGCCGCTGGAGGGAGTCCGCGCAGCAGCTGGCCCTTACCTCGCCCGCCGCCGTGACCACGCGGTCAGCACGCTCCGACACGCCGAACGGATGGCCGTCAGCAGATTCCAAATTCCCTGGCGCGACGGGCATGTGGTCGCTGAACTCCCTTGAAAATAGGGCTTGTTGGCTGGAGCGGAGGGAGCTGAAGCTGAAGGGGAGAGGGGTAGCCTGTGGCCTTCCCATTGACCCCTTCGCGGAGGTGCGCATCCGGTGTCCCGGTCCTTTGTTCACCTGCACAATCACACCGAGTACTCGATGCTCGACGGTGCTCAGAAGCTCAAGCCGATGTTCGCCGAGGTCGCGAAGCAGGGTATGCCGGCCGTCGCGATGAGTGACCACGGCAACATGTTCGGTGCGTACGAGTTCCATCAGGTGTCCAAGGGCTTCGAGGACGTGAAGCCGATCATCGGCATCGAGGCGTACGTTGCTCCCTCCTCGCGCCGGAACCGTAAGCAGGAGTTCTGGGGGCCGGGCGGGCAGCGGGCCATGTCGGATGACGGCGAGGGCTCGAAGGACGTCTCCGGCGGTGGCCGCTTCACTCACATGACGATGTGGGCGCAGAACGTCCAGGGTCTGAAGAACCTCTTCTACCTGTCGACCGAGGCGTCGTACACGGGCCAGTTCCCGGCGGGCAAGCCGCGTATGGACATGGAGCTGATCAATGAGCACTCCGAGGGCATCATCGCCACGACCGGCTGCCCTTCCGGCGCGATCCAGACCCGCCTTCGCCTGAACCAGTACGACGAGGCCCGCGAGGTCGCCGCCGCCTACCAGGACATCTTCGGCCGCGAGAACTACTTCCTGGAGCTGATGGACCACGGGCTGTCCATCGAGCGGGAGGTCCGGGACGGTCTGCTGCGCCTGGCCAAGGAGCTGAACATCCCGCTCCTGGCCACCAACGATGCGCACTACATCCACGAGGACCAGGCCGACGCGCACGACAACCTGCTGTGCATCGGCGTCGGCAAGAACAAGGCCGACGAAAAGCGGTTCCGCTTCCAGGGCAGCGGCTACTACCTCAAGACCGCGGCCGAGATGCGGGAGCTGTTCTCCGAACTGCCCGAGGCGTGTGACAACACGCTGCTGATCGCCGAGCGCATCGAGTCCTACGACAGTGTCTTCGACAACGTCGACGAGATGCCGCAGTACCCCGACGTGCCGGAGGGGGAGAGTCAGGAGTCCTGGCTGCGCCAGGAATGCCTCAAGGGCCTCGTCAAGCGCTACGGCGACCCGATCCCGGCCGAGGTCATGGAGCGCTTCGAGACCGAGATGTCGGTCATCGGCCCCATGGGGTTCTCCTCCTACTTCCTCGTGGTCGCCGACATCTGCCGCTACGCCCGCGACAACGGCATCCCGGTGGGCCCGGGCCGTGGTTCGGCCACCGGCTCGATCGTCGCGTACGCGACCCGTATCACCGAACTGTGCCCGATAGAGCACGGCCTGCTGTTCGAGCGGTTCCTGAACCCCGAGCGGATCAACCCGCCGGACGTCGACCTCGACTTCGACGACCGCCAGCGCGACACCATGGTGCGCTACGTCACCGAGAAGTACGGCGACGAGTACACGGCCATGGTGAACACCTTCGGCAAGATCAAGGCCAAGAACGCGATCAAGGACTCGTCCCGCATTCTCGGCTACCCGTTCTCCCACGGCGAGCGGATCACCAAGGCACTCCCGCCGGACATCATGGGCAAGTCGATCCCGCTCGACGGCATCTTCGACCCCGAGCATCCCCGCTACGGCGAGGCGGGCGAGATCCGGCAGATGTACGAGAACGAGCCGGACGTGAAGAAGGTCATCGACACCGCCAAGGGTGTCGAGGGCCTGACCCGGGGCACCGGCGTGCACGCGGCCGCGGTCATCCTGTCCAAGACGAAGCTGACCGAGCGCATCCCGCTGCACATGCGCGCCAAGGACGGCGTCAAGATCACCGGATTCGACTACCCCAGTTGCGAGAACATGGGGCTGGTCAAGATGGACTTCCTGGGCCTTCGGAACCTGGGCGTCATCGACCACGCGCTGAAGAACATCCGCGACAACCGCGGCGTCAGGCTCGCCACCGTCGACCCGGGCAACGGGGATGACAGCGTCACCGTCATCCCGCTCGACGACAAGAAGACCTTCGAACTCCTCGGCCGCGGCGACACGTTCGGCGTGTTCCAGCTCGACGGCGGCGGCATGCGCGCCCTGCTCAAGCTGATGGAGCCGTCCCGGTTCGAGGACATCGCGGCCGCGCTCGCCCTGTACCGTCCGGGCCCGATGGCCGCCAACGCCCACACCAACTACGCGCTGCGCCAGAACGGCAAGCAGGAACCGGACCCCATCCACCCGGAGCTGAAGGAAGTCCTCGACCCGATCCTGGGCTCCACCCACCACCTGCTCATCTTCCAAGAGCAGATCATGGCCATCGCCCGGACCCTGGCCGGGTACACACTCGGCGGCGCCGACATGCTGCGGCGTGCCATGGGCAAGAAGAAGCCCGAGGTCCTGGCGGCCGAGTGGAAGAACTTCCACGCCGGTATGACCGGCAAGGGCTACTCGGAAGAGGCCACGAAGGCGATCTGGGACGTCATGCTCCCGTTCTCCGGCTACGCCTTCAACAAGTCGCACACCGCCGGATACGGGCTCGTCTCCTACTGGACCGCCTACCTCAAGGCGAACTACCCGGCCGAGTACATGGCCGCGTTGCTGACCTCTGTCGGAGACGACAAGGACAAGGCCGGCGTCTACCTCGCCGACGCCCGCAAACTGGGTGTCACGGTCCTGCCGCCGGACGTGAACGAGTCGCTGGCCGAGTTCGCGGCCGTCGGTGACGACGTGCGCTTCGGCCTGCTGTCGGTGCGCAACGTCGGCGAGAACGTCATCGAGGCGATCATCGACGCCCGCAGGTCGAAGGGGAAATACTCCTCTTTCCAGGATTTCCTCGACAAGGTCGACCTGCCCGCGCTGAACAAGCGCGCCATCGAATCCCTCATCAAGGCCGGCGCGTTCGACTCCCTCGGGCACACCCGCAAGGGCCTGTCGGCCGCGCACGAGATGGCCATCGACGCCGTCGTCCCACTGAAGAAGGCCGCGGCCTACGGGCAGGACGACCTGTTCGCCGCCATGGGGGGCGACAACAACGACAACGACGGCAATTTCGGCATCACGGTCGAGATCGGTGAGGACGAGTGGCCGCGTAAGCATCTCCTCGCCACGGAGCGGGAGATGCTCGGCATGTACGTCTCCGCGCACCCGCTGGACGGCACCGAGCACATCCTTTCCGCCAACCGTGACACCACGATCGTCGACCTGGTCTCCTCCGGCCGGACGGAAGGAATGGTCCGCCTCTCCGGCCTGATCACCAGCGTCCAGCCGAAGATGACCAAGCAGGGCAACAACTGGGCGATCGTGAACCTGGCCGACCGTGACGGCACGATCGAAGTCCTCTTCTTCCCGGCGACCTACCAGCTCGTGGTCGGTGCCCTCGTGGAGGACGCCGTCGTCTCGGTGCAGGGCCGCATCAACGACCGTGACGGCGCGATCTCCATCTTCGGACAGGAGCTGCAGGCGCTCGACGTGTCCTCGGCGGAGCGAGCGGGGGCGTCCCCGGTACAGCTCACACTGCCCTACCACCGCATCAACGAGCCCTCGGTGAAGGAGCTGAAGCGAATCATGGGCGCCCACCCAGGGGAGAGCCCGGTCCGCCTGGCGGTACGCGGACCGCAGAAGACGACCGTGTACCAGCTTCCTTCGACGGTGAACGCGGCGACGATCGCCTCCGACATCAAGGGCTCCTTCGGGCCGGACGCATGGCAGGGAGTCGCATGACCGGAACGGAGCAGGAAGAGGAGTCGATCCTCTTCAAGTGGGAGGCCGCCAACGTCGACGGCCTGTGACAACGGCGTGGGCGCCGGGAGGGGCGTGCACGCCGCTATCTGTCGATCGCCGGCCGTGGTCAAGGTGAGCGAAAAGGGTCTGCGCCTTCGGGTTCAGACCCCTTTGCCGTTTGCGTGCGCGCCGCGCCGCAGGAACATGGGCTAGCGGTGCTCGGGGCCTGTCTGGGCCCGCTGCACCGGCTGCTGAGGGTGCGGCGGTTTCAGGGTGATGGGCTGAAACATCCCACTGATCTGCTCCTGGCCAGCGCCCTGATGTAGCTGTGAGAAGAAACCGCGGATGAGCCCTGCTGCGGTGTTGTAGACCTGGCCGAGCGGGTCACGGATGGTGTCCAAGATCGTGTCCCGAACCCCCAGAGGATCCACCCCGGCCGGGAGTTCAGAGGCCTTGGGCCCGTCAGACTTGGGAACAGGCGGTGCGGCCTCGGCGGGGGCTGCCACAGCCACGCCTCCCAGAGCGAGCAGAACACTCGTTGCGGCAGCGGTGGTAGCGCGGCGCGCGATGATCATATGTCTCATGCCGAGCCCAACGAGGGTCCGCATCGCCGGTGACGCACTGCGCGGGCTTCGATCTCAAGATCGAAGTTTTGCGCCGCCTCCAGGGTGCCCGTGCTCGCCGTCAACTGCATGCCCGCAGTCGGCCTGCCGATCTTCTGCCGGAGCACGTCGGTCCTGCTCGTTCAGCAGGGCGGCTGATCGGGGTGCGCGAGCCTGGCAGGATAGTGGGCATGGCGAATGAGACGGCGACGCACGACGAGCGGCTGCGGGACCTGGAGGCGGAGGCGTTCCGCACCGGCCGGACGCTGGCGGAACACAGCGAGCAGCTGATGACGATCCGCGAGCAGCAGCGCACGGCGTTCGGGAACATCGACTCCCTCGCCAACGCCGTCGGCGCGCCGGGAGAGCGGTCGATCACCGACCGTCTGGACACGATTGAACGGGTCCTGTTCGCTCTCGCCCGCGCGCAGGGCGTCGACCCGGACACCGTCTGAATCAGCTGATCTTCCTGAGGCTGCGGCCCGCGAGCACCTGGTGTGTTCGCGGGCCGCAGCCGTATGTGTGCAGGTCAGACCTTTGAGTTCGGTGCTTCCGTGCCCCCGCTCTGCTGCCTAGTGGTTGTGGAGGTGGTGCTGGCGGGTGGTGACGAGGGTGCGCCATCGGGTGCGGGTGGCCTGTTCGCCATCCAGCCATTGCGGTGCGGTGTGGTCGGCGGGGAGGGGGAGCCCGGCCATGAACGAAGCGATGTCGATGTAGTACGTGTAATCGCCGTTCTGGGTCTGTTCGCGCAGCCGGGAAAGGGTGTCGGCGAGTGCGTCGTGGTCGTCGAGTACGGCCTGGTGGAAGGCCGCGACGAGTTCGAGGGTGGGGGTCATGGAGGTGAGGCCGGCGATGTCGAGCTCGGTGCGCAGGGTGTGAATGCGGTCATCGAGCGCGGGATCGCCGGCGTCGCGGATCAGGGCGGCGATAGCGGCGTTGATCGTGGTGGCGCGCAGGTCGAGGGTGGCGAGGAGCTGATGGGCGAGGACGATTTCGTCATCGGCCTGGCGGGGGTCGTAGAAGGCGACGGCGAGGGCGCGCAGGGCTTGGTTATGTGCCGCCTCGCCGGACTTGGCGTGCTGTTCGGCTTCCGTGCGTCCGGCGAGGTAGACGGCGGCCGCGCGGTCCGGTTCTCCCTGCAGCCACCACAGGTCGCCCAGGACGCGCTGGTGGCGTCCTTCCCATCCCAGGGTCTGTGCGGCGGCGTGTGCGGTGGGGAAGTCACCAGCAAGTCGGGCGGCCTGGGCGAGGCCGCGCCGGGCGGCCGGGGCCAGGCGGCCGTTGCCGTCGGCGACCTGCTGGTAGCCGCGGCGTGATTCCTGGCTGTGGCCGATGTCACGGTAGGCCTTGGCCCCGTAGTACAGGGCCATCTCGTCGAGTTCGGCGGGCAGGAGACGGGTGTCGAGCACGGCGGTCAGCCGGTCCACGGTGCGGGCGCGGTGTTCGTGCTGGCGGCGGGTGAGGGCGCTGAGGAGTTCGACCAGGGCGTCGGCAGCCGTGTCCAGGCCGGTGTGGTCGCCGGTGTCGGGCGGTGCGAGGGGTTCCCAGACGGAGTCGCTGATGTAGGCCCAGGCCGCGTCGGTGAGCCAGCCAGGTCAAGGCGGTGGTCGCGGGCCAGGCGCAGGCCCTGGCGCAGGCAGGCGACCAGGAGGAGGCGGCCGCGGTCGGTGTGCCACTGCTCGCCCAGGGCGGTGAAGGCCCGGCGGGCGGCGTGCTGCCAGTCGCGCGGTGTCCAGCGGTCGTCGGTGGTGTCGTCGGCGGTACGGACGGCAGAGCGGATCAGGCCGTGCAGGTGGAACGGCCAGATGGCGAAGGGGTTTTCGCGGATGAAGGGCCTCTCGGTCAGCCGCTGGGCGGGAGCCTCGTGGGCGAGGCCGGCCGCCTTGGCGGCGAGGGGGATGTCGAAGGCGTCCAGGAGGCTGACCGAGCGCAGGACGTGCCGTTCGTCGGGGGTGAGGTCGGACAGGGTGCGGGAGACCAGGGCGGGGAAGTCGTGATCGAAGTCGGCGGGCTGCGGGGTGTTGCCGCTGCGGCGCAGTTCCAGGAACCGGGCGACCGACAGGTCGAGGTACAGCGGCAGGCCATGCGACCTGGTGGTGATCACCTGCCGGATGGGTTCGACGATCAAGGGCTGGCCGTCGCGGGTGAGACGGCGGGCGAGGTAGTCGTCGCAGTCTTCGGGGGAGAAGTCGCCGATCAGCACCTGCCGCGGCGCGCCGGCGCGGGCGGGGGTACGGGCGGCGGGCACTGCGGAGTGTGCGAGTCCGGGCCAGGAGGTGGGGCCGGTGTAGTCGAGCTGGCCCTGCAGAGCCGGATCGGCCCACTGCAGGCGGGAACGGCCGGTGATCACCCAGAAGGCGCCCGGCATGAGCCACACCGTGCGCTGGATGAGCCGCTCCAGGTCGCGGCGGGTTCGATCCCCGACGTCCTCGAAGGTGTCCAGCAGGATCACCGGCGTGACGCGTCTGCCCTTGGGGAGGCGGGCGAGCTCCCAGGAGAGCAGGTGCGGGTAGTAGGACAGCGTGTCCAGGTCGGCCTCAGCCTCCAGCAGGTCCGCCAGCCGCGCGCATCCCGCCAGCGCCCGCGCGGTCTGCCGGCGCTCTCGCAGCGCCCTGACGAGCGCGCCGGTGACGGCGCCCGCCACGGAGCCGACGGTGCCGGGCAGTGTCAGGCCCTGGGCGACTTCAGCGAGCGCGGACTCCACCTGCTGCGGCAGCACCTCGCCGAACCGGGCGGCCAGGCCGCGGCGGCGCAGGTACTCCTCCAGCGGCTCCCCGGGGTGGTTGGCCTCCCAGTAGCGGCGCAGCGCGATGTCGAAGGCGGGCAACGGCCGGCCGATGCGGGTCAGGGCGAGCCGGATCATGAGCACGATCTGCTCGAAGCCGGCCGTGGCGGACCGCGCGAGGTCGATCCGTACCGGGAGGATCCGGTCGGCCGGCCAGCCGGGCTCGCCCCACTGCGCCGGGCGCCGTCCCACGTCGGCGAGCGCCGCTTCCAGCTGACGCGAGAGCGTGGTCTTCCCGACGCCGCCCACCCCGTGGAACACGATCACGTTGTCGCGGGGCGCCTCGAAATCCTCGGTGTCGAAGCCGGGCGCGCCGGTGCGCTGCAGATGCTCGGTGAGGGCGGCGGCCAGAGCCTCCCACTGCGCCTGCCGGTTCGTGAACGTCTCCTGCGCCGCCACGCCACGGTCGTTCGTACTGAACAGAGCCCTGAGATCCCGGCCTGCCACATCCACCCCCGAAAAATGATCACTCGCAGGTCAACCTATGCCCGCCCTGCGGGATTTGGGGAGTCCGCCCCGCTGCCGTGGCCCGCCTGAACGACGGATTCAGGCCTGCCCCGCCTTAGGGTGAGCAAGAACTGTGTCACCAGCCACAAAACGGCCGCCCTACTCTGCCGACTGAGCGCCGCCCTCGGCATCCCCACGCCAGTGGGCGAGGCAGCTTCGGGCGAACTGGGTGATGCTGTGGTCAGGGCCTACTACCCGCTGCAAGTCGGGTAGTAGCTCCTTGAAGGCGTCGGCCGCCCCAGCCGCGTCCCCCGCCGTCCCCTGGCATTGGGCGAAGAGGCCGCGGATGGCGAGGGTCTCTGGATTATCCGGCCCTAGTACCTGCCGCAAGTCGGGAAGAAGTTCCTCGGAGGCTTCGGCTGCCCCGGCCGCGTCCCCCGCCGCCGCCCGCCACAGGGCAAGTCTGCCGCGGATAAGCAGGGTCTGCTGGTCGTTCGGACCTAGTATTCGTAGGTAGTCGGCTAGCAGTTCCTGAAAGGCGTCGGCCGCCCCAGCCGCGTCCCCCGTCCTCCCCTGCCACTCGGCGATGCCGCCGCGGACGCCGAGCGTGTGGGGATGGTTCGGGCCTCGTACCCGCTGCATGTCGGGTAGCAGTTCCTTGAAGGCGTCGGCCGCCCCAGCCGCGTCCCCCGCCTCTCCCCGCCACCGGGCAAGGTTGCCACGGATGAACAGGACGTAACGACTGTCCCGGCTGTTCGGCAGCTGCCGCAAATCGGAGAGGAGTTCCTTGAGGGCGTCGGCCGCCCCGGCTGCGTCCCCCGCCTCTCCCCGCCACCGGGCGAGTTCGCCACGGGCGAGGAAACTATCGGGGTGGTCCGGACCCAACCGGTCGCGGGCAGCATCGACCAAGTGCCGGTAGTGCGCGTCGGCGGCTGCGACCTGGCCGGCCTCTCCAAGACTGATGCCGACGCGGTAGAGCAACTCGTGGACGCCGGGCCGGTACAGGGCGTCTTCAGCGTGGCTGGCCAGGACGGCGGTGTTGGCGCGCAGGGCCTGGGCAAAGGCGGTGTCATTCTCGACCTCGGGCCAGGCGGCAAGCAAAGCATCAGCGGCGGCGCGGGCAAGCCCGTCGTATTCCTGAGGGGCGAGGGCCTCGCGGGCGGCGCGTTGGATGAGCTGGTGAACGCGCACAGCCTCGGACGAAGTGTCAGGAGTGTGCTCGATCAGGCTCAGGCAGTGCAGGATGCGCAGGGCGCCACGGACCTCCGCAACGGTGACCGGCTCCGGGTGGGGCCGTCGCCAGGGCCATCGTCTGCTCCTCACGGGCTGGGCAGCCGTTCCGGCGCGGCGGGCGGCGAGATAGTTCAGGGCGGGGAGATCTTCCAGGGCCTTGGCGGGGATGCCGTTGGGGTCGAGTACTGCGGTGAACTGGAGCAGGGGGCGGGCCAGGCCCTGCGGGCTGAGCTGGTCGGCGCGGTCGATGGACAGGGACCAGGCGGCGGCCACGGAGGTCGGCTGGTCATCGGGCAGGGCTGAGGGGGAGGGGAGCACGTCGGCGAGGGTGCGGGCGCGGTCGGCCAGCAAGGCGCGATAGGCCGCACAGCCAAGGTCGGCGTCGAGAAGATATGTCGCGGCCTGGGACAGGGCGAGGGGGAGGTGGCCGAGGTCGTCGGCGAGGGCGGCGAGCTCATCGGCGGGCTCCGTGCGGCCGTGGCCGTCCAGCACCGTCGTGAGGTAGGCGAGTGCCTCGTCGGGGGTGAACAGTGCGCCTGCCGAATACTTCATCCGTGCAGTTCAGGCTGCATGTCGGTACTCGTGGACTACGCCGCCGAGGCGGTCTGTCCGGCGTATGCGCAGGCGGGTGATCTGTCCGGGGTCGAGCGGTTCGGGGGTGGCGCGCAGGGGTGCCGCCTGATTCATGGCCTGGTGCGGCCGGTGCTCATTGTGGTGCTGCTCGAACTCGCGGAGTGCACGCAGGAGGTGGCGCTCGTTCCAGACGAGGGTGCGGTCCAGGAGTTCGTGGCGGCAGGTCTGGACCCAGCGCTCCATGATGGCGTTCATGCGCGGCATCCTGACGCCAGTGAGCACGACCTGGATGCCAGCGTCGGCCAGGATCTGGTCGAAGAGGGCGGGGTACTTCGTGTCCCGGTCCCGGATCAGGTACGTGACGGTGACCGCGGCGTCCTCCAGGTCCATGACCAGGTTGCGGGCGGCCTGGGCGACCCAGTTCGCGGTAGGGTGCGTCGTGGTGCCGAGGATCCGGATGCGGCGGGTGGCGTGCTCGATGACCGCGAGGATGTACTGGCGCCGGCCGGTCAGGGTGACGGTCTCGATGAAGTCGCAGGCCAGAAGGGCGTCGGCCTGGGAGTGCAGGAAGTCGGCCCAGGTGGTGGCGGCCCGGTCGGGAGCGGGGTCGACGCCCTCTGTCTTGAGGATCTCCCAGACGGTGGAGGCGGCGACCTGGATGCCGAGAGTGGCGAGTTCGCCGTGCACCCTGCGGTAGCCCCACGACGGGTTCTCCCGGACCAGGCGCAGGACCAGCGCGCGGATCGAGCGGACGGTCGGCGGCCGACCGGGGCGCTTAGGCCTGCAGGTGCGGGCGTGGCGCTGCTTGACCAGGTCGCGGTGCCAGCGCAGCACGGTGTCGGGTTGGACCAGCAGCCGGAGTCGGCGCAGGACCTGGCGTGGCAGCGGTACCAACACAGCGGCGAGGAACGCCCGGTCCTCCGGAGCGAACGTCACCCGGACCGCTCCGAGCTGCCGCTCAAGGACGGTGATCTGGTGGCGCAGGGCGAGGATCTCGGCGTCCTTGTCGCGGTCGCTCATCGGTAGCAGCCGCAGGGCCACGAACGCGTTGGTGACGGTCAGGTAGGCGAGACGAAACAACACGAGCGCTCATCCTGCCGCACCACCGAACAAGCCCCTGACGTGCATGGACGACATTCTCGGCAGGCGCAGTGTCACCGGAGGATTCGTCGGTGGGATCCTGAGGCATACGCGGCGTGGGCTGCGGCTCGGGTTTGGTAAAGCCCTTCCCGGCGTCCTTGATCCGGGCCAGGCCGTGCCGTATCCCCGGCATTAGTACCGGGTCCACAGCCAGGTGGCCGAGGCTGGAGACGTCGGTGTCCGCGCCGGCGTTCAGTTGGGTGACCGGCGTACCCGACAGGCGGGCGTTCTGCGGGCGGCCGGTGAGGAACACCCGGCCCGTGTCGCCTTGCTTGAGCGCCAGGTCACCGAGCTTTCCTGACGCCAGGGTGGGGGGCTTCCCCTTGCCAGTCCACAGCTTGGCGCGGGCGGTGCTCCCGTTGTGGTCCAGGAATACTACCCGGCCCTTCCCGGCTGCCCGGATCTGGAACGGTACCCCGTCCGTAGCCGTCAGATCCTTCATCTCGCTAGAGCGGTCGATGTGGACCAGACGGGGTCCGCGCGCCGCGATGACGCCGTCCTCGACCGGAACGGCGGACGTGATCTGCCCGCGGGCGGTTGTGTCGGCGCTGGTCTTCCCGCTGGTGTCGACGGTCACCAGGTGGGTCTTGTCGTCCCGGAACGCGGAGAACACGGCTGTACCGGTGCCCGGGTTGCAGGTGGGGTCGAAGTACGCGAGGGAGGCGGTGAACGCAAGTTTCGTCACCTTGCCGGTCTTGAGGTCGACGATCGCGGTGAACGCACCTCCCTGCATCAGATCCGGCTTGTTGGTGAACCTACGTGGCGCGTACACGGCCGCGACGTGATCTCGGTCCATGACGCAGCTGTTGCCGATCCACGAATCGGCCGGCATGTCCGGCTCCGCAAGAGTAGCGGCCGTCCGCCATTCGTAGGCGTCCTTGCTGTCAGCGGCCAGGATCTTGAATCCGCCGCTGTCGGCCGCGCTCGTGACAGCCCGGTCCTGGCTGGTCTTCCAGCCTTTCCCGAGCCTGGCATCCGGGTCCTGTACCGCACTGGCGGGGGGCGGCTGACTCTTCCCCGGCGCGGACGGCGGCGGAGGTGTGGGTGCTGCCGTGGCCGGGACGGCTTGCAGCAGGCCGCCCGTCAGCGCCGTACACGCCGCAAGGACGGCCAAAGGTATGGGTGATCGTCTTCTGGATCTCAAAGAAGTTCCCCGAATTTCTGGTGTGATGGGATGTCCCGTGCCCTGGTCTGCGGGCACGTTTTGACTCGCCCATGGGCGCGCAAGGGCGAATCACAGGGGCGGTAGCTTGAGGTTTTGGGGCCGGTTACAGAAACCGCCTTGCCCCGGTCGGGAGGAGCGCGGGGCAAGGCGGTCGGCTCAGGGGGCCGGTAACGGGCCCCTATTGCTGGTTGCCGGTCTTGGCAAGGACGGTGCGGGGGTTGCGGATCACTCTGAGGTGCTGACGTCGGCGACGCGTACCTCGGAGGGTGTGCCCTCGGCCGAGGGACGTGGCTTCTCGAACGGTGTGCTGACCGTTCCCTGCACGGACACGCCGGGCCCGATACGCCTGGTCACGGTCTGGGTGGTCCCGTTCTCGAAGTCGAACACCACCGTGTAAGTGACCGCGTGTCCCTCGTCGTTGTGGATGGTGTAGTCGGCGCTGAACACCTGCTTGCCGTGCGCGTACCGCACGCCGGAGTCGGTGATCTTCACGGACTCCGGCGAGCCGGTGTCCGGCTGGGTGTCGGCATTCATGCGGTGCGCGAGCCAGGCTGCCGCCCCGAAGACGACGGCGGCAGCCACGATCCAGCCAACGACAGTTCTTCTGGCCCCCACCACGTCTCCTCTGATATCTGACGGCAGGACTGCTCAGCGTGCCGTGCTGACGCTTGCCAGGACGGCACGTGCCTTCTTGAGCAGCAGGGCATCGCGGGTCTTCGCAGCCTCCAGTTGCTGTTTGTACGACGTGATCTGCTTGTTCTGGTAGGCGGTCTCCGCCGTGTACCAGGTGGACACCAGCCCGGCAGTGCGCTTGCAGGCGACGTCGTCGGTGGCCATCGACACTTCAGCCTTCTCAGGCTGAACCCCGGTCCTGCCGGGCTGGGCGAACCGGCCCTCGGCATCGTCCAGGCTCTTCACCTGGTGCCCGTGGCCTGCCATGCAGGAGGACCAGGACGCGAGGGCGCGCTGCACCACCGGCTGGGAACGGGTGGCCTTGAGAGACTGCCCGGCGAGATCCCCGGCAGTGTCGGTGGGAAACAGCACGCCCACCTTCCCGTTGGCCTCGGGGATGCACGTCTCGTTCATCGCCTTGTCCCAGCCTTCGACCGAGGACTCCTGGTCTTCCCGCGCGAGCTCGGCGTCCTGGTCCGCCTGGCTCGGCCCGCCGGTGTCCTGGGCCACCGCGAACCCGTGGGCTGCGGCCTTCGCGAGGTCGGTGATGCCGTAGCGGCGTTCCATGTTCATCTCGTTGTAGGAGACCGCCGGCTGCGTGCCCATCAGTTTGGGCGTGTAGGAGAACCCGAGTCGTTTCATACACGCTGACTTGACGACGTCCTTGGCGTTCTCGATGTCCACCATGTCGGGATAGCCGAGCATGTACTTCTCCAGCGGAAGCCGCATGCCTTTGGCCAGTCCGGAGGCCACGTCCTGCTTGGGCCAGCTGGCGCGGACCTTCGCATCCGGCAGCTGCATCGCCACCGTCTTCATCTGCTGCTGGCTTCCAGCACTCTTGTCGGCGGCCGAGTTGGCGCCGCAGGCCGCCGTGAGGGCGAGGACCGCGCCGGTGGCGGCGAGCACGAGGGGTCGGGTCTGTCGCATCAGGCATACCTCTTGTGAGAACCGTTGTGGTTCTTGATACCGGAGCCCAGGTTCCGGGCATAGCCGTCGGCCTTGGGATACCACTGGTTCTCCCCGCCGTAGCCGTCCTCGGAATACACCGAGTACGCGGCATAGGGGTCCTGGTTCCACGCGGACGCGGCATTGTTTTCCACGCCCTGCCCGTCGCCGTCCCCCTTGCTGTGACCGCACGGGAAAGGCATCCCGCCGAATGCGTCAGAGGGAAAGTCCTCGAAGACGAACCGGACGACGACCGCGCCCCCGTTCACCGAGTAACCGAACTCACTGGAGCGGTCACGGCGGGTCGCGAAGCAGGCGCTGTCCGACTGAGTCGTGGTCTCCGACCGCGAGTTGAAGTGGATCCGGAAGCAGTGGTTCGGATGGCCCGTATCACTGGACGTGCAGTCGTTGTGCACGTATGAGGTCCCGGCGTAGGCGGGTGCTGCGGTGAGAACGCCGGCGGCGAGGGCTGCGGCGGTGGCAGCTGTAGCGGCGGCGGATCTAGCGAAACGCAAAGAGCTTCCCCCTCGGAGCGAACGCGTCCGGGAGGCGGATCAGCACATAGACGCGCCCCCCGACGCGCAACGACAAGCCGACGGGTGGATGTTTGGTCTGGTCCATTCACCCACGGCCTGGCCACTCTAGACACCGCATGAACATGCCGGTCAAGAGGCTAGAACAGGAGCTGTGCTGGCCCGGCGTGAAAGCAACTCCGGCAGCGGCAGCCATCCGGAATGCGGTGATCGAGTGTGCAATCCAGGAGGCACCTATGTGACTCCTGTGAAGCGGAGGGGGATGCGAGGGGACCGCTGATGCTGCCAAGGATGGCCGGATTCAGCCCTTCCTCCCCAACATTCGAGCCTCCCTGGCGCACCGCATCTGGGTACTTCGCCCGCTGGTCGAAGGCCGGCGTGCTCAAGCGGATCCTCGACCAACTCCGCCGACGGCACTGTCAACTTGTTGTGATGAGGGGAAGTTGAGGTGTGCTGAGGGCAGGGCTCGTCGGGTGTGTCGGCTGCTTCAGGCGGTGGCTGTGCA
>NZ_JBFAWH010000057.1:0-29354 GCF_040680235.1 Streptomyces sp. NPDC052101
CCAGATCGGAGTTCTTGCTCAGGTCCGAGGCATACTGCTTGTCACGGAACCACTCATCGACCGCCCAGACCCCGTACTGCTGCTGCGCCGCCGTCCTGGTCTGGTCGTACATGGGCACGAACATGGCGTTTCGGCCAACGCAGTGCCCGGCGGTGAGGATCAGGTTGTGCCCCCCGCTGCGCACAACGCTGGCCGTGCAGTTGTGGCCCTTCATGCCTCTGTCCGTGGTGAAGATCGTGCCGACGGACTTGATGCCATTGAAGTGCTGGGCGGTGATGGCGCTGGCGGATCGCTGCCGGACCGCTGCCGTCAAGCCCTTCGGTGGGGCGGTGGTACGGCCCGACGGGTCGGTGGCCGCGGCCATGCGTTCGGGAGTCCAGAAGCTGATGGCGGCCTCGGCCGTCCAGTCGGCGTCGGGGGCCGGCACCTGCGTGTCCGCAGTCGGCGGCTCGGCCGACGGGCCAGCCGAGAGTGTGGGCGTGGGACTGGCCGGCAACTGCGGTGCGGGGCTGGTGCTCTGCGGGAGCCCCGACGCGGTCGGCGTGGGGGTGCCGGGTACAGGGGTCCCGGTGCCGGCCTGGGCCGCTGCGGCGTTGCCCAGCAGGACCACGGCGCTCAGCGCCGCGACAACCCCGAGACGTATTCGTATGTCGAGCAATTCAGGTTTCTCCAAGAGGCAGGCCGGACGGCACGAGGACCCCATGGGCAGGCTCCTGCTACGGAACAGCAGGCGAGCCACTGCTACGGAGTCCGACGCGCGTTCTCCCCCCGACGGCCTGCGCGGCGCTCAATGCGCACAACAGCGCACCCCCGATGTATCCCCCCGTGCCGCCGTACGGCGGCTGTCAACCGACCATGGTCAGCGGTCGCAGCCGTCATGATCGCACGGTCGGCGTGCGGAGGCACACCGTTAATCCACTCGCGGCTCACCGCAGTCGGGGCGCACCCAGCTGCATGCCGCTGCTGCACACCTGCGCCCGCTCATGGCGCCCCTTCGCGTCGGTCAGATGCACGAAGGAGCCGTAATCGTGCGCGGCGGCGTGCGGGGGCCGTACAGAGATGTCGGGGTTGTATTCGGCCGAGACATTGCAGGACGCGGACGGGGAGCCGACCGCGTCGTAGAAGATCGGGAACTCGACGGCATGGCCAGGCTGCAGCACCAGGTGGACCGGCGCAGCCCCCTTCTTCGGCTCCGCGTCGGCCGCCGGCCCCTTGCCGATGAAAGCGCTGAGTTCCGGGTAGCCGTCGAAGGCACAGGGCTTCGCCCCCTTGTGCGTGGCGCTGAGTGTCGCCGTCGGCGTGTTGTGCGGCTTGCCCGGCAGAAGGATCATCTTCCAGCTCAGCTGAGGCGTTCCGCACGCGGCGGGACGAGCGTCCGACGCGCCTTTGGACGGCTGGGCGGCGGCGCTGTGGTCCTTGCCGCAGGCAGCGGCACCCAGCAGCACCACCAGGCTGAGTGCGGAAACCGCCAGTGTCCGCCGTGCCATGAGACTTCCCCCCGGTGAAGACATCCCCGCGGGACCCCGTGTCACCGCTCCTGCCTCACCGCACAGGGAGATGCAGTCCCTCCCGGGAAGGTTCCGGAAGACGCCGGTCAGGCTGCCCCGCGCGATCTCGTACAGCCTCTCCAGCCACTCCCTCGTCGGCTCGTCCTTTGCTGGTGAACATCCAAGCGGCGGCCGGGGGGCAGGTCTGCCCTCCGGTCCCCCCACCCTTAGGTCATCCTCAGATCTGTGGTGCAAGATCCACTCCGGGTCATACGGTCGGCTCCGGCGCGCCACCGACCAACAAACCGAGGGGAATCGTTTTCTCATGCGCATACGCGCTCGTTCTGCTCTGACATCGGCAGTGGCGTTGGCCGCAGCCGCGCTCATGACCGCAGCGGACGCTCCCGTTCCCCCTGACCAGAGCTACCAGGAACGCCTGGACAACGGCCAGCCCACCCAGGGCCCAGCACTTGAGGGAGCCGCCCTCCCCCCAACCAGCACCCCCAGACCTGGCCGAAGCCGTCCTCGACGTCACCCCGCTACAGCGCCCGTAGCAGGGTGCTGAACGCTGTCACCGCCTCCGTTGCCTGCTCCGGGTTGAGGCGGGGGTCGCAGGGGGAGCGGTAGCGGGGGAAGTCGGCTGTCGTCAGGTCGGCGGGGGCCTGGACGCATTCGGTGACCGGTTCCGGTGTCATTTCCAGGTGCAGTCCGCCCGGCCACTGGCGCTGCCGGGACAGGATCCGTACGAAGGACGCGATTTCGTCGACGATGGTGCGTACGGTGCGTGTCTTCAGGCGCGGTCCGTGGCGGACGGTGTTGCCGTGCATGGGGTCGCTCAGCCAGATCACCGGTACCCGGCCGGCCGCGACCGCCTCGACGATCGGCGGGAGCAGCCGGTCTATGCGGTCGGCGCCCATGCGGACGATGAAGGTCAGCCGGCCCGGCCGGCGTTCGGGATTGAGGAGCGCGGCCAGTTCGGCGACTTCGCCGGGGGCGGCGCCGGGTCCGATCTTGACCCCTACGGGGTTGCGGACGGAGCGCGCGAGGGCGATGTGCCGCCCGTCGGGTCGCCTGGTGCGGTCGCCGATCCAGCCGAAGTGGGCGGAGGAGGAGTACCTGGACAGTCCCGGGCCGTCGTCACGTATCAGGGGGAGTTCGTAGGGGAAGAGCAGCAGTTCGTGGGAGACATGGGTGCGCTCGGCCGGAGCGTGGTCCGCCCAGTGCTCGCGCACCGCGGCGAGGGTCTTGGCCGCGCAGTCGTAGGCGGTGAGCAGCCGTAGCGGATCGGGGGTGCGGGCCCGCGCGTCCGCGGCGACGTCGTTGACGGCGTCGCCCCGGTACACGGGTAACAGCTCGTCGGTCTCAGACCGTTCGTGCGTGGCCGACCTCGGCTTGGCGTACTGGCCGGCCATCCGCCCCAGGGTGACGGCCGGTGTGTTCACCTCCGTCCTGATGAGCGAGCCGAGTTCTCGCAGCTGGTCGAGTCGGCGGCGTACCGCGGTGGCCGTCGCGTCGGCGAACAGCTCGGCGCAGTCGCCCCCTTGCAGGACCACCGCCTCGCGGGTCGCCACCTCGGCCAGCCGGTCGGCCAGTCGGTCCGTCTCCTCGGGGCTGACCAGGGCGGGACGCCGGTGCAGGGTCTGCTGGACCTCGGCCAGCAGCTCCGGATCCGGCCAGTCCGGCTGCTGCTCGGCCACCTGCTCGGCCACCTGCTCGGTCATCTGCTCGGTCATCTGCTCCATCGCCGGATGTGGAGTGGTCATGGCGTGGTCTCCGTTTCCCCCGTGGCGATCTGTCGGCAGAGTCTGTCGCAAGCGTTCACTTCGGCTCCGCGCGGCGCCCGACGGCTGCCGGCACGGTGCCGGAACGCCGTTCAGACCAGCGTGAGACCGCCCCCGTTCAACCAGTCGTCCAGGCGTTCCCGCATCGCGTTCTCCGCCGGCGGGTGGAAGGCCAGGGCGCGGCTCGCCGCCAGCAGGTCGACGTTGTCGCCGCTGGTGACGAAGGACATGCCGCCGAGCAGCTCCAGAACGCGGTCGGTGGCCTCCGCGATGGCGCGCTGCGCCGCGTATCTGACCAGGAGCATCCGGCCGAGGAGCATCTCGTCGTGCGGTCCGCTGTCGACCTCGCTGGCCAGTGCCTCCACGGCCGCCGAAGCCGTCTCCAGGGGGCCGAGCGCGGCCAGGCGGTCGACGGCGGCTCCGCGTCCCTCCAGGAAGAGCCGCTCGACCTGTCCGGTGGCGATGCCCAGATAGGCGGCGGTGATCAGCGGGAGGAACAGCAGCATGAGGGAGTTGAGGCGCGGCAGGCTCCGGTCCGGGTCGCCCAGCGGGACGATCCTGTGGTCGGGTACGTGCACCCGGTCCAGGAGTACGGCATCGGTCTGCGCGGCCCGCAGGACCCGGTTGCCCCAGAGCGGCTCCCAGGTGAGCCCGGGTGCGTCCGCCGGGACCATCACGATCAGCAGCCGGCCCGCGTAGGGCGAGCCTTCGGGCCCGGGCGCCAGCAAGGTGAGCAGGCCCATGGAACGGACCAGGGAGCAGGGGCGCTTGGTGCCCGAGATCAGCAGTCCGCCCTCGGCCGGGGACACCTCGATACCGGGCGCGAACAGCTGCTTGCCGGAGCGTCCCTCGGCGCCGCAGGACGCGACGAGATGACGCCGGGAGACGATGTCGGTGAGGACGCGGTCGGCCTCACCGCTGTCCAGCACCTGGGCGAGCCAGGCGACCTTGTAGTGGTGCATGGTGGTGGCGACGGCCAGCGAGGGGGCTCTGCTGCCGACCGCTCGCTGGAGACGTACCCCTTCGAGACAGCTCAGGCCGTTTCCCCCGAAGCGCTCGGGGATGAGGATGTTGCCGCCCCCCGCCTTGCCGAACTCCTCGATGACCTGGGATTCGGGGTCCTCGGCGGCCACGTGGCCCAGCTTGGCGAGCCAGCCGTCGAGCCCCGGCAGCGCCCGGTCCAGTACCGCTCTCTCCGCGGCGAGAATGTTCATTGCCTGTCTCTTTCTCTCACAAGGCTTTGCTCACAGGGCGTACGAGAACCTGATGCGGTCCTCGCCCGGGCCGTCCCAGTCCTTCCAGACCGGAAGCTCCGCCGCCGCACCGCCGGCGCCCGCCGCCTCGTCCAGCGGGACCGGCTGGAAGCCCACCGACAGATGGAAGCGCTGGGAGCGGGTGTTCACCGGGGACACCACGGCGGTGACGGTCCGGCAGTCCCGCTCCTTGGCGAGTGCGAAGAACCGCTCGTACAGGGTTCTGCCGAGCCCGGACCGCCGGTGCTCCGGGGAGACCGCGATGAAGTGGGTGTGGGCTTCGCCCGGCTCGGAGGGCGAGACGATGCCGACCAGGAATCCGACGGTCTCTCCGCTGTCGCCGACCGCCGCCAGGCTGGTCGCGTGGAAGTGGCGCAGGAAGAGCCGCGGGAGCATATGGGAGATCGGTCGCCCCCACCAGTCGTCGACCCGGCGGATCAGTACCGGGTAGTCGCTCTCGCGGAGTTCACGGATACGTACGGCCGTCACCGGCTGTTCCTTCCTGGGGTGTGTCCTCATGTGTGCGGGCCGTCACTGCGGCGGGTGGCCGAGGGCATGGAACTTCCCGTCCGCGAAGAGCAGTTGGGGTGCCCGGTCCCGGGACGCGCAGTCCATGACCGACCCGATGACGATGGTGTGGTCTCCCGCGTCGATGAGTTGAACCGTCCGACAGGTGAAGTGGCCGATCGTACCGGCGAGCCGTATGCCACCGGTCGACGGGACGTCCGCCGTGTCGACCCCGGTGAAGCTGTCCGCCCCGGTCGGCCGGTCCCGGTCCGCGAACCAGCGGGCCAGTTCGGCCTGTTCCGCGGCGAGGATGTTGACGACGAAGCCGCCGCAGACCTCGATGAGCTTCCTGATGCGGGCGCTCTGCTGCACGGAGAAGGACACCAGGGGCGGCGAGAGCGACAGCGTGGTGAAGGAGTTCACCGTCATGCCGTGGACGTCCTTTCCCCGCCCGCTGGTCACCACGGTGACCCCGGTGGGCAGCCGGCGTGCCACGGCGCGCAGTGCGGCCGATGTGACCGACTGATCGTCCGCGAGGTGGGCGTTCAGGAGGATCCCCCCTTGTGCGCTGGTAGCGGGTGTGCGCCGACGAGGACGGCCGCCAGATGCGAGATGCCCGCACCGAGCAGAACGAGCGCCTGCGGTTCCTGCTCGGTCGCGTCGGCGGGCTTGGGTTCGCCGAGCCGGTCCGCGAGGTTGATCAGCGGGTCGCTGCCCTGGCAGTGCGCGACGCGGCCCACTCCGTCCAGGGCGATCCGCTCGCTGTCGAATCCGACGTCGGTCAGGTACATCCGCATCACGTCGCGGGCGAAGTTGCTCGGCAGTACGACCGTCTCGGCCGGCCGCACTGGATGCCGCGCGGACAGCCGGGCGAACAGCTCGCGGTAGGCGGTGATACGGGAGAGCAGCTGCTGCCGCGGCGCTGTGCCGCCGTGTTCCTGTCCGGCGGCGGCGTGGTGTGCCATGGCCAGCACCGGCAGGCCCGGTGCCTCGGCCGACACCAGCACGCAGGCCGCTCCGTCGCTGGCGATGGCCGCGCCGCCGGCCACGACGCGGTCCCCGCCGGTGGACAGATCGGCGAGGTCGCCGCTGACCACCATGACGTGGCGGGCGGTGCCGTCGCGAACCAGGGAGGCCGCGGTGCCGACCGCGACCATGGCCGTCGCGCAGTCCATCATGCCGACGGTGGCCACCGTGGCGCCGGTCATGCCGGTCTCCGCCAGGAGTTCGGCGACGTCCCGGTGGGCGGTGCGGTCGTGCGGCAGGGAGTCGGTGACCAGCAGGACCGTGTCGATCTCGCTGCCCGGGATGCGCGCCTTCGCCAGGCAGCGCTGGACGCAGGCGGCCATCAGCTCGACCACGGGCGCCTCCGACCAGCGGTAGGTGACGAACCCCGCGGCGGGTGAGGTCAGAGCGGCGGCGGTGTCGGGCGCGGCGAGCAGCTCCGGCAGCTCGCCGACGGGTTCGGCGTGTTCCCCGAGTTCGTACGCCGCAGCGCACAGGCGTGGTGTGATCACCGGTCGGCCTCCTGGGCGGCCGCTTCGGCGAGGGCCGTGAACCGCTCGGCGAGGCGTTGCGCGGTGG
Organism: Streptomyces sp. NPDC052101; assembly: GCF_040680235.1. Taxonomy (NCBI): domain Bacteria; kingdom Bacillati; phylum Actinomycetota; class Actinomycetes; order Kitasatosporales; family Streptomycetaceae; genus Streptomyces; species Streptomyces sp. NPDC052101. The sequence goes on from NZ_JBFAWH010000057.1 coordinate 6,613, forward strand.
CCGGGTCGTAGAGGTCGGTGTCGTACTCCAGCCAGCCCGACGCTCCCTCGGCGTCGGGGTAGACGGCGAGTGTCAGGTCGTAGCGGGCGACGTCCTTGTCCAGGTCCGCGGTGGCCACCTCGGCTCCCTGGACGGTCCGGGTGGACTCGCCGAGGTTGTCGAAGACGAAGACGGCGTCGAACAGCGGATGGGTGCCCGGCACCCGGCGCGGAGCGTCGATCAGCTCGCCGGGGTAGGCGGAGTGCGGCAGCCCGGCGCGGGTGACCGTGCTGACGGCGCGGACCCGGGAGGCATGGGTGCCGTCGCCGGGGTCGCGCAGCCGCACCGGAAGGACGTTGAGGAGATATCCGACGGACTGCTCGGTGCCCGGCCGGTCCCGGCCGGCGACGAAGGTGCCCAGCAGCACGTCCTGCGTCCCGCCGTGTTCGGCGAGCGCCGCCCAGGCGACGGCGAGCCATGCCGCGTAGGCGGTGGCGGCGGCGCGCCGGGCGGACGCGGCGAGCCCCTGGGCGACGGCCGCGGGAACGGTGAACGTCACCCGGCCTCCGGGCCGCCGGGAGGGCGTCCTTCTGGGCCGGTCGGTCGGCAACGGCGCGGGGGCGTCCGCGACTTCGGCGGCCCAGTGCCGGCCGGCTGCCTGTCCGGCGTCGCTCGCCGCCCAGGCGGCCTGTTCGTGGGCGAACCGGCTGAAGGGGATCGCGGCCGGCGGTGCGCTGCCCTCGTCACGGGTGAGTTCGTCCAGCAGGAGTTCGAAGGACCACGCGTCGAAGACCAGGTTGTGCACGACGACCAGCACCCACGCCTCCTCGGCCGAGGCGCCCTCGGCCAGGACCACCCGCAGCAGCGGGCCGCGGGCCAGGTCGAACGGCTGGTGCGCCAGCTCCTTCGCCGCCGCGTGGGCGGACGCCCGGTCCGCGAACCGGGTGCGGGTCAGCGCCGGTGGCAGCGTCGGGTGCACCACCGGGCGGACGCCGTCGTCCGTCGTCTCGAAGGTGGTGCGCAGCGCGTCGTGGGCGTCGGCGAAGCCCCGTACGCGGTCCGCCAGCCGGTCGAGGTCGACCCGGGCGCCCGTCAGCTGCACGGCCTGGCAGACCACGTCGACGGGTCGGCCTCCCGTGTCGTGGTGGGCGTCCCACAGCCGCAGCTGGCCGGGGGTCAGCCGGTCCTGGGGGCGCCGCTGCTGCCGGACCCTGGCGAGCAGGCGGGCCCGCGCCTCGGGGGTCAGGGCCGCGAGCCGGGCGGTGAGGTCGGCGGGTAGGGACGACGTCATGCGTAGCGCCTCCGCAGCTCGTTCAGCTGGCCGAGGCTCTGGACGACGAGGTTCTCGTCGACGCCGAAGTCGATGAGGCAGGCGATCTCGGTGACCCCCATGCCCTTGAACCGGTCGACCACGGCCACGCAGGAGTCGGGGGTGCCGAGCAGCGCGCCCTTCTCGAAGTACTTGTCGAAGGCGAACTTGATCAGCTGCTCCTGGTCGCCCTCGGACATGTCGCGGACCCCCGCGCCCGGTGCCAGGTTCTTCTTCTGGGAGTCGATGACGGTGAGGAACGAGCGCAGGTACTCGCTGAACGGCGGCCAGACCGTCTCGCGGACCTCGTCGAGATCGGTGCCGATGAAGGTGTGCAGCATCAGCGTGACCTTCGCGTCCTCCGGGTCGTGCCCGTAGGCGGCGAGGGTCTTGTAGTAGAGGGCGAGTTTCTCCTCCAGTTCCTCGTTGGTCATGTCGATGAGGCCGGTCAGCACATGGCAGCCGAGGCGGCCGGCCGTCTCGAAGGTGTCCGTGCTCTTGGTGCAGGTCAGCCAGATCGGCAGCTCGGGCTGGACCGGCTGGGGATGCAGCTCGATCTCGACGTGGTTGCCGAGGCCGTCCTGGACCGCGACGGGGGCGCCCTCCCAGAGTTCGCGGATCGTCTCCACGGCGTCGAAGGTGCGCCGCCGCCGGTCCTCCCAGCCGGCCGGGTTGATGCTGAAGTCGACCGGGCTGAAGCCGGTGGCCAGGGCGATGCCGGCGCGTCCCTGGGAGAGGTTGTCGACCACCGCCCATTCCTCGGCCACCCGGATCGGGCTGTGCAGCGGCAGGATGACGCTGCCGGCCCGGATCTGGAGCCGCTGGGTCGCGGTGGCCAGGGCGGCTCCGAGGACGGACGGGTTGGGATACAGGCCGCCGAAGCGGTGGAAGTGCCGCTCGGGCGTCCAGATCGCGGTGAAGCCGTTCTCGTCCGCGTACTTGGCGGCGTCGAGGACGAACCGGTACTTGTTCTTCTCGTCGCCGGAGAAGAAGATCAGGCTGAAGTCCACAAGTCAGCGCTCCTCGTGCTGGGATTCTTGGGTCTCTTCGGCGAGCAGCCGTTCGGCGTCCTCCGGGGCGAGCGCCGCGAGCTGGGCGGCGAGCGCCTCGATCTCGTCGCTGTCACCGGTGCGACCGGCCTGCTCGGCCTCCTCGCGCTCGTCCAGCCGCCGCCCGACGAGCGCGGCGAGCGCGCGTGGGGTCGCCTCGACGAGTACGTCGGCGAGCGGGACCTCGATGGCGTACAGCTCACGGACGTTCGACAGCAGCCGGACGATGAGCAGCGAGTCACCGCCGAACTCGAAGATGTCGCCGTCCGCCGGTATCTCCGCGCTGCCGAGCGCGTCCCGGATCAGCCGCAGCACCTGCTCGGTCAGGTCCGTGCCGGCGTCGGTGCCGAGTTCCTCGGCGAGCGCCGTGGCACCGGACGACGGCCGGGCGAGCCGTTCGTCGCGCACCCACTGGTCCAGGCGGTGGCCGATGTCCCAGGTGGAGACCGCGGCATGGGAGACGTCGCGCAGGCTCAGCAGCCGTCGTACGGCCTCCAGTCCCTCGTCGGGCTGGATCGCCTTGTCGTCCATGCTCCGGCCGATCGCGGAGATCGCCCGCTTCTCGTCCTGGTGGTGCTGCCAGACGTCCCATGCGGCGCTGATCCACACGGTGCGGTCCAGGCCGCGGTTGGCGCGTTCGGCGGCGGCGTCCATGAAGTGGTTGGCCGCGCCGTAGGCGAGCAGCCGCAGGCCGCCGAGGACTCCGGCGAGCGAGGACAGCATCAGGCAGAAGTCGACCGGGCGGTCGGCGAGTACCTGCTCCAGGGCGATCTGGCCGTGTGCCTTGGGCACGAAGTGCCACTGGCACTGCTCCACGCTGGCGCTGGTGATGGCGCGGTCCCAGCGTTCGCCGGGCAGGCCGGCGGCGTGGATGACGCCGTGCAGCGCGCCGAAGTGCTCCTGGACCCGGTCGGCCGCGGCCCCGAGGGCGTCGGCGTCGGCCACGTCCGCGTGCACCAGCAGCAGTTCGGCGCCGAGGGCCTCCAGTTCCCTGAGCCGGGTGATCCGCAGTGCGGTCTCGTCATCGGGCTCATGGCCGGCCAGCCATGCGTCCCAGGTGTCGCGCCGCGGCAGCGGCTCGCGGGTGAGGAGGGCCAGCCGCGCCCGGGTCTGCTCGTGCAGCCACCGGGCGATGGTGGAGCCGATCTCGCCGAGGCCGCCGGTGATGAGGTACACGCCCTCCTCGCGCAGCCGCGAGCGTGCGTCGGCGGACCAGTCGGCGCGCACGGGTTCCAGGTCCGCGATCCAGCGGCCGGCGCCCCGGAGGGTGACCGCCAGCTCCGGGCGGCGCACGGTGGCGATTTCGGCGGCGAGGGTGCGCAATGACCGCTCGTCGACGACCGCGGGGAGGTCGAAGTGGCGGGCGCCGATGTTGCCGTGCTCCTGTCCGATGACCCGGGCGGCGACGGCGAGCGAGACCAGCTCGGCCGCGGGTTCGGGTTCGGCGGGGCTTACCGCGTAGGCGCCCGCGCTGATCAGGTCCAGGTGCAGGGGGCGGGTGACGTTGTGTGCGCCGAGGGCCTTCACCAGGGCGATGAGGCTGTAGAGCCCGTTTCGCTGGGCCTGTTCGAAGCGGGGGATGCCGCGCTCGGCGGGCAGGGCCGCGGTGGACCAGGCGTGGACCACCCGTCCGGGCAGCCGGTCCTCGGCGAGGAGTTCGCCGACCAGCCGGCTGTGGTCCTCCTCGGAGTCGGGCCGCACGGTGAAGGCGGCTCCGTCGCGGGCGTACGTCTCGCCCGCGGCGACGGTGATCACCTCGCCGGTGAAGGCGAGGCCGGCCAGGCGGGCGGCGGTGCCCTCGGCGTCGGCGAAGAGCAGGACGGGATCGGCGAGCGGTGCCGGGTCGGTGTCGAGGGTGCCGACGGCCGGCCGCCACACGGGGGTGGAGAACCATTCGTCCAGCGGCAGTTTGCGTACCGCGGGGGTGCCGCTGCCGGTGAGAGTGCCCGAGCCGGGCTCGATCCAGTAGCGGGTCCCTTCGAACGGGTAGGTGGGCAGCGGTGCCTTGCGGCGTCCGCGCCCGGCGTAGTAGCCCGGCCAGTCGGGGGTCAGTCCCACCGCCCACAGCCGTCCCAGGGCGGCGTTGACCGCGGTGACATCGGCGTCGGGGTCCTTGCCGCGGGCAGCGGAGGTGACGACCGGGACGCCGGTCTCCCGGTCCGGGTGGCGTCGGGTGAAGGTGGCCAGGGTGTGACCCGGTCCCACCTCGACGAAGACCTGGTCGCCCTCGGCCAGCGCGGTCGCCACGCCGTCCGCGAAGCGCACGGTGTCCCGCAGGTGCGCGCCCCAGTACGCGGGGTCGGTGGCCTCCTCGTCGCGGATCCAGGTGCCGGTCCGGTTGGAGAGGAACGGGATCCGCGGGCGGTGCAGCTCCACCTGGCGGACGAGTTCGGTCAGCGGTTGCACGGCCGCGTCCATCATCGCCGAGTGGAAGGCGTGAGAGGTGGCGACCTTGCGGTGCGGGACGCCGTCGGCGGTGAGCTTGGCCGTCAGGGTCCGCATCGCCTCCCGGGTGCCGGCGACCGTGCAGACCGCGGGCTCGTTCACGGCCGCCAGGTCCACTCCCTCGGCCATGTAGGAGGCCAGCTCCGCCGGGCTGGTCATCACGGCGGTCATGACGCCGGCGGGCAGTTCGTCCACCAGCCGGCCCCGCTCGGCGACCACCCGCAGCGCGTCGGGCAGCGCGAAGACGCCTGCCAGGGTGGCGGCGACGTACTCGCCGATGCTGTGGCCGATGAGTGCGGAGGGCTGGATGCCCCAGGCCATCCACTGCCGGGCCAGGGCGAGTTCGGTGGCGAACAGGGTGGGCTGGACGAGGCGGGTGCGGCTGAGGTCGTGCGGCTCGCCCTCGTACCCGCGCAGCCGCGGATAGAGCGCGTCGCGCAGGTCGAGCCCGAGGTGAGGCCGCAGCAGCTCGGCGCACTCGTCCAGCGTGCCGCGGAACACCGGGAGGTGCTCGTACCAGCCCTGGCCCATGGCGGGGTACTGGGCGCCCTGGCCGGGCAGCAGGAAGGTGACCGGGCGCGGGGCGGGCTGGCCGGAGTCACGGTAGACGAGCCGCGGGTCGGCGGTGCGCAGGGCGCGTACCGCGCTCGCCCGGTCCGGTGCGGTGACCACGGCCCGGTAGTCGAAGGTGTGGCGGGTGGTGGCCTGGGTGTAGGCGGCGTCGTCGAGGGCGGTGTCGCCGAGCGCGGTGTCGCCGAGCGCGTCCGGTGCGGCGGGATCGGGGGCGGTGGCCTCCAGGTGGTCGGCCAGGGCCTGGCACGCCTTCTCCAGGGCGGCCGGCGACTTGGCGGAGACCGGCAGGACCACGACCGGCGGTGCGGGGGCGGCCGCGGGGGAGGCCGGCACCGCGGGTGCCTCCTCCAGCACCACGTGCGCGGTGGTGCCGCCCATGCCGGTCGAGGTGACGGCGCAGCGCAGCGGTCCCTCGCCGGCCTGCCACGGCTCGACGGCCGTGGCCACCCGGAAGCGTTCCGCGTCGGTCTGGCACTCCGGGTTCCACGCGGTGAAGTGCGGTGTCGGCACGAGGGTGCGGTGGTGCAGCATCAGGACGCACTTGATGAGCCCGGCGATGCCGGCGGCCGTGCTCAGGTGGCCGATGTTGGCCTTGACCGATCCGACGGTGAGCGGCTGGGCGCGGTCCGTGCCGTACGCCTGGGCGACGGCGGTCAGCTCGATCGGGTCTCCCATGCGGGTACCGGTGCCGTGTGCCTCCAGGTAGCTCACGGTGGCGGGGGCGACGTCCGCGACGCCGAGGGCCTCGGCGAGTACGGCGGCCTGGCCGGTGACGCCGGGCGCGGTGTAACCGGCGCGGTCGTTGCCGTCGTTGCCGACGGCCGAGCCGCGCAGCACGGCCCAGACGGTGTCGCCGTCGGCCAGGGCGTCCTCCAGCCGTTTGAGCACCACGAGGCCGACGCCGTTGCCGAAGATCGTGCCGTCCGCACCGGCGTCGAAGGGCCGTACGACACCGCTCGCCGAGGTGATGCCGTCGGTCTCGTGCAGGTATCCGGCCTCCTGCGGGAAGCGGAGGGCGACGCCGCCGGCCAGCGCGACATCGCACTCCTGCGCGAGCAGGCTCTGCATCGCCAGGTGCACGGCGACCAGGGAGGTGGAGCAGGCGGTCTGCACGCCGATGCTCGGCCCCATGACCTTGAGGTGGTAGGAGGCGCGCGTCGTCAGGTAGTTGGGGTCGTTGCCCATCATCGTGGCCATGTCCTGCTGCATGCGGTGCAGCGAGCCGTGGTATCCGGCCTCGCCGGTCAGCACGTTGTTGAGCAGGTAGGTGCTGTGCAGCGACCCGCCGAACACGCCGATGCGGCCCGGGTACACCTCCGAGTCGTGGCCGCTGTGCTCCAGCGCCGCCCAGGCCGACTGCAGGAAGAGGCGCAGCTGCGGGTCCATCCGTTCGGCTTCCCGCGCGCTGAGGAAGAAGAACGACGCGTCGAACGCGTCGGCGTCGTCGAGCACCGCGGCCCTGCGGACGTAGCGGGGGTGCGCGAGCATGTCCTCCGGCACGCCGGCGGCGCGCAGCCGCTCCTCGTCGAGGTCCGAGATGTGATCGGTGGCCGCGAGCAGATTGCGCCAGTACTCATGGTGGTCACGGGCGCCCGGGAAGCGGCAGTCCAGACCGACGACGGCGATCCGTCCGGCCGCGGAGGCATCTTCGTGCAGTCGTTCAGTCACGTACGTCTCCTGAGGCGGTGTTCGTGCCGTCACCCGAGAGCGGGACGATGGCGGTGTTCGGATTACGGGTCTGGGCGCGGACGGCGGAGCGCCGGGAGGCGTGTGCGGCACGGCGGCGCGCTCCTCGGGCCGTTCCCTGCGGCGGTTCGCCGCCGGCGCCGCCGGCCCGGGACGTCGCTGATGCGTCGATCAGCCGGGCCAGGGCGCGGATGGTCGGTGCCCGGTACAGGTCCGTCATCCGCAGCGCGGGGGCCAGGGTGCGGGTGAGCCGCTCGTGCACGGCGGCCATCCGCAGCGATGTCCCGCCCAGGTCGAAGAAGTTGTCGTCGAGGCCGGGCCGGGCGACCCCCAGCACCTCGCGCCACGCCGCGGCGACGGTCCGCTCGGCGGGGCCGCCGCCGTGGGTGTCACGCGCCGCCGTGGCGCGCCGCGCGTCGGCGAGCGGATCGGGCAGCGCGGCGCGGTCGATCTTGTGGTTGGGCGTCAGCGGCAGCTCGTCGAGCGGGACGTAGGCGGTCGGCACCGCGTGATCGGGCAGCGTTCCGCGCAGTTGTGCGCGCAGGGCGGCGGGTTCGAGCCGCGCGCCGTCGTGGCCGACCACATAGGCCGCCAGCTGCCGTTCGCCCAGCCCGTCGGTGAACGGCATCACCACCGCCTCCCGGATCTGGGGGAGCTGCTTGAGCACGCTCTCCACCTCGCCGGTCTCCACCCGGATGCCGGAGATCTTCACCTGGAAGTCACGGCGCCCGATGAGCAGCAGTGTTCCGTCGTCCAGCCGGCGCGCGAGGTCGCCGGTGCGGTAGGTCCGGCCGTCCGGCGCGGCGCCGGGGGCGAGGTAGCGGCTGGCGACGACGATCTCGCCCTCCCCGGCGCCCTCGACGGTGCGGCCCTCGGCGTCCTCCAGCCGGACGACGGTCTCGGGCACCGGGTCGCCGAGGGGGAAGACCCCGGTGGGCGGCCGGTAGGTGCGGTCGGCCACCCGCAGCAGGGCGCACGAGCACTCGGTGGAGCCGTACGCTCCGGCGACCTGGCAGCCGGCGTCGAAGTAGCCGCGGCACGCCTCCAGGTCGGCCAGGTGCAGGGTGTCCCCGCCTAGGGCGAGCATGCGCAGCGCGGGCAGCCGGGTTCCCCGGGTCTCCATGGCGCGTACCAGCGCCCGGAAGACGGGCAGGGTCGAGTGGTACACGGTGAGGTGCTCGGCCGCCATCCACTCCAGCAGCCCCGTGATGCCGAGGGACTTGAGGTCGACCGGGTACAGCGCCGCGCCGTTCAGCAGTGCGCAGAAGGTGTCCTGGACCGCCGAGTCCCAGCTGTAGGCGGACTGGAGGGACAACCGGTCCAGCGGTCCGATCCCGAGCCCGTCGGTCCAGGCCCTGGTGTGGTGCAGCACATTGCGGTGCAGCTGCGCCACCGGCTTGGGCCGGCCGGTGGAGCCCGAGGTGTACAGCACGTACGCCTCGCCCTCCGGGACGGCGCGTACCTCGGTCTCCCCGGCCCGCGGGACCCGCCGTACCAGTTCGGCGTAGTCCAGCACCGGGCAGCCGCCGCCGGCCAGCCGCCCTGCCGCCGGCGCGTGTTCGGCCACGGTGACCAGCGCGCGGATGCCCGCGTCGCCCGCCATGAAGGCGAGCCGCTGCTCCGGGTAGGCGGCGTCGAGCGGCACATAGGAGAGCCCGGCCCGCAGGACGCCGAGCAGTGCCGCGATCATCTCCGCCCCGTGGGAGAAGAGCAGCCCCACGCGCTCCCCCGGCCGCAGTCCCCGGTCCACCAGGGCCGCGCAGACGCGGGCGGAGTGCTCTTCCGTGTCCCGGTAGGTCCAGCGGACGCCGGGGGTGACGACGGCCTCGCGGGCGGGGTGTGCGGCGGCCGCCTCCAGGAAGCGGTGGGCCAGGGTGCGCGCCGCGTCGGCCGTGGGGAACGGCCGGTGACCGGTCCCGGTGCTGCTGCCGTCGCTCGTCATGACCGTGTCTCCTCGGGTCCGTACGCGAACACCACGGCAAGGTGCGCGGGGCGGTCCCGCAGCTCGGCGTATGCCTCTTCGGCGTGTTCCAGCGGGCGGCTCACCAAGCCCATCCGACCGGGGCGGACGGCTCCGGCGCCGATCAGGTCGAGGGCCCGTTGCAGGTTCTGGGTGACGGTGCCCTCGCCTTCGGGCGGGGTGACGTCGGTGAGTCCGCGCGCGTAGTCGGGGTCGCGGTAGCCGGCCCCGCAGCGGGCCGCGTAGCGGATGTCGAGATTGCCGAGTTCGACGCTGAACTCGACGTGCGCGGAGAACCGGCCGACGCCGATCAGCCGTGGCCGGCCGGGCGTACGCCCCGCCCAGCGGGCGGCGGCGGCCACGGTGTCGCTCGCCTCGCCGGTGCCGCACAGGAAGACGCAGCGGCCGAGCGGGTGCGGCGCGGTCGCCTCGTCCGCGAAGAACTCCGCCGTGCCGGTCTGCGCGCCCAGTCCCAGTGCCGCCGCGGTACGGGCCCGTTCGGGCCGCAGGTCCAGCACGGTGACCCGGTGTCCGCGGGCGGCGGCGATCTGGCCGACCAGCAGTCCGACCATGCCGGCGCCGACCACCGCGGCTTCGTCCCCGGGCCGCAGGACGGCCCGGTCCACGGCGTGGACGGCGGTCGCCGCCAGGTTCGCCACCACCGCGTCCGCCAGGTCCATACCGCCCGGGACGCGTCGGCACAGCCGGTACGGCACGGTGATCACATCGCCGTGGACGGCCTCGCCCCAGCTCATCGCGATCACCCGGTCGCCCACGGCGAACCCGGTCGCCCGGGGGCCGACGGCGTCCACCACCCCGGCCGAGCAGTACCCGAGCGGGAAGTCCTGCCCCGTACCGGCGAAGCGGTCCAGGTAGTGCAGTTCGGTGCCGGGGCTGACCAGGCTGTAGGCCGCCCGGATCCGCAGCTCGCCGCGGCCGGGCGGGCCGACGCGCACCTGCTCGGTGCGCGGCAGGGGCCGGCCGCCCGCGAGGAGCCGGCGCGAGGTGACGTGGGGATGGTCGGCGACGGTGGTCATCCCTCCTCCCCGCGTTCCCAGGCCCGCTCGGTCGAACCGTCGGGAGCCGCGATCCACCGTTCGTCGTCGACGGTCTCCAGTTCCTCGCGGTGGCCGGGTATCGGCCCGGCGGGGATGGGCGCGCCGGACCGCTCGTAGGTGGCCCGCCGGTTGCGTTTGCGCTCCAGCCCGAGGTTCAGGCCCTTCAGTTCCACCGGGCTGACCGCGAGGAAGCCCCGGGCGCCTGCCTCGGCCACCGCCTCGGCCCCCGCCTTGGTGCGTACGAACACCCGGCCGTGCTTGGCCCGTTCACCGTCGCCGGCGCTCGCCGCGAAGATGTTGGGGTCGCCGTCGCTGACGCTCACGTCGGCCAGCCCCGACATCCAGTCGCCGCAGGACAGGCAGCGGTGCGTCTTGTTGCCGGCGAAGTCCCGCACCGCCTGCCAGAAGGCGACCCGGTGGTCCTGGCCGTCGTCGGTGCGCACGGAGACCTCGCCGGGGTAGTGGCCCTCGCGGTAGCGCAGCCGGACCACCGACTCGACGGGCACCTCGGCCCGCTGCTCTATCACGGAGCGGGTGCCCTCGGGACGGGTGTTGGACGAGCAGGCCGGCTCGGTCATGAGCACGACCCGGTCGCGCGCCCAGCGTCCCGCCGCGGTGTCCATGGCCTGGAGCTTGCGCATCGCCTGGATGTGGCAGGCCACTCCGGTCAGTGCCACCCTCGCATCGGGCTCCTGGAGCATGGTCTCGCGCAACGCGCCTAAGTAGGGGGCGAGTTGATAGGTGGACTGGGCGGTCTCGACCAGCTCGGCGGGATCGCGCGCGATCGCCGGTGCGGCGCGCCACGGCTGCTCGGGGTCCCGGCCCATCGTGAGCACCACGTCGACGTCGAGCACCGCCATGGCCGCCTGGAGCAGGGCGGTGAGGCTGCCCCCGCTCGCGGAGGCCTCGAAGACGCCGGCGTCCAGCGCGTGGCCCGCGAGCACCTCGGAGAAGATGCCGGTCCACCGCTCGTCGGCGTCGCGGCCCCGGCCGAACAGCCGCTCCTCGGACTGCCGGGTGGCGGGATCGGCGCCCGGGCACACCGTCAGGCAGTCGCCGCAGGTTCCGCAGTCGGACTCGGTCCAGGCCGGCTCGGTCAGGACCGGCTCCAGGCCGTCGAAGCCGATGACACCGGCCGGGCAGGCCAGTTGGCAGGCCCCGCACACGGTGCACAGATCGGGTTCCAGAATGTCGTGTACCAACTGTTGGAAGCTCATATTCGGGTGTCCTCCGAGCCGTCGGCCTGGGCCACGGCCGCGGTCAGGCCGTCCATCAGGAACCGGTAGTCCCGTTCCTCCAGGAGCGCCGGCGGGACGATCTTCACGGTGGCGCCCTCCGGTCCCCCGCCGAACAGCAGGAGCCGGGCGGCGAGCGCCGCGTCGCGGACGGCCTGGGAGAGCGCCGGGTCGGGAGTTCCGTCCCGTACGCAGTCGAAGGCCGCGAGGGCGCCCGCCGTTCGTACCGCGGTCATCCAGGGGAAGCGGTCGGCCAGCTTCCCCAGATCGGTGCCGAGCCGTTCGCCGAGCGCCCTGGCGCGGCCGGGCAGGTCCTGCTCGACGATGGTGTCCAGCACCGCCGAGGCGGCGGCGCAGCTGAGCGGGGAGCCGGAGAAGGTGGACGTCTGCACGCCGGCCGGGAGGGCGTTGACCACCTCCCGCTCCCCCACCACGGCGCTGATCGGGAACCCGTTGCCGAGTGTCTTGCCCACCAGCGTCAGATCGGGGGTCCGCGTCATCAGCTCGGCGGTGAACATGCGGCCGGCGCGCCCGAGTCCGGTGTAGATCTCGTCGAGTACCAGCAGGGCGCCCCTGGCGTGGGCGGCCCGGGCGATCTCGTCCAGCAGCGCGGGCTCCATGATCAGCAGGCCCTCGGTCACCTGGATCGGCTCCAGGACGACCGCGGCGGTGCCGCCGAGCCGGTCGGCGGTGTCCAGCGCGGCGGTCAGGTCCGCGAGCGCGGCGGCGATGCCGTCGGGACCGTCCGGGCGGGACGTGCGTGGGTCGGGCAGCGTCGCGGTGACCACCGCGTCGGACGGCAGGGCGCTGTACGCCTTGAACTCCGCGCGCCAGGTCAGGCCCAGCGCGCCGGCGGTCTTGCCGTGGTAGGCGTGGGTGAAGCCGACCACCGCCCGATGGCCGGTGGCCGCCCGGGCGATCTTCAGCGCGGTCTCGACCGCTTCCGCCCCGGTCACCGCGGGCAGCACGGCAGGCGTCCGGTAGGGCGAGAGTTCGCCCAGCCGGCGCACCATGCCGGTCCGCGCCTGCGAGCCCAGTTTGCATCCGGTGTGCACGAGTTGGTTCAGCTGGGCCGTGGCGGCGGCGAGCACCGCCGGGTGCTGGTGGCCCAGCGTCGCGGCCCCGCTGCCCGACGTGCCGTCGAACCAGGCGGAGCCGTCCTCGGCGTACAGCCAGGGGCCGTCGCCGGATTGGAAGGCGGGCCCCAGCACCGTACCGGTCGAGACCGCCTCTTCCACGGCTGTTGCTTGCGCGTTGTTCATGTCCGGGGAACCTCGGTGATCGTGGCGCCTACGGCACGCTGTGTGTCGGCGAAGCCAGGGAATGACGTGTGGTGACAGGCACCGCCCGAGACGGTGGTGCGTCCGGGCAGGCTCACGGCCAGGGTGGCTGCGGCCATGGCGATGCGGTGGTCCTCGAAGGCGGGCACCGTCCCCGCGGTCAGCGGGGCCCCGCCCAGCACCTTCAGGCCGTCCCCCGCCACCTCGACGTGCGCGCCGAAGGCCGCGGCCATCCGTGCCGTCGTGGTGAGGCGGTCGGTCTCCTTGAACCGCAGCTCCTCGGCGCAGCCGATCCATGAGGTGCCGGGCAGCCGGGCGGCGACCACGGCGAGCAGCGGTACCTCGTCGATCAGGGCGTGCAGGGTGGCGGGCTCGTCGACCCGTACGGCCGTGACGTCCTCCAGGCCGCCGCGGACGACGATGGTGCCGGCCCGCTCGCCGCTGGAGTCGACCCGCTCGTCCTGGTAGGCGATGTCCGCGCCGGCTCGGCGCAGCACCTCGAAGAAGCCGAGGCGGGTCGGGTTGAGGCAGACGTCCGGCACCCTGAGTTCGCCCGCTTCCCCCCACAGCAGCTGCGCGGCGACGGGATACGCGGCGAGCGACGGGTCGGCGGGGACGTCGATGACGTCGGGCACGGTGTACGGACTTCCGTCGTACCGTACGGCGCCCGGGACTTCCGTCAGCCGGGCGCCGAAGGCGGCGAGCATGCGCTCGGTGTGGTCCCGGGAGCGCACCGGATGACGGATGTCTGCGGGCAGGCCGGCGGCGACCGCGGCGAGGAGCACTCCGGAGCGCGCCTGGGCGCTGCCCACGGTGAGTTCCACCGTCGCGGAGCGGTGCACCGTGCCGCGGACCAGCACCGGCAGCCGTCCGGGTTCGCCCAAGTACGCGATGTCCGCGCCCAGTTGGTTCAGCGGGGTGACGAGCCAGTCCATGGGCCGGTGCCGCAGTACGTCGTCGCCGTCCACGACGGCGCTTCGGCCGCTTCCGGCGAGGACTCCGATCAGCAGCCGGGCGGCGGCGCTCGAACCGCCCGTGTCCAGGTAAGGGACGTCGTGCGGCCAGTGGTCGAGGTCCGGGTGGGCGCGCACCGGCTGGGGTACGGCCGTGCCGTCCCGCTCCACGACGAGGGTGCCGCCCTCGATGACCGGGTGTGCTCCGAGGGCGCGCATCGCGGGGAGCAGGGCGCGGACCGCGCCGCCGAGATTGGCGTTGCGGACGGTGAGCCGGGAGGGGGCGCCGGGCAGGAGGGCGGCCAGCAGGGCGCGATGGCTCACCGACTTGTCCCCCGGCACCTCGACGGTGAGCGACGGCGTGCCGCGGCGGAGCCGGCCGCCGTCCACCACCAGGTCGGCCGACGTCGTCAGGGGCTTGTCGTACTCCGGTAACTCAGGCAAGGGAACACTCCAACGGTGGTTGGCCGTCCGGGTCGGTCGGACCAGGGCGTGCCGGCGGGCGGGCGCGGTGTCACCGACGGTGCCGCCGGGGGCCGGGTGTCGAGCGGTGCTGGGTCTGCTAACGGGTCCAGGACGGACGGCCCACGATGTCGAGCACCGCGGCGCTCCAGGTGAAGCCGATGCCCATGCCGACGATCAGGACGCGGTCGCCCTCGCCCAGCTCGCCCGTGCCGAGCAGGTGCTCCAGGGCGATGAACTGGTCGCTGTTGCCGAGGTGGCCCAGACGACGGCCGTACGTCCACGTCGTGCGCTCCACCGGTATGCCCAGCGGCTCCAGGTACATCTCGTCGAGGACCTTGTGTCCGAGGTTGGAGACGATCACGCGGGCGACGCCGTCCAGTGGGAGGTCCGCCTCGGCCAGTGCCTCGCCCACCACGCCCACGACCTGTGCGCCGCATCTCTTGCGTGTCTCGGCCGCGCCGAAGGTCTGCAGGAAGGAACGTTTGCGCGGGGCGGTGTCGACGGCCCCGCGCCGGTGCGCGGACAGCGCCAGTGGCTCGGCGCCGCGGTGCATCTCCTCCAGCGTCGCATCGGTTCTGGTGGCGAGGCTGCGGAGCCGGGCGAATCCGTGCCGGCGGGACACCACGACGGCCGCCGCCCCGTCGCCCATCACCATGCCCTTGTTGGACCGCCACCGGTCGAACTCGCCGTCGAAGCGGTCCGCGCAGGTGACCATGACGGCGTCGTTCCCGGGCATACGGAGGTGGCCGCGGGCCAGGTCCAGCGCGGCGAGGCCGCCGTTGCAGCCCTGTCTGATCTCGATCGCGGTCGCGGAGTTCCCGACGGCGTACCGCTCGATGTACGAGGGTGAGGCCCACAGTTCGGGCCCTTGCCGGTACAGGGAGGCGTGCAGCAGCAGGGTGATGTCGGCCGGCTGGTGTCCCGAGCGGTCCAGCGCCTGCCGGCCGGCCCTGACGGCCATTTCCGGAGCCGAGAGCCGGGTCTCCACGGCCACCGACTCGATCCGGTCATCGGCGTCCCAGTCCGGGTCGTACCGGCCGGCGGCGACCGCCTCGGACACCGGTGAGGCCGCCGGCACATAGCTGCCGATGGCGGCAAGGTAGACGTCGCCTGCCCGCATGCTGGGAGATCCCCCTGGATGAGTCCGTTGTCAGTGGTCATGGGTGATCACTGAGCGTGTGGTCTGCCTGCCGGTGGTCCGGTGGGTCGTGCCGGACGGCAGCGGCCGGGGCGAAGGAGAGCGAAGAGCGAAGAGGCGTCGGCCGGTTCGCGGCCTGCGAAGCGGGAGCACACTTCACACTTCGGTCGGTCGGGAGCACCTGTGGATGTCGTTCGGCCGAGCGGCGCGCGGTGGGGCTGCCCCGCGGTCGCCGGCCGGACGCGCCGTCAGTCGGCCGCGCCGTCAGTCGAGCATGTCGTCAGTCGGCCGTGCCGTCAGTCGAACATGTCGCGTTCGGTCCGGACCATCTGGTCCCGCAGCGGCTGGAAGTTGATCCACGCCATGTCGTCGTTGCCGATCTGCTTCCTGGCGGCCGTGGCGGTCTCGTGGTCGATGTGGATCACGTCACCGGCGGCCTTCGCCAGGAGTTGCGCCTGGCAGGAGCGTTCCATGGTGATGAACCACCATGCGGCGGCCTCGACGGAACTGCCGACGGTCAGCAGGCCGTGGTTGCGCAGGATCAGCGCCTTGTACCCACCCAGGGTCTCGGCGATGCGCTTGCCCTCTTCCAGGTCGGTGACCACACCGTTGTAGTCGTCGTAGAGCGCGTGGTCCTCGTAGAACGCGCAGACGTCCTGGGTGAGCGGCTCCAGTAGCTGGCCCAGGGCCGAGAGGGCCTTGCCGTGGAGGGAGTGGCTGTGGGCGGCCGCGACCACCTCGGGGCGGGCCCGGTGGATCTGAGAGTGGATGACGAAGGCGGCCTCGTTCACGTGGTAGCGGCCGTCGACCACCTCGCCCTGGTCGTTGACGAGAACCAGGTCGCTGATCCGGATGTGCTTGAACGACATCCCGTACGGGTTCACCCAGAAGTGGTCCGTGTGCTCGGGATCCCGGGCCGTGATGTGCCCGGCCGTGCCCTCCTCGAAGCCGAACCTGCCGAACAGGCGGCAGGCCGTGACCAAGCTTTCCTGCCGGTGCCGCCGCTCTTCCACCGGATTCTCGGACGTTTTCGGCCACCGGAACTCTAGTTGATCCCGGGGTATGGGTTTCAGGTCGGCAAGACTCATTTCTGGCCCCCGTTTTGAATGCACTGAAGCGGAGTGACTCGTTGTCATCTCGCCCGAGTCTTCGGCTCCGCACCGGCAACCAGGGTCACCGATTGCCTTGTGAAAAGTGTTCCCACACCCGCTGGCGCCTGTCAATGCCCAAGATCCATTAGCGTGTTCGCCCCGCCGGACAGCCGACGCCAGGACGGCGAGAAATGGACCAGCCGGGATCGTGCGGTGGCTGTTAGGCTCGCCGGGGCGCTCGATCGGTTTCCGGCCGGTTTCCCGCGCCACAGGCAATTCACGTCTTCTCCGGTGCCTGCATTGACGCGGCTCTCGGCCCCGTAATCACTCCTCCCCTTCGCCTCCGCGGTGGTCGACCGCGTGCTGTGCGACGCCGGGAGCGGGGCGGCGCGTGCACACGGACCGGATGCCGACAGGGGGCTGGATCAGCAGTGTTGACAGCATGACGGCGCGGTCGACCCGGTGCGGGCGACGGGTGGTGATCGCGTGACCGGCATGAGCACGCCCCGGCAGACCCTGCTGCCGAAGGCCACCGCGAACCGCCCGGACTGGCGCTCCCGGGCCGCGCTCGGCACCATCCTGCTGGGCCCCTACCTGGCGATGCTCGACCTGTTCATCGTCAACATCGCGGCGCCGTCGATCCAGACCCAGCTGCACGCGAGCTTCGCCTCCGTCCAACTGGTCATCAGCGGATACACGGTGGCCTTCGCCATGCTGCTGGTGACCGGCGGGCGCCTCGGCGACATGGCGGGCCGGCGCCGGATGTTCGTGATCGGCATCGCGTGCTTCGCGCTCACCTCGACCGCCTGCGCGCTCGCGCCGTCCGTCGGGGTGCTCATCGCGATGCGGGTTCTCCAGGGACTGAGCGCGGCGCTGATGCTGCCGCAGGTGCTGGCGCTCATCCAGGTCCTCTACCCGCCGGCCGAGCAGCGGCGGATCCTCGGCTTCTACGGCGCCGCCATGAGCTGCGGATCCATCAGCGGCCAAGTGCTCGGCGGCCTGTTGATCCATGTCGACGTGGCCGATCTGCAATGGCGGGCGATCTTCGTCGTCAATCTGCCGTTCGCCCTGGTCGCGCTCGCCGGCGCCGTCCTCCTGCCGAGCGGCGCCGGTGCCGGTGCCAGCCCGCCCGGTGCCCCTGTGCGCTTCGACCCGGTGGGAACGCTGCTGCTGTCCGGCGCGGTTCCGCTGCTGCTGTGCCCGCTGGTCTTCGGCGCCCAGTACGACTGGCCGATGTGGGTGTGGCCGACGCTGGCCTGCTCGGCCCTGATGTTCGCGCTGTTCTTCCGGTGGGAGTCGGGCCTGTCCGGTGACGGATCGGGCGCGCTGCTGCCGATGCGCCTGTTCCGGCTTCCCGGCTTCGCGGGCGGGCTGCCCACCGTGATCGCCTTCTACTGCGGCCAGACCGGGTTCTACCTGGTCCTCGCCTTCTACCTGCAGGACGGGATCCACCTCTCGCCGCTCACGGCAGGCCTCGACTTCCTCCCCCTCGGTGTGGTCTTCGCGACGGCGTCCCTGCTCTCGCGTGCGCTGGTCGACCGGTTCGGCCACCGGGTGCTGCTCTGCGCCATCGCCACCATCGTGGCCGGGCTGTTGCTGATGCTGCTCGGCCTGGGCCACGGCAGCCATGCCGACCAGGCCCTGCGGATGCAGCCGGGGCTGCTGCTCTGCGGACTGGGCCAGGGACTTGTGCTGCCCTCGCTGCTCGGCATCAGCCTGCGCGGAGTACCGGCCGACCAGGTCGGTGCGGCGTCCGGAGCAGTCCTGATGACCTCTCAGGTCGCGGGAGCACTGGGCGTGGCCGGGGTGGGGGCGGTTTTCCATTCCGCCCTCGGGACCGGGGCGTACGAATCGGCCTTCAAAGCCGGTGTCATCGCACTGGTCGTGATCGAGGTGGCGGGTTTCCTGCTGCTGGCTCGACTCGGCCGCAGGGCCGCCGCCGCCCCCGATTCCCAAAGAGCCATTAAATGACGGGCTTTGCGGAAGCATTGCTTTCTTCACAGGAAGAGGATTGGCCGGAACTTTTCGTCCCGCCGACCGGACCTCTTCGACACCGACCCCGAAAATCGTGAGGGCTCTTCGACTTTTCCCACTGTGGCCGGTTCCGTTCTACGGCTCGCGAGTGAGTTCGTGTATTTGACGCATGCCACCCCCGGTGACCCGATACAGTGTGCCGACACAGCCGCGGAGACCGGCTGGCGGTCGAGGCCCCCTCCTGGGACGGGTCCGCCACGGGCCTGAGAACTCCTAACGCAACGTGGGTTGCGGTGTCCTTCGGTGGGGTGTGCCGGTTGTTTGGGTATGGCCAATCGAAACCCTCAACCATGGCTGGTTGACGACGAGTTGTGGTCGCGGATCGAGCCGTTGCTGCCGACGTCATTGCCTGGGCGCCGGCGGCCGGGGCGGAAGAGGGTGCTGGACGAACTGCGGGCCGCCGACCGTCTGGACCTGTCGCGGGCGGTGATCGACAGCTCCCACATCCGGGCGCTCAAGGGCGGCCCAGAACCGGCCGGAGCCCGGTCGACCGAGGTCGGCCGGGCTCCAGGCACCACGTGATCTGCGACGCCACCGGCATCCCGCTGGCCGTGACCCTGACCGGCGGCAACCTCAACCACATCACCCAGCTGATGCCCCTGCTCGCAGCGATCCCACCGATCCGCGGCACACGCGGCCGACCCCGCCAACGACCGAAGGAGGTCTACGCCGACCGCGGCTACGACCACGACTGCTACCGCCGCCAGGTCTGGGCGAAGGGCATCAAACCCATCATCGCCCGCCGCGGGATCGCCCACGGCTCCGGACTCGGAACCAAGCGGTGGGTCGTGGAACAGACGATTGCACTGCTGCACTGGTTCGGCCGCCTGCGCATCCGCTGAGAGACTCGCGACGACATCCACGAGGCGTTCCTCAAACTCACCTGCTCACTGATCTGCTGGCGACGCTTGCAAACTACGTTGCGTTAGGAGTTCTTACTCATGGGCCGCCGGACAGGCTCGAGCCCTGATCGAACCACTTGCGCCCCAGCCGCTGACGACCCGGGAGAACGTCGGCCCTGCCCTGGAGCCGGAGGAGTACCACGACCTGTTGTTCCACCTCGGCACCCAGACGGGCCGCACCACCCGTGCGTACATCGAAGGACTCGACCCCGCCCTGGGCATGGCCTGCCTGTACGACCCCCGACGCCGGCACCGCCTGGATCCAGCGGACAGGCCACCTCCACCACACCAGCACCGACGCCAGCGCCGACGTCCTTCAAGCCCTGGTCACTGGGTGGGGGCGGCCCAGGACGGCCGGGCATCCCCGACCACTACGCGATCCTCGAACGCACCAACACTGACGCGCTGCTGTTCCACCCGGTCCAGTGGCACCACAACACCGAGTATGCGTAAGAGGTTCACATGTCGAACTGGGCCCCGGCCCAAGCCGGTGCCCTGCTCGACGTACCTCGGCGCTACTGGCGGGCAAAGGGGCAGCTCAGAACGGCAACCGTCGGACAGGCAGAGGGTTCCTCCTGGGCAGGGGGTTACGGCACCACCTCATGGACGACCGCTGGCACCACGGCGTCGAGACGGCCGTGGACGCCACGCTCGTCGGCCGCTACTACGAACGCTTCACCGGCCACGCCGTAGCCGTGGCCCAACGCGTGGTCTTCCTCGTCACCGGCGAGCACGCGGACGACCTGCTCACCCACCCGCCCACCACCACTGACCCCCGCCTGCTGGCCACCCACGACGCCGTGCACGGCCAGTAATAAGCGAGAGGAGTGAGTCAGCAGTTGCCCGAAGCGCCGAACCAAGTCGAACCGTTGGCGTAGTTGTGCATCGTGCCTGCCGCCCAGCAGATTTGGTAAACGCGGTTTTGCAGGGACGCATATGCGCCCCATATATCGGGGTTGGCGGTGTGGATGTCTGTGGGCCATATGGTGTAGACGTTCTTCGTCCCCGTATCTGCTCCGAGTGTGGCATACGTCTGGCCGGTGCTGTCCTCCATGGAGACGTAGATCTTCGTCCCCGAGTAGGTGTTCCGGAAGTTTTCGTCCCACTGGAAGTGCGCCTGGACTTGACCGCCTCCACCGCAGAAGGGCTGGAACTGCTGCTCCACCTGTCCGGCGTACGCTCCGTAGGCGCGCAGGTTGCCAGGGCTGCCGATGTCGGTCCACCCGCCGCAGGTGGTGGCGGCGTTGGCCGTGCCAGCGGAGCTGACGACGCCGGTGGTGGCGAGTGCGAGTGCCGCGGCCGTGGCTGCGGCACAGCGCTTGAGCTTGCGCATGGTATCCCCCGTCTTCGTCGTTACTGGCAGGGCGCGACTGTAGGTCCATCCGAAGACGCTCCGACAGCACGGAATCAGCCATGCCACTAACTGAAATGGCCCCCTCGAAGCACCGCGTCCCTGTCCTCAACCCGGACAGCGCGCGAGGGGTCGCGGCACAGACACATCGACCCCTCGACTTCTCCGTGGGGTCCGGCGATGGCGCCGATGACGACACTGACGACGGCGCACACAGTGATGCCGCCGGCGATGCTCACCCAGGTGACGGTTCCTTGGCCGACGGCGTCGTGCTGGTGGGCTCGCCCATCAAGGACAAGGCCCGCGTATCGCGCGGCGACGGTGGAGCGAACGTGGCGAGATCGCCCGTGCTGGTCCATGGGCTGCGTGGGCGCCGTGCCCGAATGCACGGTTCGGGTCTACTGCCCGACGATCGAGGCGCCGTTGATGGTGGTGCGGCGGCGAGCGGCTTCGGCTCGGCGACGGGGTATCGGTTGCGGCCGGTTTGCTGGATGCGGGTGATCAGTAGGTGGGCGGGTTGGCGGGCGGTGGTCAGTTCGCGTTGGGCGGCCGCCTTCTTGAGGAGCTGGTGGGGTTGGTGGCCTCGGGTTTCGGCGTCAGCGAGGACGGTGGCGAGTGCCGGCCAGGCCGGGTCGGCGAGGGTCCGTTCGGCGTGGTCGGGGACGGCCGCTCGTACGTCGCTCGCGAGAACGCGGCGGGATTGATCCCTGGGCGGTCGGGCTGTGAGTTCGGCGAGCGTCGGGGCAAGGGCTCGGCCGGCGGCTGTCTGGAGGTGCTGGACGGCTTTGCGGGCGGCGTCGGCTTGGTGAGGGACGGTCCACTCTCGGCCGCCCCGCCGGGAGCCAGTTGTGAACATCTTGTGACGATCCACTTGCTTCCCTCGGCGCCCCATCGATGGGATGTTTACCGGTCGGAGCGGCCCGTGGTGGGCCGTGGGGAGGGAACGGGGTGGACACCTTGATGCGGCGACGACACCGCACCGGCAGCGACAGAACCGCCGGACGGGCTCAGGGAATCGGCAGGACCGGCGTGAGTGGCACGGCGCGGCGCCGGGCGGCGGTGACGGCCGCGGCGCTCGCCATGGCCGTACCGCTGACCCTCGGCGCCGCGGCAGACGCGGGGGCGACAGGGGCGGCAGCGACAGCAGGGGCGGCAGGGGACCCTTCGATCGTCTTCGCCCGCTACACCGCGGCCGCGTCCATCGAGGACCTCTACGCGGTCTCCCCCGGTGGCGGCACGCCCGTCAAGCTCACCCACACCCCCACCGTCAGCGACGTGATGCCCAGCTGGTCGCCGGACGGCAAGCGGGTGGCGTTCGCCCGCTACGGCTCCGGCGGTGCCATCAACGGCATCTGGACGATGACGGCCACGGGTACCGGTCTGAAGGCCGTCCCCGGCACCAAGGACGCCACCGACCCGGCGTGGTCCCCGGACGGCAAGCGGATCGCCTACGACAAGCCGGTCGGCAGCCAGCGCGAGATCTATGTGGCCGACATCGACGGCACCCACGTCACCCGGCTCACCCACACCGCGGCGGACGACCTCCATCCGACCTGGTCCCCGGACGGGCAGTACCTGGCGTTCAACCGCGCGGACGCGAGCGGAAACAGCAGGGTGATGCGGATCCGGCTGTCCACCCTGGCCCAGACGGCGGTCACCGCGGCCGGCTCCCACGACTGGGCGCCCGACTGGTCGCACAGCAACCGGATCGCCTTCAGCCGCGTGGACTCCTCGGGCTTCGCCCACCTCTACCTCGTCCGCCCCGACGGCACCGGAGTGCACCGCATCACCGCGGCCCGCCTCAACGACAAGAACCCCTCGTGGTCCCCGGACGGCAGCCGCCTGGTCTTCACCAGAGGCGGTACCGACGACGCGGACCCCGAACACCTCTTCCTGGTACGGGCCGACGGCACCGCGCTGACCCAGCTCACCAAGACCGACTCGCACGACCTGGAGGCGGACTGGCGCCCGTAGGGCGCGAGTCCGCTGGCTCAGTAGCGGTAGTGGTCCGACTTGTACGGGCCTTCGACCTCGACGCCGATGTACGCGGCCTGCTCCGGGCGCAGCTCGGTCAGCTTGACACCGAGCGCGTCCAGGTGCAGGCGGGCGACCTTCTCGTCCAGGTGCTTGGGCAGCACGTACACGCCGGTCGGGTACGCGTCGGGCTTGGTGAACAACTCGATCTGGGCCAGCGTCTGGTCCGCGAAGGAGTTGGACATCACGAACGACGGGTG
>NZ_JBFAWH010000058.1:0-28501 GCF_040680235.1 Streptomyces sp. NPDC052101
TTGGTGGTGCCGTGCCGCACATAGTCGTGGGTGCGCTTCTCCGCGGCCGCGAAGGCCACCGGCAGCACCGGCTGGGTCCGGTCCAGGGCCTGCACCTGCGTCTTCTCGTCGATCGACAGCACCACGGCACCACCGGGCGGAGCCAAGTACAAGCCGACGACATCGGCGACCTTCTCCGCGAACGCCGGGTCCTTCGAGATCTTGAAAGTGCCCGAGCGGTGCGGCTTCAGATTCTCCTCACGCCAGATGCGGGCGATGTAATGCCACGACACCGAGATGCCCTCCCGCTGCTTCAGGTGGTCGGCCAGCGTCCGCGTCGACCAGTGCGACAGGCCGGATACCGTCGGCGGAGACATCCTCGTCAAAGCGATCACCCGAGCCCGCACGCGCGGCGGCACCTGGGTACGCGGCCCGCCACGGCGCTTCTCCTCCAAACCGGCAAGCCCCCGCTCGGCATAACGGGCCTTGCAGCGGTCCACCGTCAGCGGCGCCACACCGGCGAGCTCGGCGATGTCCTTACGCCGCCGCCCCTCGCCGGACCACAACACGATCCGTGCACGAAGCGCCACATCGACCGGAACATCCCGCGAACCGGCCAACTCCCGCAGTTCCGCCATCTGTTCAGAGGAGAGATCCATGTTCAACTCAACGAGCCAACCAGCCTCAGGTTCCACGAACAGGATCACGAGACACTAGGGTGCCGGGGATGTTTGACGCCGCCTCGTCTCCCGGCCCAAGCCGCAGGCCACTCCCCCCGGCACGGTCGCCGGTGGACGGAGTCCCCGGTCCGCGTACCCCCATGAGCGCGCAGAAGGGACCGGCGAAGGCGGACGGACCCGGCAGACAGCGCGACGCGTTCTTCGACAACGCCAAGTATCTGGCGATCGTGCTCGTCGCGATGGGGCACGCATGGGAGCCGCTGAAGAGCGACAGCCGGATCCTGGAGGGCGTGTACACCGTCGTGTACTGCTTCCACATGCCGGCGTTCATCATCATCTCCGGCTATTTCTCGCGCGGTTTCGACATGCGCCCGGACCGGCTGAAGCGGCTGATCACCGGTGTCGCGGTGCCGTACGTCGTCTTCGAGACCGCCTATCCGCTCTTCAAGAACCTGGTCACGGGCTCGCACGAGGAGATCTCTCTCCTCGATCCCTGGTATCTGACCTGGTTCCTGGTCGCCCTGTTCATCTGGCGGCTGACGACACCGATCTGGAAGGTGGTGCGCTCGCCGTTCGCGGTCGCCCTCGGCATCGCCATGCTGGCGTCCGCCACCCCGAACATCGGTGACGACCTCGATCTGCAGCGCGTCCTGCAGTTCCTGCCGTACTTCGTGCTCGGCCTGTGCATGCGGCCCGAGCACTTCCAGCTGGTACGGCGCCGCTCGGTGCGGATCGCCGCGGCGCCGGTGTTCGCCGCCGCGCTGCTGGTCGGCTGGTGGGCGGTGCCGCGCATGAACACCGCCTGATTCTACCACCGCGACTCCGCGCAGGAGCTGGGCGCGCCCTGGTGGTCCGGGCCGGTGATGACGCTCGCGCTGATGGGCTGCTCGCTGCTGCTGACGGCCTGCTTCTTCGCCTGGGTGCCGCGCCGCACGATGTGGTTCACGGCCCTGGGCGCGGGCACCCTGTACGGCTATCTGCTGCACGGGTTCCTGGTGAAGTTCGCCGACTACCGCGGCTGGTTCGACCACCCCTGGCTGCACCACCCGTTCGGCGAGATCCTGGTCACCCTCCTCGCGGGCGCCGCCGTCACCGCGCTGTGCACCAAGCCCGTGCAGCGGGTCTTCCGGTTCGCGATGGAGCCGAAGATGGAGTGGGCGTTCAAGCAGGACGCGGCGGAACTCGCCCGTGCCTAGAACCGGGTCTGGGACCCGGCTCCCGGTCCCCTTCCCGGCTCCCCCAGACCCAGAAGTGCGCGCATCCGGGCGTACTTCTCGGTCAGTCGCCTCCGGGTCGGCTCGTCCAGGGCCGCCAGCCGCGCCGGGTCGGAGTTGTGCGCCAGATCGGCCTCCTTCACCAGCCGCGCGCCCTCGGTGGCGAGGATCCGCCGCGCGTACGCCTCCGGGGCCTCCCCCGGCCGCTTGGTGAGGGCGTCCACGATGGCCTTGGTGCGGTCGGTCAGCGCCGCGTCGCCCAGCCACTCGCGGGTCAGCGCGTCGTCCTCGACGGAGTCGTGCAGCCAGGCCGCCGCGATCTGCTCCGCGTCCCCGCCCCGGGCGCGCACGCCCGCGGCCACGGCGGCGAGATGGCCGGCGTACGGCCGCCCCGCCTTGTCGGTCTGCCCCTCGTGGGCGGCACGGGCGATGGCCTCTACCTCGGCGAGCGTGAGCTGTGTCATCGCCCCAGTGTCGCTCAGCGGGGCGCTCGGTGTGTCGCTCAGCGGGGCGTCGCCGAGGCCTGGCGGCAGATCAGGAGCAGGGCCCGGTCGTCGTTGACGTCCTTCGCGACCGCCTCGATGAGGTGCCAGGCGGCGCCGTGGAAGCCGCCGGCGACATAGCGGTCGGCCTCGCCGGTGAGCCGGTCGATGCCCTCGACGATGTCGCGGTCGGAGGTCTCCACCAGACCGTCCGTGAACAGCATCAACACGTCTCCCGGCCGCAGCGAGCCCTTCACGGGGTCGAACTGGGCGCCGTCGTACACACCGAGCAGCGGTCCCTCGGCGGCCTTCTCCTCCCAGCGTCCGCTGCCCGCGCTCAGCTGCAGCCCCGGCGGATGGCCGGCGGAGTACAGCTCGTAGTCGCCGGAGTCCAGGTCCAGGACGAGATGGATGGAGGTGGCGAAGCCCTCGTCCCAGTCCTGGCGCAGCAGATAGCCGTTGGCGGCCGGGAGGAAGGCGTGCGGCGGCAGCGAGCCGAGCAGGCCGCCGAACGCGCCGGACAGCAGCAGGGCGCGCGATCCGGCGTCCATGCCCTTTCCGGACACGTCCGTGAGCACGACCTCCAGGGTGCGGCCGCCGTTGGTGCGGGACGCGACGACGAAGTCGCCCGAGAAGGACTGTCCGCCGGCCGGCCGCAGCGCCATCTCGTGGTGCCAGCCCTGCGGCAGCTTCGGCAGCTTGCTCTGCACCCGGATCCGCTCGCGCAGATCGAACAGCATGGTGCCGCCGCGCCGCCAGGGCACCCCGACCCGGCTGCGGAACTGTGCCGTGAGCAGCCCGAAGAAACCGCACGCGGCCACGACCAGGACCACGCCCGGGGTGACCCGGGACGGTCCCTCGGTGTACGGGCCGAGCCGTACCGACTCCACGATCAGCGCGGTGGCGCCGGCCGCGTACAGGCCGAGCAGGCTCGCCGGGCGCAGCAGCAGGCCGCCCGCGATGATCGGCAGCACCTGGGTGGCCGGGGAGCACCACACCGGGTCGACGAGGGTCATGGCCATGAGGACCGGGATGGTGAGCAGCAGTCCGACGAACGCGATCCAGTCGGAGCCGTCGCCGCGGAAGTAGTCCACGGCGCTTCTGCGCAGCCCGGTGCGGGCCCGGTGCCACTGCATCTTGCACCGGGCCGTGAACGTCTCGGCCTTCGCGCGCCGCTCTCGTCCTGCTGCCATCAGTTCGGGACCCTATCCATCGGACCGGCTGCTTGGCACGGGAGGTCCCACTTGTCCCCCGTGCGAGGCTCCACTTCGCGGTTCGTCCTCACAGTGAACGGCACGCGAGGCCGGCGCGCGGCCCTCCGAGGGAAATTCACTGGCTCGTCCCGCAATGCCCTGATAGGCATGGCTCATGGGGACCGAACATGGGGACTGAACAGACGACCGAATTGACCGTGCTGGCGCCGGAGGACTTCGACCGCTGGTGGGACGGCGTGGTCCGGGCCTTCGGCGGTTCCGCCTCCGCCGAGGAACGCGAACTGGACAGATCCCTCACCGAGTTCGAGCGCTCGCTGGCCGCGCGGGACGGGGACGAGATCGTCGGCACGGCGGGCGCGTTCAGCTTCCGGATGACCGTGCCGGGCGGCGCCGTGGTCCCGGCGGCCGGCGTCACCATGGTGAGCGTGGCGGGCACCCACCGGCGGCGCGGGCTGCTGACCTCGATGATGCGCCGGCAGCTGGACGACGTGCGCGCGCTGGGCGAGCCGCTGGCGGTGCTGATGGCGTCCGAGCCCGCGATCTACGGCCGCTTCGGGTACGGCGCGGCGACCTTCCAGCTGGACGCCGAGATCGACACGAGCCGGGTCCGCCTGACCCTGCCCGCCGGCACCGAGGACGTACGCGTGCGGTATGCGAAGCCCGCCGACGTCCTCGCCGAGTGCGAGGCGGTGTACGCGGCCCTGGTGCCGGCCCGGCCCGGGATGCTGGCCCGGCGGCCCGGCTGGGAGAGGTTCGGGCTGCTCGACCCGGAGAGCGAGCGGGACGGCGGCTCGGAGCTGCAGTGCGTGGTCGCGGAGCGGGCGGGGCGGATCACCGGGTTCGCCCGGTTCCGCACCAAGATGGGCTGGGGCCCGAGCGGGCACGACGGCACGGTGACGCTGGAGGACCTGGCCGCGCTGGATCCGGCGACCGACGGCGCGCTGTGGCGTTTCCTGTTCGGGATGGACCTGATGTCCACCCTGAGGGTGCGACACCGGCCGGTGGACGACGCCTGGCAGTACGTGGTGGACGACATCCGGCGCTGCCGGCCGCGGCAGCGGGACGGCGGCCATGTCCGGCTGGTCGAGGTCGGCAAGGCTCTGTCGGCGCGCACCTACCAGGCCCCGCTGGACGTCGTGTTCGACGTCGAGGACGCCTTCTGCCCCTGGAACGCGGGGCGTTGGCGGCTCTCCGGGGACCCGAAGGGCGCGACCTGCGAGCGGACCACGGACGCGGCCGATCTCACCTTGTCGGTACGGGAGTTGGGCGCGGCCTATCTCGGCGGGGTCCCGCTGCTGTCGCTGGCGGCGGCCGGGCGGGTACGGGAGCTGCGGCCGGGGGCGCTGGCGAAGGCGGCGGTGGCGTTCGGCTCACCGCTGGCTCCGTGGCTTCCGCACGGCTTCTGAGTCATTTCCTCTGGCAGGTGGGGCACCAGAAGAGGTTGCGGGCGGCGAGGTCGGCGGTGCGGATCCCGTCGCCGCAGATGTGGCAGGGCAGGGTGGCGCGGCGGTACACGTACACCTCGCCGCCGTGGTCGTCCACGCGTGGCGGCCGCCCCATGGCCTCCGGGGTGTGTTCGGGCCGTACGGTGTCGATCCTGTTGTTCCGCACCCCCTCCCGCATCAGCGCGACGAGGTCGGTCCAGATGGTGTCCCACTCGGCCGGGGTGAGGTCCCTGCCCGCGCGGTAGGGGTCGATGCCGTGCCGGAAGAGGACCTCGGCGCGGTAGACGTTGCCGACGCCGGCGACGATCTTCTGGTCCATCAGCAGCGCGGCGATCGTCGTACGGCTGCGGGAGATCCGTCGGTACGCCGTGCCCGGGTCGGCGTCCGCGCGCAGCGGGTCGGGGCCGAGGCGTTCGTGTATGGCGCGCTTCTCCTCCTCGGTGATCAGCGCGCAGGTGGTGGGGCCGCGGAGGTCGACGTAGGCGGTGTCGTTCGCGAGCCGGAGGCGGACGGTGTCGGTGGGCGGGGGCGCGGGGGCGTCACCGAAGCCGACCTTGCCGAACAGGCCGAGGTGGATATGGACCCAGTCGGCGTCCCGGAAGCGGAGGAAGAGGTGCTTGCCGTGGGCTTCGGTGGCCGCCAGCGGGGCTCTGTCCAGAAGAGCGGCGGCGTCGGAGAACTTGCCCTGCGGACTGGTCACACGGGGCGCCGTCCCCTGGAAACGCCCGGCGTAGTCCTGGGCCAGCCGGTGAATGGTATGCCCTTCAGGCAAGGCTGAGCTGTCCTTTCCAACCGATCTTCGCCCGCTCCGACCGAACTTCGCCCACCCGCCCCTCGGCCTCGGTCGGTCGCGAGACGGAGGCGGGTGCGGGTGCGGGTGGGCGGGTGGGGCCTACTGCTGGGGGTGGTGGGCCGGGATCGGGGGCAGGGTGCCTGCCGTCTCGTACGCCGACAGCATGTCGATGCGGCGGATGTGGCGCTCGTCACCGGAGAACGGCGTGTTGAGGAAGGTCTCGACGAACTTCGTCGCCTCCTCCGTGCTGTGCATTCGCGCACCCACGGCCACCACGTTGGCGTTGTTGTGCTGCCGGCCGAGCGACGCGGTCTCCGCGCTCCAGGCCAGCGCCGCCCGCACGCCCTTCACCTTGTTCGCGGCGATCTGCTCACCGTTGCCGGAGCCGCCGATCACGACGCCGAGGGCGTCGGGGTCCGCGGCCGTCCGCTCCGCGGCACGCAGGCAGAAGGGCGGGTAGTCGTCCTGGGCGTCGTAGATGTGCGGCCCGCAGTCGACGGGCTCGTGCCCCGCCTCCTTGAGCCATTCGACGAGGTGGTTCTTGAGTTCGTAGCCCGCATGGTCGGAGCCGAGATACACGCGCATGCCATGAGTGTGACACGCCTGTTTCAGGGCAGCAGCCTCGGGTGCGGCGCCCTGCCGGGCCCTGCGAGACGCCCCGCCGCGCCTCGAAAAATGTGAGGAGACCCATAGAACCTCATGGGAACCTCAAGTAACGATACGGATTCAGAGGTTCCCGAATCCGTTCGCCTCGGATTCACTGGACCGACTCGTACACCGCTCATACGAGCTGCTCCTCCTGGCGCAAAGGAAATCCGTCCATGACCCCTGGTTCGGGCCTCCAAGCAGGACTCAAGAACCGCCATCTGTCGATGATCGCGATCGGTGGTGTCATCGGAGCCGGCCTCTTCGTCGGTTCCAGCTCCGGTATCGCCACCGCGGGACCCGGCATCCTTCTGTCGTACGCCCTGGTCGGCACCCTCGTCGTCCTCGTGATGCGGATGCTCGGCGAGATGTCCGCCGCCAACCCCGCCTCCGGCTCCTTCTCCGCACACGCCGACCGTGCCCTCGGCCGCTGGGCCGGCTTCTCCATCGGCTGGCTCTACTGGTTCTTCTGGGTCGTCGTGCTGGCCGTCGAGGCCACCGCCGGCGCCGGGATCCTGCACGGCTGGGTCCCGGACGTACCGCAGTGGGCCTGGGCGCTCATCGTGATGACCGTGCTGACCGCGACCAACCTCGTCTCCGTCGGCTCCTACGGCGAGTTCGAGTTCTGGTTCGCCGGCATCAAGGTCGTGGCGATCGGCGCGTTCATCGTCATCGGTCTGCTGGCCGTGTTCGGCGTCCTGCCGGGCGTGCACGCCGACAAGGCGAGCTTCGGCAACCTGACGAACCACGGCGGCTTCCTGCCGCACGGACCCGGCACCATCCTCACCGGTGTGCTGCTGGTCGTCTTCTCCTTCATGGGCAGCGAGATCGCGACCCTGGCGGCCGGCGAGTCGGAGAACCCGCGGCTCGCGGTCACCAAGTCCACCAACAGCATCATCTGGCGTATCGGCGTCTTCTACCTGGGCTCGATCCTGGTCGTCGTCTCGCTGCTGCCGTGGAACGACCCCTCCATCAAGAAGGAGGGCTCCTACGTCGCCGCCCTGGACTCCCTCGGCATCGCGCACGCCGGCCAGATCATGAACGTGATCGTGCTGACCTCGGTGCTGTCCTGCCTCAACTCCGGCCTCTACACGGCCTCCCGCATGGCCTTCTCGCTCGGCCAGCGCGGTGACGCCCCGAAGGCCTTCGCCCGCACCACCTCTCGTGGTGTACCGATGACGGCGATCCTGGCGTCGGTCGTCTTCGGCTTCGTGGCGGTCTTCTTCAACTACGCGTACCCGAAGACCGTCTTCCTCTTCCTGGTCAACTCCTCCGGCGCGGTGGCGCTGTTCGTGTGGCTGGTCATCTGCTTCTCGCAGCTGCGGATGCGGAAGATCATCCAGCGCGAGGCGCCGGAGAAGCTCGTCGTGAGGATGTGGCTGTACCCGTACCTGACCTGGGCGACGGCCGCCTTCATCGTCTTCGTCCTCGGTTACATGCTGACCGACACCAAGGGCGAGAGCAGCGGCCGTACCACCGTGCTGCTCTCGGTCGGCGTGGCCGCGGTCGTGGTCGTGATCGCCCTGGTGAAGCAGAAGTTCGAGTCCGGTCGCGCGGAGAGCACCGCGGTCGCCGACGCGACCGAGAAGGTCACCACCGGCTGACGGCATCGATCCGAATCACGGAACATGGCCGCATAACCTGACGGTACCTGTCAGGTTATGCGGCCATGCTGCATGCCATGACCTACGTGGACGACCGCCTCGACCTGCCCCTCCTGCACCCCGGTGACACCGGTTACGACGACGAACTCGCCGGTTTCCAGCTCGGGTTCGCCCAGCGGCCCGCCGTGCTCGTGCCCGCCCGCTCGGCCGCCGACGTGGCGGCCGCCGTACGGTACGCGGCGGCCGAGGGCCTGCCCGTCGGGGTGCAGGCGACCGGACACGGGCTGCCCGGCGGCTACACGGGCGGGCTGCTCATCACCACCCGGCGGATGGACGGGATCGTGGTCGATCCCGCGGCACGGACCGTCCGGGTGCAGGCCGGGGTGCGCTGGGGGCAGGTGGTCGAGGCCACCGAGCCGTACGGGCTGGCGCCGCTGAACGGTTCGGCGCCGAGCGTGGGCGCGGTGTCGTACACCCTGGGCGGCGGACTCGGCATCTTGGCACGGGAGTTCGGGTACGCCGCCGACCATGTGCGATGGCTGGAGGTCGTCACCGCCGACGGCCGGCTGCGCCGGGTCACGCCGGACTCCGACCCGGAGCTGTACTGGGCGCTGCTCGGCGCCGGGCAGAGCATCGCCCTGGTCACCGAGATGGAGATCGGACTCGTCCCGGTGCGCACGCTGTACGGCGGCTCGCTCGCCTTCGACGGCCGCGTGGTGGACCCGGCGGCCGCCCTGCGCGCGTACGAGAACTGGACACGGACCGTGCCGGACGGGCTGACGTCGTCCTTCGCCGCCGTGCCGTACCCGGACCTGCCCGCGCTGCCGCCGCACCTGCGCGGCACGTACGTGATCTCGATCCGGGTGGCCTACACCGGCACCGACGGCGAGCAGATCGTCGCCCCGCTGCGGGAGATCGGCCCGACGCTGTCGGACTCGCTGCGCGTGCTGCCGTACGCCGAGAGCCACACCATCCACAGCGACCCGGACTTCCCGCACACCTACTACGGCGACAGCGCGGTACTGCGGGACCTCGACGTGGAGCGGGCCGGGGAACTGCTGCGAAGGACCGGGCCGGAGGCGGACCTGATGTGCGTGCTGCAGATCAACCACCTGGGCGGGGCGCTCGCCCGGCCGGCGCCGAACGCGGTGCCGTACCGCGAAGGGCGGTTCCTGGTGCGGCTGCTGGCGGTCGGGGACCGGGAGCAGGCGCGGGCCGTGCTCGATCCGGCCCTCGCGCTCCTCGCCGGCGACCGTCTCGGCCGGTCGCTCAACTTCGTCTTCGGGGCCGGGGACCGGGGCGGGGCGGGGCTGTACGGCCCCGAAACGCGAAAGAGGCTCGCCCGGGTCAAGGAAACGTATGACCCGGCGAACCTCTTCCGCAGGAACTACGGCGTCTAGCGCTTGTTCGCGAACTTCCAGGCGGTGGGCAGGGCGCCCATCGCCAGGGCGGCCTTGAGGGCGTCGCCGATCAGGAACGGGGTGAGGCCGAGCGCGACCGCCCGGGAGAGGGACAGGTCGGCGGCGAGGGCCAGGTAGGGCACGCCGACGGCGTAGATGATCGCCTCGCCGAGCAGCATCGTGCCCGCCATGCGCAGCGGCGAGCGGTCGGCGCCGCGCCGGGCCAGGGCGCCGACGGCCGCCGAGGCGAGCAGCATGCCGAGGACATAGCCGAAGGAGACCATGCCGGCACCGGAGGCGCCGCCCGCGAACCACGGCACACCGGCCACGCCGGCGAGCGCGTACAGCGCGAGGGAGAGGAAGCCGCGGCGGGCGCCGAGCGCGGTGCCGACGAGCAGCGCGGCGAAGGTCTGGCCGGTCACCGGCACCGGGGAGCCGGGCACCGGAACGGCCACCTGGGCCGCGAGGCCGGTGAGCACGGCGCCGCCGACGACGAGGGCCGCGTCGCGGACGCGGGTGGAGGGGAGCAGGTCGGCGAGGACTGCGCCGGGGCGAGCGGTGGCGGTGGCGGTGCTCATGGGGACTCCGCGGGTGACGGGGGCACGTTGGGACACGGCGACGCTATCCCAGCGGGCCTGTGCCGATCACCGTCGGCGCTCGACAAAGGGTCGAACAGCGCCTTCGTGACCTTCGAACAAAGGGTGCTGCTTACACGCGGTCGGGCGTGATACCGGTCACTGAGGTAGAGACGCTCAGCTCACTCCCCCGCACCGCACCACGACTGTAGGTTCCCGCCAAAGCCCACAGGACCGCCAGACACAGGGCGACGCCTCGCGCCGCACACCGGCGCCCGAGGCCGCGTAACCGCCGGTTCACCCTGTGTACGCCCGGTGTCCGGATACTGGGCAATCCCTCCGGCTGAGCGGACGGGCCGCCCAGACTGACGGGGTTTTTACCCGCCCATTACAGGGGGAAGAGCCGCACCCATGCCCAGCAGTACGACCACCGAGACGCCGCCGCAGCAAGAGGACGGCCACTCGCTCTCCCACGGTCTCAAGCAGCGCCATCTGTCGATGATCGCCCTGGGCGGGGTGATCGGCGCGGGCCTGTTCGTCGGCTCCGGCGCGGGCATCGCCGCCGCCGGCCCGTCCATCGTGATCGCCTACACGCTCTCCGGCCTGCTGGTGATGCTGGTGATGCGGATGCTGGGCGAGATGTCCGCCGCCTACCCGTCCTCGGGTTCCTTCTCGGCGCACGCCGAGCGGGCGATCGGCCCGTGGGCGGGCTTCGCGGCCGGCTGGTCCTTCTGGATCCTGCTGTGCACGGCCGTCGGCCTGGAGGGCATCGGCGCCGCGCACATCGTCTCCGGCTGGGTGCCGGGCACGCCCGAGTGGCTCTGGGTCGCGCTGTTCATGGTCGTGTTCTGCGGGACGAACCTGGCCGCCGTGAAGAACTTCGGCGAGTTCGAGTTCTGGTTCGCGGCGCTGAAGGTCGGCGCGATCAGCCTGTTCCTGATCCTCGGCGTGCTGGCCATCACCGGTGTGCTGCCCGGCACGGACGCGCCCGGCACCGCGAACCTGAACCACTTCCTGCCGCACGGCGGCAACGGCCTGATCATCGGCCTGCTCGCGTCCGTCTTCGCCTACGGCGGCCTGGAGACCGTCACCATCGCGGCGGCGGAGTCGGAGAACCCGGTCAAGGGCGTGGCGTCCGCCGTCCGTACGGCGATGTGGCGGATCGCCCTCTTCTACATCGGCTCCATGGCGGTCGTCGTCACCCTGGTCCCGTGGCATTCCCAGGACGTCGTGACGAACGGCCCGTACGTCGCCACGCTCGACCACCTCGGCATCCCGGGCGCGGGCGGGGTGATGAAGGTGGTCGTCCTGGCCGCCCTGCTCTCGGCGATGAACGCCAACATCTACGGCTCCTCGCGCATCGCCTTCTCGCTGGTCGAGCGCGGCCAGGGCCCGAAGGCGCTGGCGAAGCTGTCCGGCGGGGTCCCGCGCATCGCGGTCCTCACCTCCTGTGTGCTCGGCTTCGTCTGCGTGCTGCTCAGCTACTGGCGGCCGGACGACGTCTTCAAGTGGCTGCTGAACATGATCGGCGCGGTCATCCTGGTCGTCTGGATCTTCATCGCGGTCTCCCAGCTGCTGCTGCGCCGCCGTATCGAGCGCGAGGCCCCCGAGAAGCTGGTCGTGCGCATGTGGGCCTTCCCCTGGCTGACCTGGGTCGCCCTGGCGGGCATGGCCACGATCTTCGCCCTGATGGCCCGCGAGGCGGACACGCGCGTGCAGCTGTACTCGACCGGCGGGATGACGCTGGTGCTCGCGGCGGCGGGCTACCTCTGGCAGCGGGTCCGCGCCAGGCGCTGAGCCCCAACCGGCAACGGCCCCCACGTGCGACACGTGGGGGCCTTTCTGTTGCCCCGAGACTGTTGTTGGTAGCGTGTAGTTGCAAGTAACTTGCAATAAGGTTCCGGAGGGGATCACCCATGCCCGTCTACACGCTGCCCGACCTGCCCTACGACTACTCCGCGCTGGCCCCCGTGATCAGCCCGGAGATCATCGAGCTGCACCACGACAAGCACCACGCGGCCTATGTGAAGGGCGCCAACGACACGCTGGAGCAGCTGGCGGAGGCGCGGGACAGAGAGGCGTGGGGCTCGATCAACGGGCTGGAGAAGAACCTGGCCTTCCACCTCTCCGGGCACATCCTGCACAGCGTCTACTGGCAGAACATGACCGGCCCGAAGGACGGCGGCGGCGAGCCGCTCGCCGCCGACGGCGTGGGCGAGCTGGCGGAGGCGGTCAAGGAGTCCTTCGGCTCCTTCGCCGCCTTCAAGGCCCAGCTGTCCAAGGCCGCGGCCACCACGCAGGGTTCGGGCTGGGGCGTGCTGGCGTACGAGCCGCTGAGCGGCCGGCTGATCGTGGAACAGGTCTACGACCACCAGGGCAACGCCGGCCAGGGTGCCACCCCGATCCTGGTGTTCGACGCCTGGGAGCACGCCTTCTATCTGCAGTACCGCAACCAGAAGGTGGACTTCATCGAGGCGATGTGGCAGGTCGTCAACTGGCAGGACGTGGCCCGCCGTTACGCGGCCGCCAGGTCCCGCGCCGATGTGCTGCTCATGGCTCCCTGAGCCGTCGAGTCGTCCTGCCTCGTGATCGTCTTCTCACCCTTCGCGCAGGCAGGCGGATGAACGGAAGGCCCCGCGAGGACATGACTCGCGGGGCCTTCCCCTGGCTCCCACGTCAAAAGCCCTGGTCGCGGCCGTCCGGCATGCGCACGGAGTGCGGCAGGCGCACGATGGAGGCATGTCCGACAACGGCATCGCACGCGGCGGCAGGCGGCGCCTCGCCCGGGCGGTGGGCACGGTCGCGCTGGCCGCGTCCGCGCTCCTGCCGGCTCAGGCTTCCGCACTGGCCGCACCTCAGGACGACACGATCGCACTGCAGACACTCGACGACATCGTGAAGGGCGACTACACAGCCGCCACCGCCCACTTCGACGCGACGGTGCGCAGACAGCTGCCTCCGGACGCGCTCGAGAAGGCGTGGCGGAACTACGAGGCCCAGTTCGGCGACTATCGGTCGCACCAGAATCCCAAGGATGTCGCGTTCGGCCAGTTCACCGTGGTCAGCGTGCCCCTGCGGATGGAGCACGGCCCCGGCGAGTTCCGCGTGAGCTTCGACAGGGCCGGGGCCATCACCGGCCTGTTCTTCCTCAAGCCGGGCGCGCCGCTCACCTAGCCACCTGGTCACCTGGTCATGTGAACGGGCCCGGCGCCGAGCGGCGCCGGGCCCGTTCACCGGGCGGTGCGAGGCGGACCTACAGGTTGCTGAAGTCCGGGCCCTTGGTGCGGGTGCGCTTGATCTCGTAGAAGCCCGGTACCGAGGCGACGGCGACCGCGCCGTCCCAGAGGCGGGCCGCCTCCTCGCCCTTCGGGGCGGGCGTGACGACCGGGCCGAAGAAGGCGATCTGCTCCCCGTCGGGGCCGGGCAGCGCGATGACCGGGGTGCCGACGTCCTGGCCGACCTTGTCGATGCCCTCCTTGTGGGAGGCGCGCAGCTCCGCGTCGTAGGTGTCCTTGTCGCCGAACTCGATGAGGTCGGCGGGCAGGTCCGCGTCGGCGAGGGCGGCGGCGATGCTGTCGCGGTTCACGCCGAGGCCCTCGTTGTGGAAGCGGGTGCCGAGCGCGGTGTAGAGGCTGCCGACCACGTCGTCGCCGTGCAGCTGCTGGGCGGCGGTCACCACCCGGACCGGCCACCAGGTCTTGCCGCCGGGCCGCATGTTCTCGGCGTACTCCTCCGGCAGCTCGTCCAGCCTGTCCTCGTTGAGCACCGACAGGCTCATCACGTGCCATCGGACCTCGATGTCGCGGACCTTCTCCACTTCCAGGACCCAGCGGGAGGTCATCCAGGCCCAGGGGCACACCGGGTCGAACCAGAAGTCGACGGGGGTCTTCTCCGACATGTCTCTCCTCAAGGGGGGAACGCTTTCCGGTATTCCCCCAGGAACGCTCGTGTCCGCTCGGCCATTCCCTGCTGCCCCCTGTCAGGGGCACATGGCAGGATCGGTCCTGTTCAGCCGTCATCCACGCGACCACGAGGGAGTGCCGCCCGTGCCCGGTGAGAATCTGTCCCGCGACGAGGCCCGGGAGCGGGCCGCTCTGCTGTCCGTCGACGGGTACGACGTGTCCCTGGACCTGAGGTCCGCCGTCATCGGCGACGGGGACCCCAAGGGCGGGGCGCCGCGCACGTTCCGCTCGGTGACCACGATCCGCTTCCGCTGCAACGAGCCGGGCGCGTCGAGCTTCGCCGATCTGGTCGCGCCGAGCGTGACCTCGGTCTCGCTCAACGGCCGGGACCTGGACCCGGGCCAGGTCTTCGACGGCTCGCGGATCCTGCTGGAGGACCTGGCCGGGGAGAACGAACTGGTGGTGGACGCCCAGTGCGCGTACTCGCGCACCGGCGAGGGCCTGCACCGCTTCGTCGACCCCGAGGACGGCGAGGTCTATCTCTACACCCAGTACGAGCCGGCGGACTCCCGCCGCGTCTTCGCGAACTTCGAGCAGCCGGACCTGAAGGCGCCGTACCGCTTCGAGGTGCGGGCGCCGGAGGGCTGGACGGTGTGGAGCAACGGCGCGGGCGAACTGGCCGACGGCGTCTGGAAGTTCGCGGAGACCAAGCCGATCTCGACGTACATCACCTGCGTGGTGGCGGGCCCGTACCACTACGCGACCGACTCCTACACCCGCACCTTCGAGGACGGCAGCAAGCTGGAGATCCCGCTCGGCGCGCTGTGCCGCAAGGGGCTCGCCCCGCACTTCGACGCCGACGACGTCTTCCTGATCACCAAGCAGGGCCTGGACTTCTTCCACGACCACTTCGACTACCCGTACCCGTTCGGCAAGTACGACCAGGCGTTCGTGCCGGAGTACAACCTGGGCGCGATGGAGAACCCGGGACTGGTGACCTTCCGCGAGGAGTACATCTTCCGCGGCAAGGTGACGCAGGCGTCGTACGAGGCGCGGGCCAACGTCATCCTGCACGAGATGGCGCACATGTGGTTCGGCGACCTCGTGACCATGGAGTGGTGGGACGACCTGTGGCTGAAGGAGTCCTTCGCGGACTTCATGGGCACGTTCGGAGCCGTCGGCGCGACCCGCTTCACCGACGCCTGGATCACCTTCGCCAACCGCCGCAAGGCCTGGGCGTACCGCGCGGACCAGCTGCCCTCCACGCACCCGGTCACGGCGGACATCCATGACCTGGAGGACGCCAAGCTGAACTTCGACGGCATCACCTACGCCAAGGGCGCCTCGGTGCTCAAGCAGCTGGTGGCGTACGTCGGCCAGGACGCGTTCCTGGAGGGCGCCCGCCGCTACTTCAAACGGCACGCGTACGGCAACACGCGCCTCGGCGACCTGCTGTCGGTGCTGGGCGAGACCAGCGGCCGGGACATGTCGGCGTGGGCGCGGGCATGGCTGCAGACGGCCGGGGTCAACTCGCTGACGCCGCAGGTGCTGCTGGACCCGGCGGGCCGGGTGGCCGAGCTGGCGGTGGTGCAGGAGGCGCCCGAGTCGCATCCCGAGGAGCGCCCGCACCGGATCGCGGTGGGCCTGTACCGCCGTACGCCCGAGGGCGCGCTGGAGCGGTACGCGCGCGTGGAGACCGACGTGGACGGCCCGCGCACGGTCGTCGCGGACCTGGCGGGCGCCGAGGCCCCGGAGCTGGTGCTGGTCAACGACGACGACCTGACGTACTGCAAGATCCGCTTCGACGACACCTCGCTGGCCACGCTCAGGGAGCACCTGGGTGCGCTGACCGACCCGCTGGCCCGTGCCCTGTGCTGGTCGGCGCTGTGGAACCTGACCCGGGACGCGCTGCTGCCGGCGCGGGACTTCGTCGATCTGGTGCTGCGGTTCGCGGGCCGCGAGTCCGACATCGGCGTGCTGCAGATGCTGCACGCGTGGGCGCACTCGGCGCTGGTGCACTATGTGGCGCCCGAGTGGCGGGCGACCGGCGGTGAGCTGCTGGCGGAGGGTGCCCTGCGGGAGCTGCGGACGGCCGAGCCGGGCAGCGAGCACCAGCTGGCCTGGGCGCGGTTCTTCGCGACCGCGGCCCACTCCGAGCCGGATCTGAAGCTGCTGACGGATCTGCTGGACGGCACGTCGACGATCGACGGCCTGGACGTCGACCAGGAGCTGCGCTGGGCGTTCCTGGAGCCGCTGGCGGCGCACGGCGTGGCCGACGAGTCCGTCCTCGCGGCGGAGCTGGCCCGCGACGACACGGCGTCCGGCAAGCGGCACCAGGTGCGCTGCCTCGCGGCCCGCCCGTCGGCGGCGGTCAAGGCGCAGGCGTGGGCGCAGGTGGTGGAGTCCGACGCGCTGTCCAACGCGCTGGTGGAGGCGACGATCGCGGGCTTCGACCAGCCTTCGCAGCGGGAGTTGGCCGCGCCGTACGCGCAGAAGTACTTCGCGGCGATCGAGCGGGTGTGGCGGGAGCGGTCGATCCAGATCGGCATGGACGTCGTACGGGGCCTGTTCCCGGCCCTGCAGGACCGGCCCGAGACGCTGGCGGCGACGGACGCGTGGCTTCAGGCGCACCGGGAGGCGGCGCCGGCGCTGCGCCGGCTGGTGCTGGAGGCGCGGGACGACCTGGCGCGGGCGCTGCGCGCACAGGAGTGCGACGCGACGGCGGACGGCGTCTGATCCCACCCGATCATTGGCCTGAGCTTGGGCCGCCGGTGACCGTTACGGAATTCGTTCCATCGGACCCGTAACCCCTGGTCCGCACCCGATCGGACCAGGGGTTTCCTCTCCCTACTCGGTATCCGAACACCTGACCTTTAGTCCCACCTTGTCCGTATTCTTCGACGGCCCTGTAACAGCGGTTAATTGGGGGATCGACCGCGGGAATCCCGACGCCATGACGCACAACACCCCGCTCTCCCCCCGCCCCCTCCGCCACCTCACCGAGGTGCACCGCCGGGTCCTGACGGCGGCTCAGCTCCGCTCGCACGGCGTGACGACGGCCGAACTGAACGAGCACTGCCGCCCCGGCGGCCCCTGGCAGCTGCTGCTGCCCAACGTGGTCCTGCTGCATCCCGGCCCGCCGACGAGCGAGGAACGTCTGCACGGGGCCCTGCTGTACGCGGCCCGCGAGTCGACGCCCGGCGTCCCGGCCCAGCCGACGGCGGAGGAGCCGCACCGGGCGGTCTACCCGGAGGCGATGGTCACGGGCCTGGCCGCCCTCACCCTCTACGGCTTCTCGGCCACCCCGCCGCTGAACGCGCTGGACCGCGTCGACGTCCTGATCCCGCGGCTGCGCCGGCTGCGCTCCGCGGGGTACGTCCACGTCCTGCGCACCCCCGGGCTACCGAGGCCCAACCTGCTGACGGGCCTGCCGGTGGCGCCGGTGCCGCGGGCGCTGGCCGACGCGGTGGCGGAGCTGACGGACGCGCAGGCGGTACGCCGGCTGCTGACCGAGGCGGTGCGCGGCGGCCACTGCGAACCGGCCTCCGTCGTACGGGAGTTGACCAACGCCAAGCTGCTGAACCGGCCCCATGTGGTGGACGCCGTGGACGCGCTCCTCGCCGAGGGCCGCTCGATCGCCGAGGACCGGCTGTACCAGATGGTCAGCGAGTACGGCCTGCCCGACCCCGTCTGGAACGTCGACCTGCGGCTGCCCGGCGGCCCGCACCTCGGCGGCCTGGACGCGTACTGGCCCGACCAGGCGGTGGCGGTGGAGCTGGACACCAGGGCCCCGCGCCAGGACGACGACGCGCTCTGGTCGGAGTACGCCCGCAAGCGCGAGCACCTGGAACGGCTGGGGATCACGGTCGTGTACATCACCCCGAAGAAGCTCAGGAAGGCGATGGAACAGCAGGCGACGGTGGTCCGTACCGCCCTGATGGCGTCCGCCGACCGCGACCCGGCCGCCTATGTCGTGGTGCTTCCCCGGTAGTGACGGACCGGGAGGCATCAGGAGGGCCACGGGGAGCCCTCAGGAGGGGAGAGGAGGGGCCACCGGGCCGGTTCCGGTGGCCCCTCCTCATGATTACTGTGACCGGTGTGACCGATGAGACCGTGGGTCTGCGGCCCGTCCGCGAGACCGACCTGCCCATGCTGGAACGCTTCCTCACCGACCCCGCCGCGGCCGGCCCCTTCCAGTGGTACGGCTACCCGGACCCCGGCCGGTTCCGGCGGCGCTGGGCGGAGAACGGGATGCTCGGCGAGGACGGCGGCCAGCTGATCGTCACGGCCGGTACCGAGCCGCTCGGCTTCGTGGCCTGGCGCAAGGTCGTCGTCTCGCCGACGACCCACTGCTGGAACATCGGCGCCCAGCTGCTGCCCGAGGCCCGCGGGCGGGGCATCGGCAGCCGGGCCCAACTGCGGCTCGTGCGCTACCTGTTCGCCCACACCCCCGTGATGCGGATCGAGGCCGACACCGAGGCCGGGAACATCGCCGAGCAACGGGCCCTGGAGAAGGCCGGCTTCACCCGCGAGGGCGTGCTGCGCGGCATCGTCTTCCGGGACGGGCAGTGGCGGGACGGCGTCGCCTACAGCGTGCTGCGCGACGATCCGCTGCCCCCGCACGACTGAGCCCGGTCACCGCGGGTGACCGCGGCGGATTCACCCGGACGGACGAGTCCGGCGGGCGACGGCCGAGCGGGACACGGTACACGGGACGTATGCGACATTCCCGGACAGCGGCCTGGTCGTCCTCCCTCCTGCTCGTGACAGCCTGCCTCGTCGCCGCCCCCGCGACGGCCCAGGGGGCGCCCGCGACAGCGGCCACGGACTATGTGGCCCTCGGCGACTCCTACTCCGCCGGCGTCGGCTCCGGCGACTACCTCCCGGGCCTCGCCGGCTGCAAGCGCAGCAGCCGGGCGTACCCCGTCCTGTGGGCCCGGGCGCACGGGGCGACCGCCTTCGCCTTCCCCGCGTGCAACGGCGCCCAGGCGAAGGACGTCCTGTCCGGCCAGCTCGGCCCGCTCAGCCCCCGGACCAGGCTGGTCACCCTCACCGTCGGCGGCAGCGACTCGGGCTTCGCCGGCACCATGGCGACCTGCGCGCTGGGCGGCACCTCCCGGTGCCTGGACGCCGTCGCCCACGCCCGTACGACCATGGACGGACCCCTCGTGCACGACCTGGACCGGCTCTACTCAGCCATCAGGAACCGCGCCCCCGCCGCCCACGTCGTGGTGCTCGGGTATCCGCGCTTCTACCACCTGAGAGGCACCTGCGAGGTCGGCCTGCAGGACAGGGCGCGCGCCGCCGTCAACGACGGCGT
This sequence comes from Streptomyces sp. NPDC052101, assembly GCF_040680235.1. Classification (NCBI taxonomy): domain Bacteria; kingdom Bacillati; phylum Actinomycetota; class Actinomycetes; order Kitasatosporales; family Streptomycetaceae; genus Streptomyces; species Streptomyces sp. NPDC052101. Next base: position 19,254 of record NZ_JBFAWH010000058.1, read on the forward strand.
GGATCACCTCGACGCCGTGATCGCCCGGCGCGCCGCCGCCCACGGGTTCACCTTCGCCGATGTCAGGGCCGCCTTCGCCGACCACGAGATCTGCTCCCGGAGCCCCTGGCTGCGCGGCGTCGACATACCGGTCGTCACCGAGTCGTACCACCCGACGGCGCCGGGACAGGCGCTCGGCTACCTCCCGGCCCTGGACCGGGCCGCCTGAGCGGGGACGGTGCCAGGGCTACAGCGGATCCGTGAGCGAGGGCGCGGGGGCGGCCTCCGCGTGCAGGCGGTCGAGCAGCGCCGCGTAGGCCGCGATCATCCGGGTGCGGCTGAAGCGCTCGCGGGCGGCCTCCAGGGCGGGGGCGAGGTCCGCGCGGCCCGCCGCCGCGGCCGTCCAGGCCAGGGCTATCGCGCCCGGGTCCGGCGGGGTGACGAAGCCGTGACCCGCGACGATGGCCGCGCTGTCGCCGACGTCGGTCGTCACCGGGACCGCGCCGCACATCATGCCCTCGATCAGGCACAGCGGCGCCGCCTCCCCGGAGACGGAGGTCAGCGCGACGACGTCGGCGGCGGCGTACACGGCCGGCATGTCGTGCCGTACGCCGAGCAGGTGCACCCGGTCGGCGAGGTCCGGCGCGTCCGCGAAGGCGTCGGCGAGGTCCGCGCGCAGCCCGGAGTTGCCCGGGGTCATCCCCGCCCCGCACATCACCAGGTGGCCGCCGCCCGCTCCGGCCAGCCAGGCGCGCGCCGCGCGCAGCAGGAGGGGGACGTTCTTCATCGCCGCGTACCGGGCCGCGAAGACGACCACGGGTGCCCGGTCGGCGATCCCGAGGGAGGCGCGCAGGGCTAGCCGGACGGCCGGGTCGGGGCGGAAACGGAGCAGGTCGACGCCGTTGGGGATGACGTGCAGCAGCCGGGCCGGAATGCCGACGGCCGCATAGGCGGCCCGGGTGGACTCGGCGCAGCACACGCACGCGGCCACGGTGCCGTCGGCGATGGCGGCCTTCAGCTCGTCCAGCGCGGGGCCCTGGTTCTCCGGGTCGGAGCGGTGCAGCGCGACCACGACCGGGCGGCGGGGCAGACCGGCCTGGTTCAGCAGGGCCAGCGGCTGCTCCTTCAGGGAGAGGATCACATCCGCACCGGCCATCGCCCGCGCGGTTTCGGCCAGCTCGGGTCCGCTGAAAACATTCGCCGCGAGCGCCCCGTCCGTCAGGCCCGCGCTACGGCCGAGCGAGGTGACGCCGATGCCGCCGGCGGTCAGCGCCCGGTAGCACTGGTCGTCCTCCATACGCTGCCGGGTTGCCTCCCGGCGGACCTCACCATGGATGCTGAGCACCTGGTGGGACTGGCCGCCCTCGGCCAGTCCCAGTACGACGTCACTGTGCACGATCCGGGCTCCTCCGGAGAAGAAACCCTCGTAGACCGACAGCACACGCAGCCCGTGCGAAGCGCGCACACGACCACCCGCCTTGCATAAATGATCGAGAAGATCGAGCCATCCCCGTGAACAGCGGGTTAGCCGATATGAGGCGGTACGGACATTGCGTACGCGTTAACACGAAACAACGCGAATGAAACGGTGCCCCACAGAATTCCGGACGCCGGGATCAGCCCTTCTTCAGCACCAGCTCCGTGTTCCGGTCGGCCGCGGTGCCGCCGAGGGCCGTGCTGGCGCCGGGGGCGTTGTAGGCCAGCTCGCGGTAGAGGGCGGCGAGGCCGGTCTGGGAGAGGTCGGCGAAGTCGGTGCGGTGCGGGGCGGCGGACTCGATCAGCGTGGTGAACACGGAGATCGTGCCGTCCTTGTTGTCCACCAGCTCGATGATCCGGGCGAGGTGGGGGTAGTCGATGTGCGAGGCGGTGGAGATCTCCCAGAAGGAGCGGCCGCCGGAGCCCCGGTGCGGGGTGATGACGTTCTCGTGGACGTGGCCGTTCACCCAGGCCACGACATTGGCGTGGGCGCCCAGGACGGAGAGCACCTCGGCGCCGCTGTGCCGCTTCTCGCCGGGGCGGGCCGGATCGGGCCAGGTGTTGTCCATCGTCGTGCTGGTGTGGTGGCTGAAGACGACGGCGTAGGAGTCCTTGTTGTCCTTCAGCGTCCTGTCGAGCCACTGCAGCTGGGCGGTGCCGATGGACCCGTTGGGACTGCCGCAGGCGTCGGTGGTGTCGAGGCTGATGCCGATGACGTCGGCGGAGATGCGGAAGACGTAGTACTGGGTGCCCGCGTCGAGGTTCGCCGAGGAGTAGCCGTGCCCGATCGGGCCATGGCCCTGGTAGGCGGGGTCCAGGTGGGCCTTGAGGTAGTCCGCCGGGGTGTACAGGGCGCGCTTCTCGTCCGCGGTGACCGAACGCATCGAGCGGGCGTGGGCCTTGAGCAGGTCGCGGTAGGCGACGCCGTGGGGGTCCCTGGCGTTCTTGACGGCCTCCTGGAACTTCTTGGCATCGGCGGCGGAGAGGCTCATCAGCTTCTTGCCGCCGATCGCGGCCTCGGCGAGGTACGGGTCGGCATGGACGCCGAAGCAGCCGAGGGCGAGGACGTCATGGTTGCCGACGGTGGAGTACCAGGGCAGACGGAGACCGGGGCTCTGCACCTCGCGGACGGCGGCGGCCAGGAAGCCCTTCACCTGCGGGAAGCCAAGCGCCTTGTCGTTGTCGCGGATGGCGGCGTCGGGCTGCCAGTAGAGCTTCAGGCCGCTGTTCTGCACGCCCTCGTAGTGCTTCGGGTCCCCGGTGTTGGGGCTGATGCGGCCACCGCTCATCACCTGCATGTACCACTCCAGTTCGGAGTGGGCGTTGTTGTCGGTGTTGTCGCCGGTGGTCATGACGAAGCCGAGCGGCGCGCCGGTGACGGGGGCGCCCTTCAGGGCGTTGACCCGCTCGACGAGCGAGATGGCGCCCTGCACGGTCAGCGCCTCCTGGGGACGCCAGGCGTGCACGCCGTTGGAGCGCAGGAACTCCGCGCGCAACGGGTGCTGGACGTCCTGCAGATGCAGGTCGGTGAGCTGCACGAACGCGGCGAGGGCCGTACGGCGCCCGGCCCGCCCGGACTTGGGCGCGGCCAGCTCGCTGCGCACGACGGGCTTCCAGCCGGGGCCGTCGCCGAGCCGGCGGTAGCCGGAGCTGTTGCGCGGGGCTGCGACGGAGGCGAGGGTGGTGCCCTTGGTGTAGGGGGCGAGCGGGGTCGCCGCGGCATCCTGCCGGGAGTGGGCGACGGGCGCCGCGCCCGTGGTGGTCGCGGCCTCGCTGTCGGTGGGGCGCAGGGCGTAGCCGACGCCCGCGGAGAGCGAGACCGCTCCGGCGGCGGCGAGGACAGTACGGCGGTTGACCCCCTGAGCGGAGGTGGCGACAGAGCGTGTGCGCGACATGGCGCGATCTCCCCGGGTGCGAACGCGTCGGCAGTGGTCGCGGGCCGTCGCGGACGCGAACGTCCCGCTCGCTCTGGATCGTTGGCACCGGGGATGGCCTGCGCGTGAACGCGGCGGCAACGCGCAGCGCCGATCACCGTACGTGGATCACGGGGTACCGGGGGCGGCCATGGAGTGGATCGCGGGTGGCCCAGGGGCAGTTACTCCTCGTTCATCTCCCGGGGTAGGGGAGGGGCTTCGGCGGTGAGACGGCCGTGCGCGGGGCGCTCCCGCCACAGCCGCAGCGCGAGGTCGACGAGGCGCACCCGGTTCAGGTCCGGTACGGCCGAAAGGTCATGCCATGCTGCGAAATCCGTCGATCCGTCCACCTCGTACCGGAGTTCGCCGTCCACGACCTCTCCTTCGTAGACGAGACGCAGCGCGTGGTGGTCCGTACGGCGGCCGACGCGCGGTTCGCCGACCAGTCTCCGCGAGTCCACGCCGAGAAGACCGGTCACCTCGATGCGGTAGCCGGTCTCCTCGGTGACCTCGCGTCGGACGGTGTCGTACGGGTCCTCGCCGTGCTCCATTCCGCCACCGGGCAGCACCCACTCGGGAGTGCCGTCAGGGCCGGGTGAGCGAGCGAGCAGGAGCTGTCCGTCGCGGACGCACACGGCGTAGGCCGCCACCCTCAAGTTCCTTCGCATCCCCGGACGTTAGCCCGGCACCTCCGGGTTCGCCGGGGAATAATCGGGTGCGGACCAGCGCAGGGGCAGCGCGGACGGGGTCCACCGGGCCTCGCCGAGGGCGAAGCGGACGATGCGCTCGCCGTCAGCGGTGAACTCGGCGTGCGCCTCGCCGGTGAGCTGGAGAGTGGTGCCCGTGACCCAGTCGAGGAAGAGCAGTCCGGCACGGGGGTCGGTGCGGAGATTGCCGAGGGTGAGGAACATGGCGTTGCCGGGGTAGTCCGGCCAGGTCAGTTCGCGCGGGGACGCGACCTGGACGAAGCCGGGGTTGCCGCCGCGGTGACTGGCGTCGGCCCCGCCGGGGTGCACCGTGGCCAGGAAGAAGGTGTCGGCCGAGCGGATGAACTCTGTCGCCTGCGCGTCGAGTTCGGTGAGCCGGCGGGGGTTGCCCGGTGGGCGGTCGGCGAGTGTCTCGTACGTCTCCCTGCGCTGGATGTGTCTGGGGCAGTTGGAGAAGACCTGGTCGGCCTCGACGGCGAACCCGCGGGGTGTCGGCCTCAGCCGGCCGTTGAGGCGCATGCGGCGACGGGTTCGGGGGTCGAGGGCGATGGTGCCTATGGAGGTGCCGGGGGTGTCGAGGGCCGTGCCGAGCGGATCGGGCCGGCTGTCCCGCCCCATGTTCCTGCTGACCGACATCTGCCTTGGGCCCGTGGCCCGGACGAAGCCGGGCGTGCCCGTGAGCGCCGACGTCCACACCCTCCCCGTCCCCGGGTCCGCCGCGCCCACGATCAGCAGGGGCTGCAGCTCCAGGAAGGCCGCTGCGACCGGCTTGATGTCCTGGCCCAGGGAGCGGCCCACGTGGTCGGCGCGCTCGCGTACGCCCAGCCGTTCCTGCAGGGCGAGCGAGCCCTCGTGATACGTGCCCATGGCTAGAAGAAACCGCAGGTCGGGGCCGCTGTGTGCGGGGCCGGGGCGCCGTCGGGGCCGAGGGGTGCGCTGATCTCCAGGCGGATGCCGTCCGGGTCGTGGAAGAAGATCCCGCCCGAGGTCCCGCCCTCGCGGTGGGCGACCACTCCCTCGTAGGCGAACTCCACTCCGGCGGCCCGCAGCGCGCTCTCGTAGTCGCGGACGCGGTCGATCGAGTCGACCGTGAAGGCGAGATGGTGCAGTCCGGGGCGGCCGCTGTCGTACGACCCCTGCGCCTGCTGCCAGAGGGTGACGAGCGGGGGCCCGCCGATCTCCCCCAGCATCGCCCAGCGCTGGTCGTCCTCCTTGCCCTCGGCGAGCACGGCGAAGCCGAGCAGATCGCGGTAGAGGGCGAGGGAGCGGTCGAGGTCGGTGACGTTGAGACCGGTGTGCGCGATGCGCGGAGCCATGATGTTCCCCTTCACTCTGACTAACCTTCGTAATCGACGATAGAGGGTTAGATTCGATCGAGTCAACCGGTGACGTACGCTTGACCGGTTAGCCGAGAAGGAGGGCCCGATGTCCGCCGCCCGCGATCCCCGTCCGCTCACCGGTGAGCCCCTCGCGCTCGACCTGCTCAACACCCGCTGGAACCGGGAGGGCGTCACCCAGGACCTGCTCGACGGCACCGACGGGCTGGCGGTGTGGCTCGCGAGCAACGGGCTGGCCGGCGCCCACCGGGCCGATGCGGAGGTGCTGGGCCATCTGCGCGAGGCCCGCGAGGCGCTCACCGTCGCGGTGCACGGGTCGCCGCGGGAGGCGGCGCCGCTCGTCGACGCCGTCCTCGCGCACGGACGGATCCGGGCCCGGCTGACCGCCGACGGCCCCGCCGAGGAGCCGGAGTTCGCCGACCCCTCCTGGGGACCCGCCTGGCTCGCCGCCCGCGACTATCTGGACCTGATCACCCGCGCGCCGGAGCGGATCCGCACCTGCTCCGGCGGCGGCTGCATCCTGCACTTCCTCGACACGTCCCGGAACGGCACCCGCCGCTGGTGCTCGATGGCCGCGTGCGGCAACCGCGCCAAGGCGTCCCGGCACTACGCGCGCTCGAAGGAGCAGTGAGCGGAAACCGGGTCGGTTCTCCACCCCCGTCGACCACACCTCCCCCGCCTCGGGTTCGGTGCAGCGCAACAGCACGCAGTCGTACTTCCTCACCGTGCCCGCCGGTGCCCAGTCCCGCCGGGACGTGTTCTTCTCCCCCACGCTCGGCACCGTCACGGTCGACGACTCCGCCCCGGTCAAGCCGGGCACGGGTGACTCGGCCACGGTGACCGGGCAGGTCGCGGGCGCCGGCGGCGTGCGGATGGGGAAGGTCACGCCGTAGTCCGCGGTGACCGCGGTGCGGGGCGGGTGTCCGGGGGACATCCGCCCCTGCCGTCCTCAGGACGACCCGTCCGACGGGCAGGCCGTGTGCCGGGACTCGGGCAGCGCCTCGGTGATCCAGGCCCGGTCGACGGCCACACGGGTGTCTCCGACGGCCCACAGGCTCGCGTTGCGCTGCCCCAGGCCGACCCGGACCAGCACGTGCTGACCCTTGCGCGGGGCGGGGTGCGCGCCGCCGTCGAGCAGGAAGCCGACCTCGGCCGGTCCGTGCGCCGGCTTGTAGGAGCGGATCACGGTGAGCGTGATCTTCGACCAGGGGGACGGCCGCTGCGGCTCCACCCCGGCCACCGTGCCCTCCACGACCAGCCTGGAGCAGGCCAGGTCGAGTGCCGGGTCGGCGGGCGCTCCGCCGTCCCCGGAGACCCTGGCCGGGGGCTCGCGCACGGCCTTGTCGGCGGCGCGCGCGCTGTCGTTCTGCTGAGCGCCGGAGTGCGTCACCAGCCAGCCGAACCCGAGGACCAGCGCGCAGGCCGCGGCCCCGGCGAGCGCCCCGAGGGCGATCCGCACCGCCCGGCGCGGCCCCGAGGACCGGCCCGGCCGCGGGGGGCGGCGGCCGGGCCTCGCCGGGCGCGCGACACGGCGCGGGCGCGGCACCGGCCGAGGACCGTCCTCGGTCTCCGCCTCCTCCATGGCCACCTCCGCCATGGCCACCTCGGCCATGGCCGTCTCCCCCGTCAACGCCTCCGCGATCCGGGCCAGTTGCTCCTTCAGCACCGCCACATCGGCCTCGGCCGCCCGGTGCTCGGCGAGGAAGGCGCGGTCCCGGCGGGCCTCTTCCGGCACCTGTTCCCCGGTGATCGCGGCCATCAGGGCGTCCATGCCGTCGTACTCCCCGGCGCTTCCCGCGCCCCGCGCGCCCCCTTGTCCGGCGGTCACGTCACACCACCTCGTCCTCGTGCAGGCGGTCGCGCAGCGCGCGGACCGCCGAGTGCAGTCTGCTCTTGACCGTGCCCTCGGGGATGCCCAGTTCCTCGGCGATGGCCCGCACGGGCAGGTCGGCGAAGAAGCGCAGGACGAGCACCTGCCGCTGGGCGGCGGGCAGTTCGTCCAGGCCCCGGGCCACGGCGAGGGAGAGCAGGCTGGTCTCCTCGCCGGAAGGGTGCGCGGGCTCGCGCAGCGCGGCCAGCCGCTCCCCCAGCCGGTCCTGGCGCCGCCTGGCCCGGTGCCAGTCCATGGCGAGCCGGGAGGCGACCACCGCCGCCCACGCCGACACGTCCCGCGGCGCCTCCCGGCCGCTCGCGGTCCGCTCCAGCAGCCGCAGCCGTACCTGCTGCACCCCGTCCGGCAGGTCCGACTGCGGCACCCCGCCGAGCGCGAGCACCGCCCGCACCCGGCGTTCCTGGTCCGCGTCCAGCGGGTCGTCGCCGGTACGGTCGTCCGTACCGGCCGTGTGCGACACCTGGTCGCGGCGCGTCCCTCCGCGCAGCACAGGCCACCCCCTCACGCGTCGTCCCTACGACGCCGGAGGGGACGGAAACGTTCGGCCGCCTTCTCGGAGGCGTACGTCACACCGCGCGTGGCCGGAGTCCGGACGGGCAGGGGCACGACAGCACAGCTTGCGGCGCGGGGCCCCGGGCGGGGGAACATCTCCGGCTCGACGGGGTGTACGGCGCGGGGACGGAACCGTCCGCCGGGTGAGCCTGTCCCACTCCTCGGGCACGCATCGCAAAGAATTGGACAGGTGGACCGGGGTCGGCCGCATGATGGAAACGCCCCGGTCAAGCACCTGGTCGTGGAAGAGACACAAAGAGGGAGTCGCTGTGAGGGTCGGAATCGTCGGAGCCACCGGTCAGGTCGGCACGGTCATGCGCAGGATCCTCACGGAGCGGAACTTCCCGGTCACGCAGCTGCGCCTGTTCGCCTCCGCCCGCTCGGCCGGCACCGTGCTGGACGGGGTGACGGTGGAGGACGCGGCGAGCGCCGACTACACCGGCCTGGACATCGTCCTCTTCTCCGCCGGTGGCGCGACCTCCAAGGCGCTGGCCGAGAAGGTGGCCTCCCAGGGCGCCGTAGTGATCGACAACTCCTCGGCCTGGCGCAAGGACCCCGAGGTCCCGCTGGTCGTCTCCGAGGTGAACCCGCACGCGGTCGCCGACCGCCCCAAGGGCATCATCGCCAACCCGAACTGCACCACGATGGCCGCGATGCCGGTCCTGAAGCCGCTGCACGAGGAGGCGGGCCTCGAAGCACTGGTCGTCGCCACCTACCAGGCGGTGTCCGGCTCCGGTCTCGCGGGCGTGGCCGAGCTGCACGGCCAGGCGCAGAAGGTCGTCGCCGATGCCGACAAGCTGACCCACGACGGCGCCGCGGTCGACTTCCCCGAGCCGGCGGTCTACAAGCGGCCGATCGCCTTCAACGTGCTCCCGCTGGCGGGCTCGATCGTCGACGACGGTCTGAACGAGACCGACGAGGAGCAGAAGCTGCGCAACGAGTCCCGCAAGATCCTGGAGATCCCGGACCTGAAGGTCTCCGGCACCTGTGTGCGCGTGCCCGTCTTCTCCGGCCACTCCCTCCAGATCAACGCCCGTTTCGCCCGCCCGATCACCCCCGAGCGCGCCACCGAGCTGCTGGCCGGGGCTCCCGGCGTCGCCCTCTCCGACATCCCGACCCCGCTGCAGGCGGCCGGCCAGGACCCGTCGTACGTCGGCCGTATCCGCCGCGACGAGACGGTGGACCACGGCCTCGCCCTGTTCCTCTCCAACGACAACCTCCGCAAGGGCGCCGCGCTGAACGCGGTGCAGATCGCGGAGCTGGTGGCGGCGGAGCTGTCCGCGAAGTAACACCTCCGGTACGGCAAAGGGGCGGCCACGCGCGCGCCGACTCGAAGACCAGCCGGAAGGCGCCGCCGTCGTCCTCGACGTACGCGAAAAAGGCGTCCATGGTG